>NZ_CP087106.1:5636789-5952684 GCF_028583545.1 Methylobacterium sp. NMS14P | reverse complement strand
AGTACCTCGACTTCGGCCGCAGCCGGAACAACGCCTTCGTCTCCGGCGCCGTCGCCCCCGGCTACTACCTCACCGACCCGCGCGGCCTCTCCAGCCTCGACTTCTTCGGCACGGTGCGCGGCCGCCTCGGCTACGCCTTCGACCGCACCCTCGTGTACGGCACCGGCGGCTTCGCCTACGGCTCGGGCAGCGCCGACCGCTCCTTCGGCGGCTTCGCCGGCAACGACAGCTTCCGCACCGGCTGGGCCGCCGGCGGCGGCATCGAGTACGCCCTGCCGACCGACTCGTTCCTGAACTTCTTCCGCTCCTCGGCGGTGACGCTCAAGGTCGAAGGCCTGTACGTCAACCTCGACCGCGGCACCCGCAACCAGGGCGCGTTCGTCATCAACGCTGCCAACAACTTCCCGGTCGTCTACAGCGGGGTCGGCCGCCGCGACGACCAGTTCGCCGTCGTCCGCGCCGGCCTGAACTACAAGTTCGGCACGTTCTAGGATCGCGTCGGCGCGGCCGCGGCCGCGCCCCACACTCTGCCTGCAGGAAGCCCGGCCGGAAGGTCGGGCTTCTCGCGTTTCGGGACAGGCGGATGAAGTTTTCGCAATCCCCCTGACAAAGCGTCGCCGCGCACCCATGTCCTAGCTGCCATGCGGCGCGTTCGGGCCCGCGGGTGAGATTCGAGGAGGACGACTCCATGAACAGCGAAGAACGCGACGTCATTTCGGGAATCTTCCAGCGGCTGGAGCAGGCGCAGACCCAGCCCCGCGACGCGGAGGCGGAGCGCTTCATCGCCGACAAGCTCCGCGCGCAGCCCTACGCGCCCTACGCCATGGCGCAGCTGATCTACGTGCAGGAAGAGGCGATCAAGAGCCTGAACCAGCAGTTGGAGCAGGCCCGCAGCCAGGCGGCCCCGGCCCAGTCCTCCGGGGGCGGCGGCTTCCTGTCGAGCATCTTCGGCGGCGGCAGCCAGCAGCGCCAGGAGCCCCAGCCCGGCTACGGCCAGCCGCGCCCGGGCGGCCAGCCCTGGGGCAATCAGGGCGGCCCGCCGCCGCAGGGTTATCCGCAGCAGGGCTACCCGCAGCAGGGCGGTTACCCGCAGCAGCAGGGCGGTCCGTGGGGCGGCCAGCCCCAGGCCCCGGCGCGCGGCGGCGGCTTCATGGCGACGGCCCTGCCCATGGCGGCCGGCGCGGCGGGCGGCATGCTCCTCGGCAGCGCCCTGTCGAACGCCTTCGCGGGCGGCCATTCCAGCCTCGGCAGCGCCGCGGCGGCGGGCCTGGGCGGCGGGAGCGGCGAGACCGTCGTCAACAACTACTACGGCGACGGCGGCGGCAACCAGGATCTCGGTTCGGCCCTCGACAACAGCGGCGGCGACATGGGTAGCTTCCAGGACGCCGGCTACAGCGATCCGGGCGGCGATTTCGGCGGCGACCTCGGTGGCGGCGACGACAGCGACTGGACCTGATCGTCCCCACACCGAGCGGGAGGCCCGGTCGCGTCAGGCGCGGCCGGGCCTTCTTTGTCTCCGGGATATTCGGCCCGCGACGGGGTCGCGGCGGGCGCTCAGAGGACCTCGACCCGCGTTCCCACCGGCACGCGCTCGTAGAGATCGATGACGTCGTCGTTCATCATCCGGATGCACCCCGACGAGACCGACTGGCCGATCGTGTTGGGCTCGTTCGTCCCGTGGATCCGGTAGAGCGACGAGCCGAGATAGAGGGCGCGGGCGCCCAGCGGGTTCTCCGGGCCGCCGGCCATGTGGCGCGGCAGATCGGGTCGGCGGGCCAGCATCTCGGCCGGCGGCGTCCAGTCCGGCCACTCCGCCTTGCGGCTGACCGTCTTGAGACCGCTCCAGGCGAAGCCGGGGCGGCCGACGCCGATCCCGTAGCGCAGGGCGCGCTGCCCGGCCTGCACGAGGTAGAGATGCTTGCCGGCGGTATCGATCACTATCGTGCCGGGCTTCTGCCGCCCCGCGAAGGCGACCTCCTGGCGCTGGTACTCCGGCGAGACCGCGCGGCCGATCCGGCCCGGATCCGCCGGGGGTGAGCCGTAGGCCGCCGCGGGCGGCGCGCCGTAAGTCTGGGGGGCACCGTAGGACTGTCCGTAAGCCTGTCCGTAGGCCTGGGAGGGTTCCGGCTCCACCGGCACCAGCTCGCCGGAATAGGCCGCGACCCGCTGCTGCGGGGTGGCGCGCTGCGGCCAGCCGCGCCCGGCGCCGCTGCCGCCGGCACTGCCGGTGACGAGATACTCGATCAGGCCGCCGCCGTAGCCGCCCTCGGCGTAGCGCGCCTGCTGCGCCCGGGCGGGGCCGCACAGCACGAACGCGGCCGCAGCCACCCCCATTCCCAGACGGACTGAACGCCGCATCGTCGCATGCTCCCGAGCCGGAGCCCTTGCTCCCGGCCCGCGAACGATCCCGTTGAATTTTACCGAATCAGGTGAACGAACGTGGTGAATCGCCGGCGTGGCCCGGCCTCTCCCCGGCCGGTCGCCGCCAGCGTGAATCGGCGGTTAAGCCTCACCGCGCGGCACGGGCCTCGCCTCAGAGATTACCGAGGCCGCCGCATGAAGCGCGGCAGTCACAGTCCGCTAACCGTTATGGTAGACAGTCGCGGCGACGGAACCCGAACGCCCACGCCCGGACGATGACCCAGAAGCGCTATCGCATCGAAGACAGTCTCGGGCTTCCCGCGGCTCCTCCTCCCGGGCCTGGGGCGTCCGCCTCGAGCGAGCGCCTCGAGGAGATCTTCAACGCCATCCAGGACTTGCGCCGCGTCACGCAGATGAGCGCGAGCGAGACCATCGAGTCGTGCCGCCGCGAGCTGCACGAGGCGCTGGCGATGCGCACCGAGCTCGACGTGATGAAGGAGGCGATCACCCGCACCAAGTCGGAGCTGGCGACGCTGCACCGGACCGAGAATACCGGCAAGGGCATGCGCCGGGCGGCCGACGAGCTCGACGCGGTGGTCGACTCGACGGAGCGCGCCACCACGCAGCTCCTCGGCGCGATCGAGGAGATCGAGAGCCACGCCGGCATGCTCAACGCCGCGACGCTGCCGCCCGGCACGAAGCAGCACGTCGACGTGATCCTCGAGCGCGTGATCACCGCCTACGAGGCCTGCAACTTCCAGGACCTGACCGGCCAGCGGATCACCAAGATCGTCAGCGTGATGAAGTTCATCGAGGAGCATCTCGACCGGCTCATCGCCACGTGGTCGGAGCTCGACAGCTTCAAGGAGCTCATCACCGTGATGCCGGTGCCGACCTCCCTGGACGACGAGAGCTCGCTCCTCAACGGGCCCAAGCTCGACCACGATATCGGCCACGTCGACCAGAGCGACATCGACTCGCTGTTCGACTGATCGATCGGACCGGGCGCGCGATTTTTGTCGCCGCCCCGGTCCCCTTGGCGCTTCGGAACGCTTAGATCTGCGGTATGAGCCGCAGAGCCCTCTCAGACCTGCCCCCCGACACCTTCGACGACGGCCGCGACGCCGAGCGGGACGAGACCGCCGACGAGCCGGAAGCCGGCCTCTCCGAGACGGAGGCGCCGGAGATCGACTTCGACTTCGAGGCGGGCGCCGTCCAGGCCGGCACCGAGGTGATCCGTAGGTTCTGGTCGACCCTGCCGTCCTCGCCGGGCGTCTACCGGATGTTCGACCATCGCGGCGACGTCCTCTACGTTGGCAAGGCCAAGAACCTGAAGGCGCGGGTCGGCTCCTACGCGCGGGGCCAGGCGCACTCGAACCGCATCGCCCGGATGATCTCGCAGACGGCGGCGATGGAGTTCGTCACCACCGCGACCGAGACCGAGGCGCTCCTCCTCGAAGCCAACCTGATCAAGCAGCTGAAGCCCCGCTTCAACGTGCTGATGCGGGACGACAAGTCGTTCCCCTACATCCTGGTCACCGACGACGGCCCCGCCCCGCAGATCGTCAAGCACCGGGGCGCCCGGCGCCGGAAGGGCAACTATTACGGCCCCTTCGCCAGTGTCTGGGCGGTGAACCGGACGGTGAACGCCCTGCAGCGCGCCTTCCTGCTGCGCACCTGCACCGACAGCTACTACGAGAACCGCACCCGGCCCTGCCTGCTCTACCAGATCAAGCGCTGCTCCGGACCCTGCACGGGCGAGATCGGGCCCGAGGACTACGCCGCCATGGCGGATTCCGCGCGGGCGTTCCTCGCCGGCAAGTCGAACGCCGTGAAGGACCGGATGCGCGCCGAGATGCAGGCGGCGTCCGAGACGATGGAGTTCGAGCGCGCCGCCCGGTTCCGCGACCGCATCGCCGCCCTCTCGGCGATCCAGGGCGTGCAGGGGGTCAACACCCAGGGCGTCGAGGAGGCGGACGTGTTCGCCCTCGACGAGCAGGCCGGCCAGTTCTGCATCGAGGTGTTTTTCTTCCGGAACTTCCAGAACTGGGGCAACCGCGCCTATTTCCCGAAAGCCGACCGGACGATGACGCCCGACGAGGTGCTGGGCTCGTTCATCGGCCAGTTCTACGACGACAAGCCCGCGCCCCGGACGGTGCTGACGAGCCACGCGATCGAGGACGCGGAGCTGGTGGCGGCGGCCCTGTCGAGCCGGGTGGAGTACCGCGTCGAGATCCACCGGCCGAGCCGCGGCGAGCGGAAGAACCTCGTCGACTACGCCCAGCGCAACGCCAAGGAGGCGCTGGCGCGGCGCCTCGCCGACACGGCCTCGCAGGGCAAGCTGCTGGCGGCGCTCGGCCAGGCCTTCGGGCTCGACAGGGCGCCCCGGCGGATCGAGGTCTACGACAACTCGCACATCATGGGCACGAACGCGGTCGGCGGCATGATCGTCGCCGGCCCGACGGGCTTCATGAAGGCGCACTACCGCACGTTCAACATCAAGTCCGAGGACCTCACCCCCGGCGACGATTACGGCATGATGCGCGAGGTGCTGCAGCGGCGGTTCAAGAGGCTCGTGAAGGAGGCGCCGCGCACCGAGCGAGAGGCGGCCGCCTCCGCGGCCGAGGGCGGCGTGCCGGAGCCGGTGCCCGCGCCGGCGGACGAGAGCGAGGCGTTCCCGGCCTGGCCGGACCTCGTGCTGATCGACGGCGGCAAGGGCCAGCTCGACGCCGCGCGGGCGGCGCTGGAGGAAGTCGGCGTCGCGGGCGTGCCCCTGATCGGCGTCGCCAAGGGCCGCGACCGCGATGCCGGCCGCGAGACGTTTTTCGTGCCCGGCCGGCCGCCCTTCAAGCTTCCGCCGCGCGACCCGACGCTCTACTTCGTGCAGCGGCTCCGCGACGAGGCGCACCGCTTCGCCATCGGCAGCCACCGGGCCAAGCGGAAGCGTGAGATGGTGAGGAATCCGTTGGACGAGATCGCCGGCATCGGGCCGAGCCGCAAGCGCGCGCTGCTGCACCACTTCGGGACCGTGAAGGCGATCGAGCGCGCCGCCTTCGAGGATCTGGCCAGGACCCCGGGCGTGAACGCCGCCACCGCGCGGGCGGTCTACGACTTCTTCCATGCCGGCGCCTGAGAACCCGGCCGCGATGGCCGAGGCGGGATCTGAGGCGTTGACGCCCGGGCCCCGCTCTGATTTCACCCCTGCGATGAACGCCGTCCTTCCCCGACGACGGTCGCCGGCCTGGACGCTCGCGAATTGCCTGACCTACGGGCGCCTCGTTGCCGTGCCGGTGATGGTCGCGCTGCTGTTCTGGCCCGAATCCCACACGGCGCGGTGGACGGCGCTGGGGGTGTTCGTCGCGGCCGCGATCACCGACTACCTCGACGGCTACGTCGCCCGCACCTACCACCAGAGCTCCGCGCTCGGCCGGATGCTCGATCCGATCGCCGACAAGCTCCTGGTCTCGGCCTGCCTGCTGATGCTGGCGGCGGACCACACCATCGTCGGCTCGAACATCTGGGCGGCGATCGTGATCCTGTGCCGCGAGGTGCTGGTCTCCGGCCTGCGCGAGTATCTGGCGGAGCTGAAGGTCGGCGTGCCGGTCAGCCGGATCGCCAAGTGGAAGACCACCGTGCAGCTCCTGGCGCTCGGCTTCCTGGTGGCCGGCCCGGCGGGCGAGACGGTGCTCCCGGGAACCGAGGCGATCGGCCTGACGCTCCTGTGGCTCGCCGCCGCGCTCACGCTGTGGACCGGCTGGGACTACATGCGGGCCGGGATCAAGCACGTCATCGACGACCCGCGCTGACGGACCCGCCTCCGGGACGCGCGGTCCCTGCCCTGTCTCCGGTACGGTGAAGCGATGAAGCTCGTCTATTTCGCCTGGGTCCGCGAGCGGATCGGACGCTCAGAGGAGGAGCTGGCGCCGCCGCCGGAAGTCGCCACCGTTGCCGACCTCGTCGGGTGGCTCCGGGGCCGGGGCGAGGAGTACGCCTACGCCTTCGAGGATCCGGGCGTCGTTCGCGCGGCGATCGACCGGGCCCATGCCAAGCCGGACGCGCCGATCGCCGGGGCCCGCGAGATCGCCTTCTTCCCCCCGATGACGGGCGGTTGAAGTCCGGGCGCGCCGCGCACGTAGTCCGCCGGGGTTGCCACGAGTCGGCTTCCGCGGTCTTTGGCGCCGTCGCTCCGGCTGCACCTCATGCCGAACGGCGCGCGGGCCGAGCCAAGTTGGTTACGGGTTCGGCCCGCCTCACGACACCGAGAATCCGCGGAACGCCCAAGCTGGCATTGCCGTTACCCGGTACCGAAATCGGTATTGGAGTTTCCGCATGCGCACGACCTTGCTCGCGACCGCCGCCCTGTTGAGCCTCGGCGCCGCCGCGCACGCCCAGACCACCGTCATCGAGCGCGACCGTCCGGCGGTCGTCGTCGACCGCCCGGCCACCGAGTCGAAGTCCGTGACCGTCCACGACCACGGCGACGGCTGCGTCACCAAGACGGTGCGCAAGGAGAACGACATGGGCGACTCGAAGACCGTGAAGAAGGAGACGTGCGACTGAGGCACGGGAGCGGGCCGGGCCGGAGCGCAGGTGGCGACCCTGGTCCGGCCGAGTCCTTACCCGCCGCCGGCTCAGCGCCAGCCCGCGTCCACGAAGTACGGGTGGCCCGTGCACATGCGCGCGTCGTCCGAGGCCAGGAACAGGACCAGCGCGGCGACGTCGGCCGGCTGGATCCGCCCACCGAGGCATTGTGCGGCGACGATCTCCGCCTCGCCCTCCGGCGAGTACCATCGCTCCTGCCGGGGCGTCTGGACGTTGCCGGGCACGATCGACGCCACCCGGATGTTGTCGCGGCCGAGGTCGCGGGCCAGGGCGCGGGTCATTCCCTCGATCGCCGCCTTGGCGGTCTGGTAGAGCGGCATCTCCCTGAGCCCGAGATGCCAGCTGATCGACCCGAAGTTGAGGATCACGCCGCCGCCGGCGCGCCGCATGGCCGGAACCGCCGCCTGGGCGGCGAAGAACAGGTGGCGCAGGTTCACCGCCATCCGGTCGTCCCAGTAGGCGGGCGTCACGTCCGCGAGAGCGTGGCGGTCGTCGTTGCCGGCATTGTTGATCAGGACGTCGAGCCCGCCCAGGGACGTGTCGGCCTCGGCGACCAGTGCGCGGACCGCCTCGACATCGGTCAGGTCGCAGCGCCGGTAGAGCGGAGCGTGCGCGGCGCCGGGCGCGAGACCCGCCACCACGGCGCGGGCCGCATCGTCCGCGATATCGCAGAACAGGACGCGGGCACCCTGACCGACGAAGGCCTCGACCAGCCCCTCGCCGATGCCCGAGGCGCCGCCGGTCACGAGGACGCGCTTCCCGGCGAGGCTCGGATACCGCGCGCGACGATCCGGCTGCGCCGCCATCGGACCTCCTCGACAGATCGCAGTGCACTGTGATTTGTCTGAGTTTACCACGGCGGTCGCCCGCCGCAACGGTGGCGAGGCCGCCGGAAATTCTCAAAACGTTAACGGTTCACGAATGAGATCGCCGGGTCTTCTAGAAAGGAACGCCCGATGCCCCTGCGCCTGGAACTCAAGCCGTTCGAGCGGCTGATCATCAACGGCGCGCTGCTGCGCAACGGCGACCGTCGCTCGACCTTCCTGATCGAGACGCAGTGCAAGTTCCTGCGCGAGAGCGAGATCATCACGGAGAGCGAGGCCGACACGGCCTGCAAGCGTCTCCACCTGACGCTGACGGTCATCTACCTCGCCGACGACCCGACGCAGAGCATCGACCTGTTCTTCCGGCAGGCCACCGACCTGCTCGGGCTGGCGCCGGCCGCGGCCGAGCAGATCGCCGCGATCGCGCAGGCCGTCGAGGCCGGCGAGTATTACCGGTCGCTCAAGCTGAGCCGCAAACTCGTCGAGTGGGAGGCCGCCGGCTCGGCATCGCAGGCCGACGTGGCGGATCAGGCGGCGGCTCCCTGACGAGGCCCGGCCTCTAGCCGGGATTGCCCTGGAGGCCGGCGGCGATGTGGTTGTTGATCGACACCAGCGTGGCGATCTTCTCCGGCGTCGGGGCGATCATGGTGTCGATGCAGCTCTGGAGCACGAACACGCCCAGGCGACCGACGCCCTGCTTCACGTCGGCGGGGAGCGGGTTCTCCGCGGACGTCGCCTCGGAGGTCAGCAGCGTCCAGACCCGCTGGTTGAACGACAGGGCCTCGTTGATCCGGCCGGCGTCGCCGCTGACGAGACCCTGACTAGCACCGATCAGCTTCTGGGCCGCCTTCAGCAGCACGGCGGATTCGGCTTCGCGGGGCGACAGCGCGCTGTGAGAAGTCTTGGCGTAGGCGTTGGCGGCGTAGTTCATCGGCGGTCCAGCCCCGTCGTCGGACCTGCCACTGAGGCAAGCTAGCGCGTAGCTGTCGCAGATCAGGAGTTAAAAGCGCGTGAGCGCCGCATCCGCCATGATCCCGCCGGGTTGGTTCTCGACGACGCTGTGCGGCCGAAAGGAACCGGCCCCCGGATCCCCACCCCGATGTTGAATTTCGTTCTCGGAACTGTTGCCGGCGGCCTGATCGCCTGCGTGTTGACCATCGCGGCGGCGCGGCAGCCGGAGGTGCAGTCCCGCCTCGGCCTGATACCGGCGGCGCCCGCGACGCTGGCGGCCGTCACGAAGCCGGTCGAGCACGATTGCGGACGCAGGACGGAGCCGGCCCCGAAGATCGGCTCCCAGGAGATGCTGTTCAACCGCCAGAGATTCTGGTCGGTCGCGCCGTAATCAGAACGTGCCGATCAGCATCAGCAGCATCGTCGTGGCGACGGTGGTGCTGACGAAGCCGCACAGGGCGGCCGCGAAGGACGGACCGGTGCGGGTGACGGCGGGCTCGATGTCGTTGGAGAGCGTGGCGGGGGTCATCGGCGCAGAACCTTCTCGGCGACCAGCGTCGCGCGTATCGGGGTGATGCTTCAGGAACGGGGCGTCCGAGGTGCGATCGCGCACCCGGTCAGTCGCAGCGGTTGATTTTCTTGGCGATCCGCAGACCCCGCAGCTCGCTGCGGAGGTCGATGGCCACGACGCCCTCGCCACATCGCTCGAACGCGTCGCGGGCATCGTCGTAGCGGTCGCCCACCTCGTCGAGCGTGTCGCAGACGCGGTCATGGTTGCCCAGGCGGGCTTCCTGACGCGCCTGGAAGCGCAGGGCGTTCGCCTCGTCGACCTTGCGCTGGGCTTCGATGCAGGACGGCAGGGCCGACGCGGCGGAAGTCAGGGCGAGGCCTGCCAGAAGGCTGGCGAGGCAGCGGGTCAGAGTGACCGACTTGGCACTCACGGGAACACTCACACACGGTTTGTGATGGCAGATCCGCGGGCGGTCCTGCCGGGTTTCTCGGAGCGGCTCAGATCCACTCCCACTCTGTCCGCTGAAACAGTGAAGCTGACGTGAAAGTTCCGCCCCGAATTACGGCTTCCGGCGCAGGCGGGAGGTCAGGATTGCCGAGAGTTGCACGGGGGCCGCACCCATCGGATCGACGCCGACATCGTACTGCTTCGGCATCGGCTTGAGCTTGCCGTGGCTGTGGCCGTGGAGGTTGAGAGCGCCCCGGCTCATGCCGTTCCAGGTGCGGAACGCGTAGTGGCAGAGCACCACCATCCGCCCCTCGACGGCGACTTCCGCGTAGTGCCGCACCGACGCCCAGCCGGGCGCCGTCAGCGTGTCGGACCCATCGTTGTTGCCGACGATCAGGTGCTTCTCACCGTTCAATCCGGCGAGGATCGCGCGGATCCGGTCGCCGCTCGGCCCGAGGGCGAAATCGCCGAGGTGCCAGACCGTGTCGCCGGGCGCGACCGTCGCGTTCCAGGCCGCGATCAGGCCGGCATCGTGGGCCTCGAGATCCGGGTAGGGACGGTGATCGAAGCGCAGCGCCCGCGGGTCGCCGAAATGCGTGTCGCCCGTGAAGAAGATGGTCACCGGTCCGCTCCGCCTTACCTCAGCGCCTTACCTGAGCGCCTTGCCCGGCAACGCCGCCGGCCTGCCGCCGAAATCGGCGCGCGGCCGCCTTGTTCCCGCGGGCCCGCGGCCGCCTGGCGCGTTGACGGCCCGCGCGCCAGGGTCGAAGCCTCCTCCGGCGAGGCGCCAGCGGGAGGGCACGGAGCATGCTGGGAACGGTGGGGTTCGCCTTCCTGGCCGGCCTGCTCTCGGTACTCTCGCCCTGCGTGCTCCCGCTGATCCCCATCGTGCTCGGCACGGCGTCGGCCGAGCACCGCCTCGGTCCGGCGGCGCTGGCCGCCGGTCTCGCGATCGCCTTCACGGCCATCGGGCTGTTCGTCGCGACGATCGGCTTCACCATCGGGCTCGACGGCGACGTGTTCCGGCGCGTCGGCGCGGTGCTCCTGGTGCTCCTGGGCGTGGTTCTGATGCTGCCGCGGCTCCAGTCCCGGGTCGCCACGGCGGCCGGCCCGGTCGGCGCCTGGGCGGAGGACCGCTTCGGCGGCGCCGGCGCCGGGGGATTGTCCGGCCAGTTCGCCGTGGGGCTGCTGCTCGGCGCGGCCTGGAGTCCCTGCGTGGGACCGACCCTGGGCGCGGCCTCCCTGATGGCGGCGCGGGGCGAGCATCTCGGGAGCGTCGCCCTGACGATGCTGGCCTTCGGGATCGGCGCCGCGGCCCCGCTGATGCTCCTCGGCTTCGTCTCCCGCGAGGCGCTGCTGCGCTGGCGCGGCGGCCTCGCCGCGGCCGGCCGGGCCGCGAAGGCCGCGCTCGGCACCGTGATGGTCGTGCTCGGCCTGCTGGTGCTGACGGGGCTCGACAAGCAGGTCGAGTCCGCGGCGGTCGCGGCCTCGCCGGACTGGCTCAACGCGCTGACGACGCGCTACTGACACCGCCAGGACCCCTGGTAATCCGGAACGGAGTTCAGCGATGAGCGATGCCCCCCGCCTGACCAGCCTCGCCCACGGCGGCGGCTGCGGTTGCAAGCTCGACCCGGCCACGCTGCGCCAGCTCCTCGCCCAGCAGCCGGCGGCGGGCCCGTTCGAGCGGCTCCTCGTCGGCAACGAGACCGCGGACGACGCGGCGGTGTGGGAGCTGGAGGACGGCACCTGCGTCATCGCCACCACGGACTTCTTCACCCCGATGGTGGACGACCCCGTCGATTTCGGCCGGATCGCCGCGACGAACGCCATCTCGGACGTCTACGCCATGGGTGGCCGGCCGCTGTTCGCGCTCGCGATCCTCGGGATGCCGCTGGGCAAGATCGACCCGGACGTCGTCGCGCGGATCCTGCGCGGCGGCGCGGAGCAATGCGCCGAGGCCGGCATCCCGGTGGCGGGCGGCCACTCGATCGACGCGCCGGAGCCGATCTACGGTCTGGCGGTGATCGGAACCTGCCGCCGCGAGGCGGTGCGGCGCAACGCCGACGCGATGGCCGGAGACGCCGTCCTGCTCACCAAGGCCCTCGGGGTCGGGGTCTACTCGGCGGCGATCAAGCGGGCGACCCTCGACGAGGCCGGCTACCGCGACTTCATCGCCACGACCACGTTGCTCAACCGGATCGGGACCGACCTGGCCGCCGACCCCGCCGTGCACGCGCTCACCGACGTGACCGGCTTCGGCATCCTGGGGCACGGCCTGGAGATCGCCCGCGGCGCCGACCTCACGCTCGCCCTCGAGGCCGACGCCCTCCCCCTGCTGCCGCAGGCGGAGGCGCTGGCGCGCGCCGGCGCCGTCACCGGCGCCTCGCACCGCAACTGGGCGGCGTTCGGCGAGGCGGTGGACCTGCCGGCCGACTTCCCCGAGTGGCGCCGCCATCTCCTGACCGACCCGCAGACCTCGGGCGGGCTGCTGGTGACCTGCTCGGCCGACCGGGCCGACGCGATCCTGGCGCGCATCCGGGCGGCGGGCTACCCGGCGGCCGCCCGGATCGGCCGGATCGAGGCCGGCCCGGCGCGGATCCGCGTGGCGGCCTGAGGCGCCGCCCGCTCCGAGAGGCAATCTTCAACCTTCCCGTCCACTCTGCCGACCCGCACGAGACCCGAGCCGCCGCCAGAGCCGCCGTGACCGACGCCGCAGACATGTCATCGCCCGCCCACGGCGTCGCCGACTGGCCGTTCGGGCGCGGCGCCCGCGCGCCGGCCCGTCCCGGGTCTCTGCCCGACGGGCGTCCGTGGCCGCGGATCCGCATCGTGACGGTGGCCGGCGCGGATCCAGCGCTCGCCGAGACCGTCGCGTCGGTTCTGCGCCAGGGCTACCAGGAGTTGCGGCACGACGTGCTGGACCCGACGGACGGCCGCGCGGCCGCGGCGCGGGTCCTGGCGGATCCCGATCCACATCACCTGCTCTGGCTGCGCGCCGGCGACCTGCTCGCGCCGGGCGCGCTGACCGCCCTGGCGCTGGAGGCCGCGCTCAGCGGCGCCGACGCGGTGGCGGGGCTGCGCGTCCTGTTCGACGACGCCGTCCGCGGCCTCGACGGCCCCGAGGCCGCGGGCGGCGGGATCCTCTGGCGGCGGGACGCCCTCGCGGGCCACGCGGTCCTCGATGCCGACGGCGTGCTCGACGCCGCCACCGCCTGGTCGACGATCGCCGCGGACCGGCGGAGCGTGATCGGCCGCCCGGTGCTGCTTCACAGGCTGAGCGCCGCGCCGCCCCCGCCCGCCGCCGGCCTGTCGATCGTGTCGCTGACCGGGACGGGCGCCCGAGGGGGCGCGGGCGTGGCCCAGCGCCGCCTCGCCGAGGCGCTGACACTCGCGGGCCACCGGATCACGGAGGTGACGCTGAGCGGCCGCCCCGAGGCCGCGGAGTGGAGCGACGACTTCCCGCGGGCGGAGGCCGCGATCGCGGCGGCCGCCCCCGATCTCGTCCTCGCCGGCAACCTGCACGGCGCCACCCGCAGCCTCGACGTCGTCGGCCGCCTGGCGCGGCGCGGGCCGGTCGGCCTCGTGCTGCACGACCTCTTCCCCCTGACGGGCCGGTGCGCCCACCCCCGCGACTGCGGGCGCGCCGCGTCCGGCTGCGACGCCGCCTGCCCCGGCCCGGACGAGTACCCGGAGCTGGCACCCGGCCGGATCGCCGGGATGCACGACCGGAAGCGCGCGGTGCTCGCCGGGGCTTCGCCCGGGTCACCGACGAAGTCCTCCGCGCCCTGGCTGCTGGCCAATTCCGACTGGACGCTGGCGCGGGCCCGCGAGCTGGCGCCCCCCGGCAGCGTGATCGAGCCCGTCCGGCTGGCCTTCCCGACCGCCGTGTTCCGGCCCGGCGATCGCGCGGCGCTGCGCGGCGCGCTCGGCCTGCCGCCCGACGACGTCCTGATCCTCGTGTCCTCGGTCATCGTCGACGGGCCCGACAAGGGCTTCGCCGACCTCAAGGCCGCGCTCCAGGCCGTGGCGGGGCCCGGCGTCGGCGTGGTGGCGATCGGCCGGCTCGACGACCCGGCCCGGCTCGGCGTCGCGAACCTGTACGCGCCCGGCCTCATCGCCGACGAGGCGCTCCTGGCCGCGTGGTACGGGGCCTGCGATCTCCACGTCACCGCCAGCCGTCACGAGACCCTCGGGCAGACGCCCATCGAGGCCGGCCTGTGCGGGGTGCCGACGCTCGCCTACCGCACCTCCGGCCTGACCTCGGCCGTGATCGACGGCGTGTCGGGCCGCCTCGTGCCGGTGCGGTCCGGCGCCCTCGCGGAAGCGCTGGCCGCGCTGGTCGGCGACCGCGAGGCCCGCACACGGCTCGGCGCCTTCGCGCGCATCGCGCTGGAGAGCCGCTACAGCCCGGCCACTGCGGCGCTGTCGCTGGACGCGGTCTTCCGGCGCCAGGGTCTGCCGAGCGCCGCGTCGGGCCCGCGCTTCGCCCCCGAGATGCTCGGGCACTTCCCCTTCGCGGCGACCCTGCGGGCGGGCGCGGGCGGCACCGTCCCCGCCGTCTCGCGCCCGCTCGTGCGCCGGCTGCGGCGGGCCAAGCAGATGGTCTTCGGGCGGCGGATGCCGCTCCTCGTGCGACGCTGTCTCTATCTCGCCGGCGCGCTGCGCCGGAACTGCCCGTGACGGCCCGTAGCGACATGGCGGGCGGCGCGCATTCGGCGCCGGCGCGGCGGCGGATCTACCTCGATCAGACCCATCTGCGCGCCCACGTGACGGGGATCGAGCGGGTCACACTCGACCTGTTCGCCCCGGACCGGCTCGCCCCGCACGCGGTGCGGCCGGTGACCGCGGGCTCCCTGCCCGGCATGATCGCCGCGCAGCAGCTCGGCCTGCCGGCGCGGGCGCTGACGGATCGGGACGCCCTGTTCCTGTTCCCGGGCTTCCCGCCCGGGCCGCTCTGCGCCGTCGCGGCGTCGCGCTGCCTGCTCTACGTCCACGACACCTTCCTGCTCACGCGGAAGGAGGATCTGAGCCTGCGCAGCCGGCTCTACATGAGCCCCAGCTTCGCCCTGGCCCTGCGCTGGTGCCCGAACCTGTTCGTCAACAGTCGCACCACCGGGGCGGACGTGCGCGCGCTCTGCGCAAAGCGCGCCCGCGTCGCGCTGCTGCGGCCCCCCGTCCGCGACGCCTTCGGCTTGGGCGACCTGCCGGGACCGGCGGCCTATGCGCCCGGCCGGCCGCTGCGGATCCTGGCCATCGGCACCATCGAGCCGCGCAAGAACTATCCGGCGACCCTCGCGCTCACGGCGGCGCTGATCCGCGCCGGCATCCCGGCAGAACTCCACCTCGTCGGCCGGGTCGGCTGGGGGCAGCACGCCTTCCTGGAGGCACCGCCGCCGTTCCTGCACCGCCACGGATACCTCGCCGACGCCGAGCTGCGCGCCCTCGCGGGCTCGTGCCACGTGCTGGTCTCCACCTCCAAGGCGGAGGGGCTCGGCCTGCCGCTGCTGGAGGTGCAGCACGGCGGCCTGCCGGTCGTGGCGCCGGACGACCCGGTGTTCCGCGAGGTGCTGGGCGCGTCGGCCCTGTTGATCCGGCCGGAGCAGCCCGACGCCGCCGCGGGCGCCGTCGCCGGCTGGATCCGCGACGGTGGCCTGGCCCGCGCCGGCGAGATGAGTCGGGTCAACGTCGCGCTCTGGAACGCAACCGCGGCCGAGGACGGGACGCGCTTCCAGCGCTTCCTGGCCGGCGATCCAGCCGCCTACGATGCGCTGGAGTCAATTGTCGCACGCGAAGGCGATCTGTGACGCGGCTTACGTAGTCCCCAGCAAATCGGGAACTTTTCGCGCCCGATTGTCGTGACAGTTAGGACTGCATCTGTAAGCGATATCGGCCGGCTTCCTGAAGCAAGTGCCACATCGGGGCGACACTACTGGTCCGGTATGTTGATTGCTGGGCTCCCGAAGAAGGCAGCGCCTCGGGCGAGCACCTGTTCCAGATCGGCACGAAGCTGGTCAGAAAGGGAACGGGCGACGAGGCTGGTGACGGGCGGCGGTCTCCGCCGAGGTAGGTCAGGGAGCGGGGCGTATGTTCGACTTCTCGACACGGATGAGCGGCGAACAGCCCGTGCGGATGGTGCTGCCGCAGGTCGCGCCGCCGACAGACAGCCGCGTGATCCTGCGACGCCTGTGGCGCGGCAGCGGCTTCATCGTGCTGGGCGGCCTGTTCATGGTCGCGGTGGCGGTGGCGCTCCTCGGCCTGATCCCGCCGCGCTACACGTCGAGCATCCAGGTCCTGGTCGATCCGAGCGACCTGCGCGTCGTCGAGAACGACGTGAACGCGCGCCAGCCCCAGGCCGACAGCGGCGTGTCGATCGCCGAGAGCCAGGTGCGGGTGATCCAGTCGGACAGCGTCCTGCGCCGGGTGATCGCCAAGCTCCACCTCGATCAGGACGACGAGTTCGTCCTGCCCGACGGCAACAACCCGACCCTGACCTGGATCAAGGGCGCGCTCGGCATGCTGCCCCCGCCGGCGAGCCGCGACCCGGTCATCACCGCCCTCGACACGCTGCAGAACCGGCTCACCGTCCGGCGGGCCGAGCGGACCTTCGTGATCGACGTCTCGGTGCAGTCCCGCGATCCCGAGAAGGCCGCCCGCATCGCCAACGCCGTCGGCGACGCCTACTTCACCGAGGAGGCCGCGGCCCGGACCGAGACCGCGCGGCGCGCCTCGGACGCCCTGGCGGGGCGGCTCAACAGCCTCAAGCGCGACGTCGAGCAGGCCGAGAGCGCCGTGGTGCGCTACCGCGAGGACCACAAGCTCGTGGCGGCCAGCGGCCGCCTGCTCACCGACCAGCAGCTCGGCGACCTGAACCAGCAGCTCGTCACCGCCTCCATCAAGACCGCGGAGGCCAAGTCGCGCCTCGATCAGGCGCGCCGGATGCGCTCGTCGGATCCCAGCACCGCCCTGCCGGAGATGCTGCAGAGCCTGGAGATGCAGGCCCTGCGGCAGCAGTACGCCACGCTGTCCCGCAACACCGCGGAACTCGCCACGCGCCTCGGCGAGCGCCACCCGGCGATGGCCGAGCAGTACGCCCAGCAGCGCGACCTGCAGCGCCTGATCCAGCGCGAGAAGGAGCGGATCATCGAGACGACCCAGAAGGATTACGACCGCGCCGCCGCGAGCGAGGCGGCGATCCGGGCCAATCTCGACCGCGTGAAGAACGAGACCGCGTCCAGCGACCGGGCCTATGTCGGCCTGCGCGAGCTGGAGCGGACCCTCGACGCCCGCCGCGGCATCTACGAGGCCTACCTGAAGCGCGCCCGCGAGGCGAGCGAGCAGGAGCGGCTGAACACCACCAACGTCCGGATCATCTCGGCCGCGGTGCCGGCGCGCCAGCGGACCTTCCCGCCCTCGCCCAAGATCGTTCTGCCGGTGGCGCTGGTCCTCGGCCTGCTGCTCGGCGGTGGCATCGCCCTGATGCTGGGCGCCGACAGCGACCGGCGCCGCAACCTGCGCGCCGCCACCCGGCCGGCCGCGAGCTTCCGGGCCGCCGATGCGTGACATCGGTGAGGTCAGCCTCTACCTGGGCTCTATGGATCCGGTCCTCGGAGAGGCACACACGGTGAGCGCCCCGGCCTCCGCGGCGTCCGGATCGCCGCAGACGGGCGCGACCGTCGAACTCTTCGGACACCGGTTCCACACCGGTCCCGCCGCGGCCCTCGTGGCCGCCGTCGCGGCCCGGCGAGACGGCCGCCCGCGGATGATCGTCACGGCGAACGTCGATCATATCGTCCAGCTCAGCGAGAACGCGCCGTTCCGCGAGGCCTACGCGGGCGCCGCGGCCAGGACCCTGGACGGGATGCCGCTGGTCTGGCTGGCCCGGAAGGCGTGCGGCCAGCCCGTGCACCGGATCACCGGCCACGACCTCTTGGGCTGCATACTGGCCGATCCGCCGGCCTTCGCGCAGCGGGTCTTCTTCGTCTCCGCCCGCCAGGACGCGGCGGACGCGCTGGCGATCCGGCTGCAGGCGGCGGGCTTGCCGCCCGGCGCCGTGGCGAGCGCCGTGCCGCCCTTCGGCTTCGAGCACGACGCGGCCTACAGCCGCGCCCTGGCCGAGCGGATCCACGCCCACGGGACGACGCTGCTGGTGATGGGCGTCGGCGCGCCCAAGTCCGAGATCTGGGTGGATCGCCACGGCCAGACGCTCGGCGAGCCGGTGGTCTTCTGCGTCGGCGACGCCCTCAACGTCGCCGCCGGGTTCCTGCCGCGCGCGCCGAGGCTGATGCAGCGCCTCGGCCTCGAGTGGATCTACCGGTTCCTGCAGGCGCCGCGCCGGCTGTTCCGGCGCTACTTCATCAAGTCCTGGCGCTTCGTCGGCCTCGCCGTGCGGGACCAGTTCCGGCGGCGCGCCGGCTGACCTCAGCGGCGCTCTGCGAACAGGTCCGGCCGCCGCAATTGGAGCGCGAAGAGCAGCGTCAGCGACTTCATGTCGGTGATCGCCCCGCGGCGGCCCATGGCGGCCAGTTCCGACAGCGGGATCTCGTGGACCGCCACGGCCTCACTCTCCGCGGCGAGGCCGCCGCCGGTGCCGGTCCGGTCGGACTCGCCATAGGCGGCGAGGAACAGGTCCATCCGCTCGGTGGAGATCCCCGGCATCGACCAGGCGCTGGCGACGAAGTCGAGGGCGCTCAGGCGCAGGCCCGTCTCCTCCATCGCCTCGCGCCGCGCCTCGTCCTCGGAGGCGCCCTCGTCGAGGAGTCCGGCCGGCACCTCGACGTGGCTCGGCGGCCCGCCCGAGTACAGGACCGGCGCCCGGAACTGCGAGACGAGCGTGGCGACCCGCCGGTCCGGATCGTAGGGGAGCACCGCGACGGCCCGGCCGTGATCCTCCATCTCCCGCGTGATGCGGCTCCCGTCCTCCTGCATCACCTCGGCGACGAGGTAGCGCGCCCAACCGTCATGTACGAGGCGCACGCCCCCGATCCGTGGTGCCATTCCGATCTCACCTCGCTCCTGAAGCCCGACGGATCGTTCAGGAATGCGGCGGCCTTGCGGACGCGGTGATGCGGAAGCGCAGGCGCCCGGCGGGCGGCCCTTCGAGCGGTTCGGCGGCGTCGAGGCGGGCGCCCTCCTCGCGCACGAGGTTCGGGATGTCGAGGGCGGCCAGAGGGTCGGTACAGGTCACCACGAGCGTCCGGCCGGCGGTGAGGCCACGCAGCGCCTTCCGGGTACGCAGAACCGGGAGCGGACATTTCAGCCCGCTCAGGTCGAGGTCGACGCAGTCCGGATCCTGGTCTCGCACACCGGAAGCTCCCGAACCGGCGCGGATGCCGGCCCCAGCGCGTCATAGGCACCGCCGCGCCGCGGCGCCAGCGGCGCCCTCACCACTCGTGATAGCCGAAGGCGGGTCCGGAATAGCTGTCCGGCGCCGTCCACACGTAGCGGGGGCCGTGATAGCCGTACTCGAAGCCGCGGCTCGGGACGGGCGCGTAGGCGTAGCCGTAGCCGAACGGCGCGGGATAGCCGTACTCGCCGTAATAGCTGTACTCCGGCCGGACGCGCGCGGCGACGGTGCCGGCGATGCGGCCGCCGGCTCCAGGGGGCCAGTGACCGGGTGTCGGTGCCGGGCCCTGGAACGGCGCCAGGTCGGCGGCCTGCCCCGTCCCGAGGCTCGCCGGCACGGCCCCCAGCCCGGCGAGGATTGCGGCGATGATGCGGGTCATGATGCGGCCTCTCCCAGAGCGCTGCGCTTTGTCGGAACGTTCCATTAGCACGTTCCAACGGCGATTCGCGCGGGCCGCGAGGGTCGTTCAGGCCGTCGCTAGAAGACGCATTCGGTGAAGGCCGGGCGCACGCAGGCGCCCCAGCGCCCCTCGTAGTCGGCAAGGAGATCCTCGGCCCGCGTGCGTCCGGCCGCGACGATGGCCTCGAGCGGCTGCAGGTAGATCACCTCGTCCCGGCCCTCGGCGTCGCGCCGGCCGCGCGCCCGGAGGCCCGCCCGGGCGATCGCCAGGGCCTCGGCGGCGACGGCCCCGAGCGTGGTTTTGGCCACCGGGGTCGCGAGGCCCAGACGCGGCGCCGTGGCCCGCGCGGCCTCGCGGTTGGCGGGGCTCCACCCCTTCACGAGGTCGAGGGCGGCGTCGAGGGCCGACTCGTCGTAGAGGAGCCCCGCCCAGAAGGCCGCCTGGGCGGCGATCATGCCGGGGTCGCCGACATCGGCGCCGCGCATCTCCAGGAAGCGCTTGAGCCGCACCTCCGGGAAGGCCGTGGAGGCGTGGTTGGCCCAGTCCGAGACCGTGGCGAACTCGCCGGGCATCTGCGGGAGCTTGCCGGCCATCAGGTCGCGGAACGAGGCGCCCGACACGTCGTGGTAGATGTCGCCGCGCTTGACGAAGTACATCGGCATGTCGAGCAGCCAGTCGACATAGGCCTCGTAGCCGAACCCCGCGTCGAAGGCGAAGGGCAGCATTCCGGTCCGGTGGGCATCCGTGTCGCGCCAGATCTCCGACCGCCGCGACAGGAAGCCGTTCGGCCGGCCATCGGTGAAGGGCGAGTTGGCGAAGAGCGCGGTCGCGACCGGCTGCAGCGCCAGGGACGCGCGCATCTTGCGGACCATGTCGGCCTCGGAGGCGAAGTCGAGATTCACCTGCACGGTGGCGGTGCGCAGCATCATGTCGAGGCCGAGGGACCCGACCTTCGGCATGTAGCCGGCCATGATCCGGTACCGGCTCTTGGGCATGACCGGGGTCTCGTCCCGGCGCCATCTCGGACTCATGCCCAGCGTCAGGAAGCCGATGCCCAGGGGATCGGCCACCCGCTTCGTGGCGGCGAGGTGCGTGGCGAGTTCCGCCGCCGTGGCGTGCACGTCGGGAAGCGCCGCGCCGGACAGCTCGAACTGGCCGCCGGGCTCGATCGAGATCGCGCCGCCCGCCTCCGCCGACAGGCCGATGATGTTGCCGAGATCGAGGATCGGCTCCCAGCCGGTCTCGCGCGCCAGACCCTCCAGGAGCGCCCGGATGCCGCGGTCCCCCTCGTAGGGCACCGGCGTCCGGGTCTCGCGGTAGAACGGGATCTTCTCGTGCTCGGTGCCGATCGCGAAGCGCGCGCGCGGTTTCTCGCCCGCCGCGAACCATTCGATCAGTTCGGCGCGCGTGGTGAGCGGCGTAATGTCGTTGCTGTCGCGCGCCATGCGCTGCCTGCCCGTGCGTCTGACCAGTGCCTGGGAACGGGCGCGCCGAACTGCTTCGGCGGATCCACCCGGTACAAACCCGCTCTCGCGAGCGGGATCCGGGCGGACACCCGCCCCCGACCCCGATGAGCACGCGGCGCAGGCGGCGTCCGATCCGGGACATAATCGAGCCGCCGTGAACCCACAACGCGGCGGCCTCGACCGGCGCGCCGCTTCACGTCTGATCCGGCGAAACAATCGGCCGCCGCGGTCCTTCCATGTGCGCGGGCACACATGGATCGGATCGGCGTGCCGTCAGCGCGCGTCGCCGAGCACCGCCTGCACCAGGGTCAGCACGGCGACGGCGGCGGTGTCGGCCCGCAGGATGCGCGGCCCGAGGGAGAGCGCCACGGTGTTCGGCCGCGCCCGAATCAGTACCCGCTCATCCTCCGAGAAGCCGCCCTCGGGGCCGACCAGCACGGCGAGCGGGGGCGGCGTCAGCGGGTCGCCGGCCGCCCGCAGGGCCGCGACGGGGTCGCGCACGGGCGCGTCCTCGTCGCAGAAGACCACGAGGCGCCCGGGCGCGAGGCCCGCGAGCGCGGCCGGGAGGCGCTCGGGCTCGGGACACTCGGGAATCGCCAGGATCCCGCACTGCTCGGCGGCCTCGACGGCGTTGGCCCGCAGCCGGTCCATGTTGACGCGGTCGCCCTGCGTGAACCGGGTGATGACCGGACGGATCGTCCCGGCCCCCATCTCCACCGCCTTCTGCGCGAGGTAGTCGAGGCGGGCGCTCTTCAGCGGGGCGAACAGGTAGTGCAGGTCGGCGCGCCCGGTCTGCGGGCGCGTCTGCGCGGCGACGTGCAGGTCGGCACCCTTGCGACCGGTCTGGACCAGATGCGCGCGCCACTCGCCGTCGCGCCCGTTGAAGACCAGGACCGGATCGTCCGGCCCGCGGCGCAGCACGTTGAGCAAGTAGTTGGCCTGGGCCCGGTCGAGGGGCAGAATCACCCCCGCGGCGAGATCGGCCGCGACGTGGAGGCGCGGAGCGGTGAAGTCGTAGGCCGGCATGGCGGCGTGGTCGCGCGGGCCGGCCGACCTGTCAACGCGGGGTGCGCGACCGAAAGTGTTGCCGAATGGTTACGGGCCCCGGTTTTCCGCAGCCAGTCCACCGATGCATGGCGCAGCCGGTTTGCCGCTCGATTGACGCCACAATCCTATGGCGAACCCAAGGGAACGGAAGAGAGCCGGCCGCTTGCGGAGTCGGCAGGGGCGTCGAGGGAGTCGCGGAATGGCGAAGGGGAGTCTGAAGCTGGGGGCGGCGGTGCTGGTCGGCACCGTCCTGTTCGGCACCGCGGCGTTCGCGCAGAGCGCGGCACCGGAATGCGGCGCCATCCAGAATACCCTGGCCGAGCGCAAGGCCCTGGTCGGCCGCGCCAACGCGGCGTCGCAGTCCAAGAAGAAGATGACCCCGCAGGAGGCCTGCGCCCTGTTCGGGAAGCTCCAGGCCAACGGCGCCGAGGGCATCAAGTGGATCGCTGCCAACAAGGAGTGGTGCTCGATCCCGGATTCCTTCGCCGAGGGCTTCAAGGCCGACCACGTGAAGGTCAGCGGCATCCGCACCAAGATCTGCAGCGTCGCCGCCCAGGCGACCAAGATGGAGGCGCAGGCTCGCGCCCAGGCCCAGGCGCAGGCCGGTGGCGGCGGCGGCGGGCTGCTCGGCGGCCCGGGCTTGACCGGAAGCTTCAAGCTGCCGCAGGGCGCTCTCTGAGATCGTCTGAGAGGATCACGGATCCGGCGCGGGTCCCCCCTCTGCAGCGGCGGGGGATTCACGTGCGGGACGACCGGAGATCCGACCGATGAACGGCACGGTGTTTGACGACGGGCGGCCGGCCGATGCCGTCTCCGGGCACTGGGTCGACCGGCGGGCGCCCCGACCCTGGCGCCCGTACCTGCGCTTGGCCCGGATCGACCGGCCGATCGGCTGGTGGCTACTCCTCCTGCCCTGCTGGTGGTCGGCCGCCCTGGCGGCGATCGCCGCGGATCAGGCCTTTCCGGATCCCTGGCACTGCCTCCTGTTCCTGATCGGCGCGGTGGCGATGCGCGGGGCGGGCTCGACCTACAACGACATCGCCGACCGCGACCTCGACGCGCAGGTCGAGCGCACGCGCCTGCGCCCCCTGCCCTCCGGGCAGGTGCGGCCGCGCCACGCGGCCCTGTTCCTGGTGATCCAGGCCCTGATCGGGCTGGCCGTCCTGCTGCAGTTCAACGCGGAGGCGGTGATCATCGGCCTCTGCTCGCTCCTGCCGGTGGCGATCTACCCGTTCATGAAACGGGTCATGCCGATGCCGCAGGCGATCTTGGGCCTGGCCTTCGCCTGGGGGGCGCTGATGGGCTGGGCCGCCGTGTTCGCCCGCCTCGACCCGCCGGCACTCCTGCTCTACGCGGGCGCCCTGTGCTGGGTGATCGGCTACGACACGATCTACGCGGTGCAGGATATCGAGGACGACGAGATCGCGGGGATCCGCTCCTCGGCCCGCCTGTTCGGCCGGCACGTGCGGCTCGCCGTCGGGCTGTGCTACGCGCTGGCGGCGCTGTTCGTGATGCTGGCGGCGCGCGGCGCCGGAGCGGGGCTCGTCGGGTATCTCGGGGTCGCCGCCTTCGCCGGGCACCTCGCCTGGCAGGTCCTGTCGCTGCGAGAACGCGACGGGCGCGGGGCTCTCACGCTGTTCCGGTCGAACCGGGATGCGGGCCTGATCCTGTTCGTCGGCCTCACCGCCGACGCGCTGCTGCGCAACCTGTTCTAGGCGCGCCCGGCGCCGTCAGGTGCGGGCGATGATCTCGTTCTCGCCGCGGAAGATCTGCGGGCGCGCCGGAAGCCGGCCGGTCTTGCGGCGGGCCAGGAAGCGCGGGCGGCGGCGGCCGAGACCGGCATGGCGGCGGCGGATGCGGACCTGACCGAGAATCAGCCGGCCGACCTGCTGGGAAACCGGGACGAGGAGGCCGTCCTCGCGGACGATCATCCGCACGAGGCCCGTCCGCGCCGCGATATCGCGCCACACGGCGACGACGTCGTCCTCCTCGAAGCTGCCGAGGCGCTGCAGCACGTCCCCCTCGTCATCGACCAGGATCAGGCTGAACCGGTCGGCGCCCACGATCTCCGCGTCCTCGGCGGCGTAAGCGAGCGCGATCCCGACGGCCCGGCGCGCCCCGGAGGCGCGGCCGATCACCGGGAGCGGCGAAGCGACGAAACGGGGCGCGGTGTCGGCACCGTGCATCGGGTGTCCTGCGTGGCTTTTGTCCGTGGCCGGGGAAGTGTTCATCGGTCCGAGTCCCTGGAGCAAGTGGCGGCCGCTGTCGGGCCGTCCGTTATGCCAAGCAAAATCGCACCCGAACTCCTCCGCACCGCTTAAGAGCCGTCGTTAAGCGAATCTGGACAGCGCTGTCATTTGCGGAATGCTCAATGCTTCCTTGAATGCTCAACATTTCCTTGCGCAGATCGATCGTTATCGATCGATCAACCGGCATCCTTGTGGCGCTGCGGGAGGCGCCGTACAACGGGGCGACCGGGCGCGCGATCCTCCGCGCCGGGTCTTCTCAGCCCGAGCGGGTGAGCCCAGGCGGGCCCGGACGTCCGCGTCGCCGGACGGGCGGGACGGCGAGGCCCTCGCGGGCCGCACGGATTCCACGCGGAGCGCGATGCCCGAGCCTCTCACCGACGATGCCGTATCCGCCCTGATGCCGGAACTGCGCGCCGTGATGCGCGAGGCCGCCGACATCGCCCGGCCGTTCTTTCGGTTCGGCGGCCAGACCTCGGCGCGCATCTGGTCGAAGGCCGGCGGCTCGCCGGTGACCGAGGCGGACGTCGCGGTCGATGCCTTCCTGAAGGTGCGCCTGAGCGCCCTCGTGCCGCGGGCCGCGTGGCTCTCGGAAGAGACGGCAGACGACCCCGCCCGCCTCGGCCACGACCTCGTGTGGATCGTCGATCCGATCGACGGGACGCGGGCGTTCCTGTCGGGCCATCCGGACTGGTCGATCGCGGTGGCGCTGCTGTCAGGCGGGGAGCCGCTGATCGGCTTCGTCCACGCGCCGGTGGGCGACGCGGATTACGAGGCCGTGCGCGGGCGCGGCGCGACGCGGAACGGCGAGGCGATCCGCGTCGATCCCAGGCAGAGCCTGACGGGCGCCCGCATCACCGGCCCGAAGCCGATGCTCGACCGCCTGACCCGGGGCGCCGGAGCCGACCCGGATTTCGAGGTGATCGCGCGGATCCCGTCCCTCGCCCTGCGGCTCGCCCGCGTTGCGGACGGGACGGTCGATATCGGGATGATCTCGGGCAATGCCCGCGACTGGGACTTGGCCGCCGCCGACCTCGTTCTTCGCGAGGCGGGCGGCGTGGTCTGCGATTTCTCCGGTGCGGCGACCCCGTACAATCGCGCCGACCCGGTGCACGGCGAGTTGCTCGCCGCACCGGTGGGTCTGCGCGACCCGGTGCTCGCCGCCTGGGAACGCTGAGGCCGAGGCCTCAACGATGCCGCGGAGACCTGCGGGCGGCCTCAGGCCGTCGCGGTCTCGCGGATCCTCACCGCGGTGGGCGCGAGCCCGAGACGCTCGGCGAGATGCCAGTGCAGTTCACGCGGGGAGTGGTAGTTGTAGGACCGGTCGATCAGGTCGCTGAGATCGGCCCCAGTCTGATCCGCGGTCTTGGCCCGCGCCAGCTTGCCCACCCGGAAGGTCGGGGCATCGGTGACGGGGGAACGGACGCCGCGGCGCCGTGTGTACTCGAATAACATCAATGTCTTTTCTTTTCTGGACCGGACGTTGGCTGCGCCCGGCGTCGTTTCTGGGATATTGCCTCCGACGCGACCCAACCCAGGCGGTCTCGCCCGGGACGGCAGCGTCGGAAGGGGGAACCGCGTCTGGCGGTCACTTCAGGCGCCCCCCCGCGACTTCCGTTCGCACGCACTGGTGCGCCGAGAGCCGCAGGAGCCGCTTCAGAACCCGCGACGGTCAGGCCGCCTGCAGGTTACCGGCGGCGTCCTTGCCGCTGCGCTTGTCCGTGAGGATCTCGTAAGTGATCCGCTGGCCTTCGATCAGGTTGCGCATTCCGGCGCGCTCGACGGCCGAGATGTGGACGAACACGTCCTTGCCGCCGTCGTCGGGCTGGATGAAACCGTAGCCCTTGGTCTCATTGAACCACTTCACAGTGCCGGTATTCACGTAGTGTACCTCATTGGTCCATAGGCCATCCGCGCGGCACGAGGGCCGCGTGATGCACCACGGTCTTTCTGGATTTGGCCAGTGCGGCGGGGCGCGAGTCGCTGAACCTTGAACAGCGTCAGCCTCGGTGGGTTAGCCCCCCGAGGACGTATTTAGGCGCAGGCTGCGGCCGCAACAAGGCATGGGCGGCGTATCATCTGCGTCGCAGTCCGGGATCGGGAGGCGGCCGAGCGGCACCGCCCCCTGTGATTCCGGGCATTCACGATGCATATACGGAATGCGCTCAAGCAGTTAAGGCGCGTGGCTCTGGACGATACATGGCAGGCATCTCGGTCTCGCTGGACGGTGCGAACATCCAGCTCTCCTTCCAGAAGGACGATCAGGCGACGGCGGTCGTGATGGATGCCCGCGCCGCCCGAGCGTTGGTGCGCGCCGTCGGGCAACTCCTCACGGCGATCGACGACACCGACGAGCCCGACATGGCCGACGAGATGGGCGACGAGGAGGTCGCCATGCTCGACGTGACGTCGTCGGCGATCGAGATCGGCACCGACGACGAGGGCCAGGCGGTGGTGGCCCTGCAGGCCGGCGCTCTGCCGCCGTTCCAGCTCCGCCTGACGGACGAGGAGGCCCGCCACGTCGTGACGAGCCTCTCCGAGATCCTCAATGCCCCACGCGACGTGCGGACCTCGCACGGCGGCCACTGACCGCCGGGCGCGTCGCCGTCACGGGCGCGACCACAATCACATGCGCGTGCCGGGATCCGTCGGCGTGCCGGGGAAGATGTCCGGCTCGGAGCCCGGACCGCCGGGCTCACCGATCCCCGGATCGTTGACCGGGTACGGCGTGCGCGGGCCGGTCGGGCCGATATCGGGCTCCTCTTCGGGCGTCGGCGGGGGCGGCGGCAGGTCGCCGGGCGTGGGCTCGGGAAGGCCGGGATTGGCCATGACGCGACTCCTGGTGGTTGGGATGGGGACCAACGGGCCGCCCTCGCGGGGGTTCCGATCGCCGGTCCGGCGTCCGTTTCCGGACGCAATCGGGCGGCCGAGGGTGGCGGGAACGGGCGGGGCGACCCTCCGTTAGCCGGGCTGATCCCCGAACCGGAGCCCCGCCATGCCCGACATCCGCCAAGCCAAGATCCTGATCCTCGCCACCGACGGTTTCGAGGAGAGCGAGCTGACCGTCCCGCAGGCGAAGCTGGCCCAGGCCGGCGCCGCGGTGACCGTCGCCGCCCCGCAGTCGCGCCAGAGCAAGGGCACGATCCGCGGCTGGGACAAGACCGACTGGGGCAAGGCGGTCGCGGTCGACACCGACTTGGAGCAGGTCGACCCCGCATCCTACGATGCCCTCGTCCTCCCGGGCGGCCAGATCAACCCGGACAAGCTCCGGCTCGAGCCCCGGGCGCTCGCCCTGATCAAGAGCTTCCTCACGTCCGGCAAGGTCGTGGCCGCGATCTGCCACGCCCCGTGGCTGCTCATCGAGACCGGCGCGGCCAAGGGCCGCGATCTGACCTCATTCAGCTCGATCCGGACCGACGTGATCAACGCCGGCGGCCGCTGGCACGACGAGGAAGTCGTGACCGATCACGGCATCGTCACGAGCCGCAACCCTGGCGACCTCGACGCCTTCTGCGCGAAGATCGTCGAGGAGATCCAGGAGGGCGGCCACGGCGCCCGCCAGCTGGCGGCGTGACCCGCGGGGGCGCCGGACGGCCGGCGCCCGCGCTCAGCCGCGGCCGCGCTCGCCGGTGACCTCCAACACCGCGAAGCCGCGGATCGGGCGGCCGTACTCGTCCGTGCCCTCCACGGTCACGCGGTGGCCGCCCGGGGCGAGGTCGTCCGGAAGCCGTGCCGTCCAGATATGGGTCGAGGGCATCGCCTTCACCCAGCTCTTCTTGGTCTCCGGGTAGCGCTCGTAGAGCTCGGTGACGAACGGGTCGAGGCGGCGGGTGCGCGCCATCGGCCGGGGCGGCGCGTCGCCGACCCGGAACGCGAGCTGCGTGCGCGGGCCGCCGTCGAACACGTTGACCACCAGGGTCGTGTCGGCGAGCGCGTCCTGCGGCACCGGCGGCCGGAGCCCCTGCACGGGCCGGGTCCAGCGCACCACCTCGGGCGCGCCGGCCCGCAGCTCGCTCTCGAACAGGATCCGCATGGTCTCGTCCGGCTGACCCTGCGCGGCGACGTAGCGCGTCGTGTAGTCGGTGCCGCGGATCGACAGGACGTGGAACCCGTTCGGCGTGCCGTCGCGGCTGTCGGCCGAGGGGATGCCCGTGCGGGTGTCGGGACCGCTCCACCACGAGCCCGAGACGGCGGTGAGCACGTGATGGTGGTGCCCGTCGGCGAGGTAGTGGTGCTCGGTCGTGTGGGTGTGGCCGGCGAGGCTCAGCACCTTGCGGCCGGCGAGCAGCTCGAGGAGCGCGGCGCGGTCGGTGGTGTGAGTGCGGGGCTCTTCGGGGCCGGTTTCGGTGTGCAGGGGGATGTGCATGGCCAGCACGATCAGGTCGTCCCGCGGGATCTCGGCCAGGAGGTTGCGCAGGAAGGCCAGGCCGCGCTCACCGATCCGGCCCCGGTAGGTGTTGGCGCCGACCGGCACCGGCGGCCCCAGCCACTCGACGTTGTCGAGCATCACGAACCACGCCCGGCCGTGCCGGAACGCGTAGGTCGGCGCGCCGAATACCCGCTTCCAGGTCTCGCGGCTGTAGCGCGCGTCCGGCGCCTGCATGTTGAGGTCGTGGTTGCCCGGCAGGCTGTACCAGGGCAGGCCGATCCGCCCGACGATCCGGTTGGAGCGACCGTAGAGCGAGAGATCGTCGAACAGCACGTCGCCGGTGGTCAGACCGAACGCCGCCGGGATCGCCATGGCGCGGGCGACCGCGGTGTCCCGCACGTGGTCCAGTTCGAACCGGCTCTCGGGCTGGGGATCGGTGAACAGCACGACGTCGAAATCGTCCGGCTCGTCCGCGCGGGTCAGGGTGAAGTCGATCGAGGCCGGGAGCGGTCCGGTGGGCGCGAGCCCGCGATAGCGCAGACCCAGCTCGGCGGGCGTGCCGCCGGGCTGGTGGATGTAGGAGTGGCGCGGCACGTTGTCGGCGTCGCGCGGCAGGGCGTAGCCCGGTGGCTTGATGACGAAGACCGCGCCGTCGCCCGGCATCGGCAGGCGGTAGCGGCCCCGGTCGTCGGTCCGGGCGATCTCGCGACCGTTGGACACCAGCACGCCCCGCAGCGGGACCGGCTCCCCGCCGGCCGCGTCGCGCGCGGAGACGATCCCGGTGGCCTCCGCGGCCTCCTGCGCGCCGGCCCGGCCCGCGACGAGGCTGAGGGCGGCGACGCCCGCCACGGTGCTCCGGCGGGTCAGGCTTCCGCGTTGGGTGTCGCGCGACATGGACGGCTCCTGCACGGCTTCGCGGCGCGTCGTCCCGTGGCCGGCAACCGGCATCCGGGACGCAGCCCCTGCGGCCAAGCAGACGCGTTTGACCTCCGGATGACAGGGTCGGCCCCGAACGCGCGAGGCCCGCGCCTCGGCTGAGGGGCGGGCCTCGGATCGGGTTCGACGGGCGGGCGTCGCCGGGAGCGGCCGGCGCCCGCGGAGCGACTACTCCTCGTCGCCGGGCTCGAAGGTCTGCGGCATCGGCTCGGCGCTGGCGACCGGGGTCGGCGCGCCGATGGTCGAGGGCACGTTCACGCCGTCGCGCTTGTAGATGTCGTCGCGGAACTGGACGATGCCGTCCGGGGTCGACCAGGCGGTGATGTAGGTCCAGTAGACCGGCACCGGCTGGGAGATGTTGGCGTCGATGCGCTTGCCGCTCTCGATCGCCTCCTCGACCTTCTGACGGTCCCAGCCGGGCGTGTCCTTCAACAGCCACGTGATGTACTCGCGCACGTTCTGCACGCGCACGCAGCCCGAGGAGATGAAGCGGAAATCGTCGCCGAACACGCCCTTCGTGTTCGTGTCGTGCATGAACACGCCGTAAGGGTTCGGGATGTTGATGCGGACGATGCCCATCGAGTTGAAGTCGGCGCCCGAATCCTGCCGGTAGGTGTAGCGGGTACCCTCGTCCGAGAACCAGTTCACCGACTTCGGCGAGACCTCGGAGCCGTTCGACAGGATCCGGATCTTGTTGTCCGTGAGGTAGTTCGGATCCTTCTGCATCTTCGGGATCAGGTCCTTCTTCACGATGGAAGCCGGGACCGTCCAGGTCGGGTTGAAATTGATCTGCGTCGCCTTGGTGTTCATGATCGGCGACTGGCGGTCGATCTTACCAACGCCGGCGGCGTGGAGCGTGACGACCTGCCCGTTCTCGACCGTCTCGACGAGCGCGGCCGGGATGTTGGTGATCACGAAGCGCCGGCCGAGATCGCCCGAGTAGGAGCGCAGGCGCACGACGTTGATCTCGAGCTGGCGCAGGCGCACCTCGGCCGGCACGTTCATGGCCTGCTGGGTGGCGGGGGTCATCGCGCCGGTCTGGCTGAGGCCGTGCCGCGCCTGGAACCGCTTCACGCCCGCTGCGACGTAGGAATCGTACACGCCGGAGCTGCCGGCGGCCGGATCGAGGTCACCGGTGACGATCAGGCGCTGGCGGATGGCCGCCACGGCCGGGCCGCGCGAGCCGATCCGCAGGTGGTCGGCGCCGGAAACCTGCCGCCAGCCGCCGCGGGCGACGATGTCCTTGTAGCGCTCCACCATCTGGTCGGTGGACGTCACGGTCTGGGGCGAGAGGATCGGCACCGTCTCGCGCTGCACCTGCATGCCGGCGGGCGAGGCGTAGTCCTGCGCCCACTCGGCCTGGGCATAGTTGCCCTGATCGCGGGCTTGGGCGCCGCCGAAGCCGAGCGCGCCGAGAGCGGCAACGCTGAGGATCGCGGTGAACCGGTTTTGTGCCTTCTTGCGCATCGGTCGCTGGCTCTGGTCCGGGGTTCGTCAGGTCGTGACGGGAGCGGATTGTCTCTGCCGCCACGGTGTCGGGATGGCGTTAAGACTCCCTATCGAAGGGGCCGGAATGTGGCGTCGCCGTGCGCCAGCGCACGCTGCGTTTCGGTGCGGCACCCTGGCAACAGCCATCGGCGCGCCGGTGTGGCAGGGATGCCATAGCGGTCCGGTTCGGATGGCGCGCGGGAGCAGCATGGATTCGGGCGAGGCCCTTTCGGATCGAGGTGTCGGGCCGGCCCTGCGGGCCGTGATCGCCGTTCTGGCGCTCTACGCCCTGCTTCTCCAGGCCTTTCTCGGCGGCTTGATGCCCTTGCCGACGACGACCGACGGTCTCTGCGCGCAGCATTCCGACGGACCCGCCGTACCGGGCGCGCCCGTCCCCCACGGCCACGGCGATTGCTGCACGGCGGCCCAGGTCACCGGGCCGGCGCTCCCGCCGCGACCGGCCGCCATCGGCGTCCGGTGGGCCGTGGCCGTGAACCGCCACCCGGCCTGGCCCCTCACCCGAAGTGTCGGCGCCCGCGCGCCGCCCGGCACCATCGCGTCCCCGAGGGGGCCGCCGACCGCCTGAGCGATCACCACCTCTCGGATCTCTCAGGACGGATGTACTCCCATGAAGACCCTTGTCTCGGCCGCCCTCGGCCTCGGGCTGCTCGCTTCCGCGGCGCAGGCCCACGCGGTGCTGGAACGCAAGCAGGCCGCCCCCGGCGCCCCGTATCGCGGCGTCGTCCAGATCATGCACGGCTGCAACGGCAAGCCGACCACCCGCGTCAGCGTCACCATCCCGGAGGGCCTCGTCGGCGCCAAGCCGATGCCGAAGCCCGGCTGGACCCTCGCGACGACGCGCGGCCCCTACGCCAAGACCTACGCGACCCACCACGGCACGGCCTCGGAGGGCGTGACGGCGATCACCTGGAGCGGCGGCTCCCTGCCGGACGACCAGGTCGACGAGTTCACCTTCCTGGCGCAGGTCGCCGGCACGTTCGAGCCCGGCGCGACTGTCTACGTCCCGGTCCAGCAGGATTGCGCGGAGGGCAGCTATTCCTGGTCGGAGATCCCCAAGGCCGGTCAGGACGCCCACGACCTGAAGGCGGCCGCTCCGTCCTTCCGGATCGTTCAGGTCGCCCAGGCGGCCGCGGCCGCGGCGACCGTGAAGGCCGGTGACCTGACGATCGAGACGCCGTGGCTGCGCGCCACGCCGAACGGCGCCAAGGTCGCCGGCGGGTACGTGCGCATCACCAACACGGGGAGCGCGCCGGACACGCTCACGGGCGCGACGGTGCCGTTCGCCAAGAGCAGCGACATCCACTCCATGTCGATGGAGGGCGGCGTCATGAAGATGGCGCCGGTCACGGGCGGCCTGACCATCAAGCCCGGCGAGACCGTGGAGCTGAAGCCCGGCGGCTACCACCTCATGTTCGAGGACCTGACCGGCGCGCCGAAGGCGGGCGAGACCGTCGCGGGGACGCTCACCTTCCAGCGGGCCGGCGCCGTGCCGGTGACCTTCACGGTGGCGCCGATCGGCGCGGGCGCGCCGGGCGGCCAGCACCAGCACCAGCACTAGCCGCCCGGACGGAGCATCGGCCGCCGGGCGACCGCCGTGACGCGAGCAGATCCACGAGGCCGGGCCGCCGCGGCGCCCGGCCGTCGCGGCCGCGCGGACCTTCGGGTCGCCCGCGCGCGGTCGGCGCGCGCGCTCGCCCGGATCGTGGCATTCCTCGCCCTCTACGCCCTGTCGCTGCAGGGCATCCTCGGCGGTCTGGCGTCCGCCGCCGCGGGGCCCACCCACATCCTCTGCCTCGCCGATGATGGCCAGACCGATCCGGCACCGGCCGGCAAGCACCTGCCGGCCCATCACGGCGGGGATTGCTGCGTCGCCTGTCACGCGGCCGGCCCGGCCACCCTTCCGGCGCCGTCGACCGTCACCGCCATCCCGGTCGCCCGCTCTGCGGCGACCGCCGGCCCGCGGCCGCGACGCGTCGCCCTCCCGCGGGCGCCCCCGCGTCCCGGTCTCGGAGCCCGCGCCCCACCCGTCGTCTGACCGATCGCCGCGCCCTCCCCGATCGCCAGACACGGATTCCGCCCCATGCCCCGCCAGTTCCGGGCCGGCCGACGCGCCGCGCTCCTGCTGTTCACCTGCGCGACGCCGGCCGCAGCGCAGACCCCGACACCGTCCGCCGCCTCGGTCACGCTGTCCGAACTCAGCGTCGTCGGCGCCGCCACGGACGCGCCGTCGAACGAGACCCGCGGCTCGCTCACGGTGCCAAGCGTCGACCGCCAGAGGGCCACCCTCGCGGGGACCGTCGGCTCCGTGGCCTTCGTCGACGCCGCGGCGCTCCAGGATCGCTACACCAACACGCTCCGCGACGTGCTCAAGGAAGTGCCCGGCGTCTACGTTCAGGAGCGCTACGGGCAGGAGCTGCGCCTGTCGGTCCGCGGCTCGGGCATCGCCCGCGCCTTCCACCTGCGCGGGCTGGAGCTGCTGCAGGACGGGATCCCGCTCAACCTCGCGGACGGGAGCGGCGACTTCTATCAGGTCGACCCGCTCGCCCTGCGCTCGGTGGAGGTCTACAAGGGCGGCAACGCCCTCACCTTCGGGGCGACGACGCTCGGCGGCGCCGTCAACGCCGTCACGCCCACGGCCTACACGGCGCTGGCACCCAACATCCTGCGGGTCGACGGCGGAAGCTTCGGCACGATCCGCGAGCAGGCCCAGATGTCCCGCATCGACGGGCCGCTCGACGCGTTGGTCAACGCGACGCTGACCAACTCCGACGGGTTCCGCGCCCACGAGGCCCAGGCCACGAAGAACTTCAACGCCAATATCGGCTACCGGATCGCGCCCGACATCGAGACCCGCTTCTATCTCGGCACCTACCTCACCGATCAGAAGCTGCCGGGCACCCTGACCCTCGGCCAGAGCCTCTCCACCCCGACGCTGGCCAACCCGACGGCGATCACCGGCAACCAGTCCCGCAAGGTCGAGACGGAGCGGATCGCGAACCGCACCTCGTTCCTGCTCGACGTGGGCCAGCTCGACGTCGACACCTGGGCGATTCACAAGAGCCTGTACCACCCGATCTTCCAGGCGATCGACCAGGACGGCTGGACCTACGGGATCAGCCCGCACTGGGCCGGCACCGTCGATCTCGGCGGCTTTCGCGACGACGTGGTGCTGGGTCTGCGGGCCTTCGCGGGCCAGAACTCCGCGCTGCAATTCGTCAATGTCCGCGGGCAGCGGGGCGCGCAGACGCTCAACGCCCTCCAGAGCGCCTCGAGCGTCGAGGCCTACGGCGAGAACCGCTTCTGGTTCCTGCCGGACGTGGCGCTGATGACCGGCGCGAAGGCGTTCTCGTCGAACCGGACCTTCAGCGACAAGGGCGGGCTGCCGGGCAACCCGAACCCGCGCTTCGCCGACGTGACCTACGAAGGCGTCAACCCCAAGGTCGGCCTGCTGTGGCAGCCGCGGCCCGACATCCAGATCTTCGGCGACGTCGTCCGGTCCCGGGACGTGCCGGACTTCTCCGACCTCGTGCAGCAGAACCTGCTGAGCACCACCTTCGTGCCCCTGCGGGCGCAGCGCGCCTGGACCTACGAGGCCGGCGCCCGCGGCCGCGTCGACCGCCTCGCCTTCGACGTGACGCTCTACCGCTCGGACCTGCGCGACGAGCTGATCAACTTCGCGACCAATCCCGGCCTCAACATCCCGGCCGCCACCTTCAACACCCCCCGCTCCGTCCACCAGGGCGTCGAGGCGGCCGTCACCCTGGACGTCGCCCGCGACCTCGCGGCGGCGGGCGACGGTCTCAGCGTGACCCAGATCTGGACCCACAACGACTTCCGGTTCGTCGGCGACCCGGTCTTCGGCAACAACCGCATCGCGGGCATCCCGGCGGACGTGCTGCGGACCGTCCTGAGCTACCGGCACCCGCGCGGTTTCCACGTCGCGCCGTCGCTCGACTGGGTGCCGCAGGGCGCCTTCGCCGATCACGCCAACACCTTGCGGGTGCCCGGCTACGCCCTGCTCGGCGTCGAGGCCGGCCTCGACCTCGCCGACGGCGTCGCCCTGTTCGTGGATGCCCGCAACCTCACGAATGCCCGCTACGTCTCGGACATCGCCGTGGTGGCCAACGCCGGCGCGACGGCGGGCGGTCCGGGCGCGCTGGCCGCGTTCTATCCCGGGAGCGGCCGCAGCGTCTTCGGCGGTATCCGCGCCTCGTTCTGAGCGCGCGTGCCGCCATCCGGGGCTCTTCTCCAGATCCCGGGAGGCGAGTTAAGGTTAAAGAAACATGAACCCTGCCGTCCGGGCCAATCGGCGCTAAGATTGCGGCGTCGTCCGAAAGCCACGGACGGAGCGTCCCGGATCGGAACGAGCCGGGCCGTCGGACGGCACAGGAGAGGCAGATGAACGGCTTCGATGTCACGTTCCGGGACGATCAGGACTGGGTCGATTTCGGCAGGTCCTACGTCAACTCGGAGGCCTTCAAGGCGCTGTTCCGCGACGGGATGACCCTGGTCGAGGAGACGGCCGCCTATCTCGACGGCGAGGGCCGCGACGAGTCGCGCCTCGTGTCCCGGGACGCGACACTCAGCTACGCGGCCGAGAGCATGCGCCTGACCACGCTGCTGATGCAGATCGCCTCTTGGCTCCTCGTGCAGCGCGCCGTCGCCGAGGGCGAGATGACTTCGGCCGAGGCCCTCCAGGAGAAGCACCGGGTCAAGCTTGGCACGGCCGAGCCGCCGAAGCAGCAGGATTTCAACCTGCTGCCGATGCGCCTGCAGCAGCTGATCCTCCGGGCCCGGCGCCTGCACAGCCGCATCCTGCACCTCGACGCGCTGATCGCCGAGGACCGGCCGACGCCGCAGCCGGTGGAGAGCCCCGTCGCCGCGCAGCAGGGCCTGCTGCGGATGGCGTTCCGGATGAGCGAGGGCTGAGCAAGAGCCGGGCGACGCTCCGGGGAGCGCCGCTGCCGCGCAGGGCCGGCGTGCCGGCCCCGGCGCTCAGAACGCCGGGAATTGGCCCGGGAACTGCTCCTTCAGGATCTGGCGGATCGCGTCGTTCTGGAAGGCGTGGACCAGCTTCGGCACCCAGGGCTTCTGCGTGTCCGCCTCGCGGACGACGATCACGTTGTTGTAGGGGTTGTTGACCTTGGACTCGATCGCGATGGAGTCCTTGCCCGGCGTCAGACCCGCATCGACGGCGTAGTTCGTATTGATCACCGCGGCGTCGAGATCCTCGAGGCTGCGGGGCAGCTGCGCGGCGTCGACCTCCTGGAACTTCAGGCGCTTGGGATTGTCGACGACGTCGAAGACCGTCGGCAGCAGGCCGACGCCGTCCTTCAGGCGGATCAGCTTCTCGGCCTGCAGCAGCAGGAGCGCCCGGCCGCCGTTCGACGGGTCGTTCGGGATGCCGATCTGCGCCCCGTCCTTCAGGTCCCCGACGGCCTTGACCCGCTTGGAGTACAGGCCGATCGGCGTCACGATCGTCTCGCCGACGGGGACGATCTTGTAGCCCCGCGCCTTGATCTGGTTGGCGAGAAACGGCTTGTGCTGGAAGGCGTTGGCGTCCAGGTCGCCGGAGTGGAGCGCCTCGTTCGGCAGCAGGTAGTCGGAGAACACCACCAGGTTGATGTCGAGCCCGTCGCGGGCCGCGATCTCCTTGGCCTTCGCCCAGAGGACTTCGGCATCCCCGCCCATGATGCCGACCTTGATCTTGTCCGCGGCCACGGCCGGCCCGGCGGCCAGAGCGATTAGGGCGAGGACCAACAGCAGCAGACGTCTCATCGTATCTCGATCCTAGCAGTGCGTCCGAAGACGATCGGCCCTTGGACAGGCAGGGGCGCCAGCACGCCCGCCGCGGCTGACCGGAGAAGGATACGACGACCCAGCCGCGCTTTGAATGAACCGGCAGCGACCGACCCCGGCGGCGAAGGCCGCGGGCGCGGCCGGCATGAGAAGAAGCGTTTCCGCCCGCGCGCGCGGACGCGCGGTTAGCCGCGCGGTCCGCGCGATCTTTGCAAACGCGTCCTGTGGATAACGCGCGCCGCCGCAACCGTTCGACGTCACGCACGAAAACGGGCGGCCCCGCCAGGGACCGCCCGCCTCGAACAGCATCACCGTGTGGGCTGCGGCGCTCAGCGCTTGCCGAGGTTGCCGAACCGCGAGTTGAAGCGCGACACGCGGCCGCCGCGGTCGAGCATCTTCTGCTCGCCACCGGTCCAGGCCGGATGGGTCAGCGGATCGATGTCGAGATTGAGGGTGTCGCCCTCCTTCCCGTAGGTCGAACGGGTCTGGTACTCGGTACCGTCCGTCATCACGACCTTGATGAAGTGGTAATCGGGGTGCTCGGTCCCCTTGGCCTTCGCGGCCGCGTCCTTCGCCATGACCCTGGTCCCTGTCTGGCACGCCGGCGGGAAGCGCAGGAGGCGCCGCCCGGCCCGGAATGCGGAAGATGTCACCGGTTGCACCGAACCATGGGTTCGTGGCAACGGCACGTCCAAGCCGACCGTGGTGGCGGCCCGCGGCCATTGAACACACGCAATCGGATGAGCGGCGGCCTATACCGCAGCCGCTCCCCGGTCACAAGCGCCGCGGACCGGGAGAACGACAACACGTGAGGCGTGATGGCCCGTAAGACCAAGGCGGCCGCGGCCGGCCGACCCAGAGCCCCGCTGAGCGCCCTCCGGCCGCTCCTTCCCTTCGCGCTGCGCTACCGGGTGCGGATCGCCGCGGGGCTCGTCGCCCTCATCTGCGCGTCGGCCTCGACGCTGGTCGTCCCGATCGCCATGCGCCGGGTCATCGACCACGGCTTCACCGCCGACGGCTCGGGCGTGATCGACGCCTACTTCCTCGCCCTGCTCGGCGTCGTCGCGGCCTTCGCGCTGTCGAGCGCCGCCCGCGTCTACACGGTGGTGACGCTGGGCGAGCGGGTGGTCGCGGACCTCCGCAGCGCCGTCTTCGCCCGGCTGACCCAGCTGGACCCCGCCTTCTTCGACCGGGCGCAGTCCGGCGAGATCGTCTCGCGGCTCACCGCGGACGCGACGCAGATCAAGTCGGCCTTCGGCGTCTCGGTCTCGATCCTGCTGCGCAACCTGTTCCTGTTCGTGGGCGCCACCGCCATGATGGTGGTGACGAGCCCGCGCCTCTCGGTGATGGTGCTGGCCGCGATCCCGATCATCGTCTTCCCGCTGATCGTGTCGGGCCGCGGCGTGCGCCGGCGCTCCCGGGCGGCCCAGGACCGGCTCGCCGAGGCCTCGGCCTACGCGGCCGAGGCGGTCGGGGCGGTGCGGACGATGCAGGCCTTCGGCCGCTCGGACTCGACGGCGGCCCGGTTCGCGGCGGCCTCCGAGGAGGCCTACGGCGCCGCCCGGGCGTCGGTCCAGGCCCGCGCGCTGCTCACCGGCGTCGCGATCTTCCTGATCTCGGCCTCGGTGGTCGGGGTGATGTGGTACGGCGCCCAGGGCGTCCTGAACCACACGATGACGGGCGGCGAACTCTCGCAGTTCGTGCTCTACGCCGTGTTCGGCGCCGGCGCCCTCGGCCAGCTCTCCGAGGTCTACGGCGACCTCGCCATGTCGGCCGGCGCGGCCGAGCGGCTCACCGAGATCCTCGCGACGGAGCCGGCGATTCGCGCACCGTCCCCGGCCCTGCCGCTGCCCGAGCCGGCGCGGGGCGCGGTGACCTTCGAGGACGTGCGCTTCGCCTACCCCACCCGCCCGGAGCACGCCGCCCTCGGCGGGCTGAGCTTCGCGGCCGCGCCCGGCGAGCGCATCGCCATCGTGGGGCCCTCCGGGGCCGGCAAGTCGACGGTGTTCCAGCTGCTGCTGCGCTTCTACGATCCGCAGGGCGGCCGGATCCTGGTCGACGGCGCCGACATCGCCCAGGTCGATCCCGAGCGCCTGCGCGCCCGCATCGCCCTGGTGCCCCAGGATCCCGTCGTGTTCTCCGGCACCGTCACCGAGAACATCCGCTACGGGCGTCCGGAGGCCGACGAGGCGGAGGTTCGGCGCGCTGCCGAACTCGCCAACGCGCACGGGTTCGTCTCGGCGCTGCCGCAGGGCTACGCGACCCAGGTGGGCGAGCGCGGCGTGACCCTCTCGGGCGGCCAGCGGCAGCGCATCGCCATCGCCCGGGCGATCCTCAAGGACGCGCCGATCCTGCTCCTCGACGAGGCCACCTCGGCCCTGGACGCCGAGTCCGAGCGCGCCGTCCAGGCCGCCCTCGCCACGCTGATGCAGGGCCGCACCACGCTGGTGATCGCCCACCGGCTCGCCACGATCCGGGCCGCGGACCGCATCCTGGTCCTCGACGACGGCCGCATCGTCGAGACCGGGACCCACGAGAGCCTGCTGGCCCAGGGCGCGCTCTACGCCCAGCTCGCGAACCTGCAGTTCACCGACGCGCTGGACGAGACGGCGCGGGGCAAGGAGCCCCGGAGCCGGGGCGAGCGCCTGCCGGTCGCCGAGTAGCCGGGCCGCGCCCGGGGCCGCCCGGGGCGGCGCCCGTCCGCGCGACGGATCGCCGGCGCGGGGTGCGCGGCCTCAGTGTGCGGAAGCGGACGCGGCCAGGCGTTGCCCCCGGAGGGCACTGTCCTGCGCCCGCTCCGCCGCGGCCTGGATCTGGCCGACCTGGGCCACGATCGTGTCGGTCGCCCGCGCCATCTGCCCGGCCAGGTCCCTGACCTCCGCGGCCGCGGCCGCGAAGCCCCGGCCCTCTCCGCCGTCGCGGGCCGCCTCGATCGCGGCCCGGAGCGCCATCAGGCTCGTCTGCCCGGCGATGCCTGCCAGGAGGCCGGTCGCCGCGTCGGCCGCCGCCGCAGCCGACGCGGCATCGTCCGCGCCCCGCGCGCCCGCGCGCAGACCGGCCAGGCCGTTCTCGAAGACCTGCACCGCCGCGGCGATCGCGCTGACCTCGTCCCGCAGGGCGACGTGCGGCCGGGGGTGATCGTCGGCTCCGGGCCGAACCGCGTTCAGGGACAGGCTGAGCTTCGACATCGATACGGTCTCCCTGGATCGGCCGCACCATGGGACGTCAAGGATAACGATGCGTTAATCCAGCAGAGCCGCGGCGCGCGCGGGACAAATCGGCGCCCGCCGGAGGAATTACCGCCTATCTCTTCCGGAAACTGGCGGTCGAAGCTTTCGCAAGACAATCGGATGCTGGCTCGATCGGCACATACACCTGGGAATGCGGAGAGAAATCGCCGTGAAACTGGTCACCGGACCCGGCCGCGCGCCGCCACACCCTGTGGCGCCGCGACGGCCCGACAGCGCTAGCGCTCGGTGAGCTTCATCTCGATCCGCCGGTTGCGAGCGTAGGCCTCCTCGGTCGCTCCGGCCTCGAGGGGCTGGAACTCGCCGAAGGCGCCCGCCAGGAGGTGCTGAGGCGGGATCCCCTTGCCGGCGAGGAACTGCACCACCGCGATGGCGCGCGCCGCCGAGAGGGACCAGTTCGACGGGAACTGCGACGTGCTGATCGGGCGCGTGTCGGTGTGCCCGTCGACGCGGAGCACCCAGGGCAGATCCGCCGGGATCTGCTTGGCGAGTTCCGAGACCGCGCCGGCGATGCGGTCGAGCTCCGGCCCGGCCTCGGGCTTGAGGGTCGCGGAGCCGGCCGGGAACAGCACCTCGGATTGCAGCACGAAGCGGTCGCCGACCACGCGGATGTCGGGCCGGTTGCCCAGGATCTGACGCAGGCGGCCGAAGAAGTCGGAGCGGTAGCGGGCCAGCTCCTGAACCTTCTGCGCGAGGGCGACGTTCAGCCGGCTGCCCAGCTCGGCGATCCGGGCCTGGGATTCCTTGTCGCGGCTCTCGGAGGCCGCGAGGGCGTCCTCCAGGGCGGCGAGCTGGCGGCGCATCGCGCTGATCTGCTCGTTGAGCAGGTCGATCTGGGACTGCGCCCGCCGGGTCGCGCCCCGCTCGGCGTCCAGCTGCTTGTCGAGGGTGCCCGCCGCGCCCTGGCTGACCGTCGCGGCCTCGGCCTGCACCTTGGCCCGGTCGCGCTCGGCCTCGACGCCGGCGAGCGTCGTGCGAAGGTTGCGAGCCTCCTCCTCCTGATTGCGACGGTTCGTCCGCTCCAGGGCGAGGAGGTCGGTCAGGTCGGCGATCTGGCGGTTGAGCCTGGCCAGGGTCTCGTCCCGGCCGGTCAGCTCCTGCGACAGGAAGAACTGCCCGACCACGAAGACCGTGAGCAGGAAGACCACTGACAGCAGCAGCGTGGCCAGCGCGTCGACGTAGCCGGGCCAGACGTTGAGCGTCCGCCGGGTCCGGGTCGCCGTGGAGGCCACTAGACGCGCTCCCGGCCCAGCCGGTCGAGCACCTGCTTCAGCTCGCGCTCGCGGCTCGCCTGCGCCTCGACCCAGTCGCGGATCATCTGCTGCTCGGCGCGCATGTGCTGGACGAGACCCTGGATGCCCTCGGCGAGGTTAGTCATCGCCTGCGTCGCCGCGCGGCTGCCGCCGCCCTCGGCCACCAGGGCGCTCAGGCGGTCGACCGCCTCCTTCAGCTCCTGCGTGCCGGCGGCCGGCCGGGACGCGGCAGCCGCCGCGACCGGCGCCGCCTCCTGGGCCGCCGCGCCGGACATCAGCCAATCCTGCAGCTCGTTGTGGAACCGGGCATGGGCCTGGCCCGCCTGCAGCTCCAGGAAGCCGGTGATCAGCGACGAGGCGAGGCCGAACAGCGAGGCTGAGAACGCCAGACCGATGCCTGAGAGCGGCACCGCGAGGCCGGACTTCAGCTCGTCGAACATGACACCGGCATCACCGCCGCCGCGCATGCCCTTGATGACGCCGCCGACCGCCGACAGCGTGTCGATGAGGCCCCAGAAGGTGCCGAGCAGGCCGAGCAGGATCAGGATCCCGGCGATGTAGCGAAGGATCTCGCGGCCCTCGTCGAGGCGCACCGCGATCGTGTCGAGGTAGCCGGTCGTGCCCGGCAGGGTGGCTCCGCCGGCCCGCGCGGCGATCATCGGCGCCATCGGCGCCAGCAGGGCGGGCGGCTTCTTCACCTGCGCGCCGCTGGCGACGGCGTTGACGTAGGCGGTCTCGCGGAACAGCCGGACGACCTGCCCGAAGGCGATCAGGACGGCGATCAGCAGCACACCGAGGATGAGCCCGTTGAGCCCCGGATTGGCCAGGAAGGCCGGTGTGATCTGCCGGAACAGAATGAAGGCGAGGAAGCCTACAAGGATCAGGAAGATGACCATCCGCCCGAGATAGATCCCGGGCTGTGCCAGCGGCCCATTCTTGTCGTCGCCGGTTTCTCGGGCGGCCATCGATCGTTCTAGCCTGATCTCACCACGCGGCAGCCGGCCATCGGCGCCCCTCGGGAGCACTGTGGGGGTAGGCCCGCGCGCGATCAAGTCTCGGGAAGGTCACCGCGGAGCTATGCCCAGGCCGATCGAGACCAGTCCGGCGCAAAAGGCTTAGCCGCTCCCGCCCGCCTTACGCCAAACCGGCATCCACCGGGCCGAACGGGGCTCTAATCCCAGAAATGCGGCGCGGTCTCCTCGAGATTCGGCCCCAGGCGCAGGGCCGCGACCCGCGTGGCGAGGCCGCGCGCGTCGGTCTCCACCGCGATGCCGCACAGGGTGCCCTCCCCGACGGCGACCTCCCACCGCGAGCCCGGCGTCTTCTGGATCATGCGGCGGATCGGCTCGTCCTTCTGCATGCCGATCACCGAATCGTAGTCGCCGCACATGCCGGCATCCGACATGTAGGCCGTGCCGCCCGGCAGGATCCGGTGATCCGCCGTGGGCGTGTGCGTGTGCGTCCCGACGACGAGGCTCGCCCGGCCGTCGAGGTAGTGGCCGAAGGCCTGCTTCTCGCTCGTCGCCTCGGCGTGGACGTCGACGATCACCGCGTCCGCCGCGGCGCCGAGGGGGCAGGCGGTGAGCTCGCGCTCCACCGCCGCGAAGGGGTCGTCCATCGCGTCGAGGAAGACGCGGCCCATCACGTTGACCACGAGGACGCGGGCGCCACCCTGGGTCTCCACGACCGTGGCGCCGCGGCCCGGCGTGCCGGGCGGATAGTTCGCCGGCCGCACCAGGCGCGGCTGGCGGGCGATGAACACCATCGCCTCGCGCTGGTCGAAACTGTGGTTGCCGAGGGTGACCGCGTCGGCGCCCGCCTGGATCAGCTCGTCGCAGATGGTCTCGGAGATGCCGAAGCCGCCGGCCGCGTTCTCGCCGTTGACCACCACGCAGTCGAGGCGCCAGCGCTCCCGGAGCCGTGGCAGGTGCTCGCACACCACGGTGCGGCCCGAGCGCCCGACGACGTCGCCGAGGAAGAGCAGGCGCATGGGTCAGGCGATCCTGTCGCAGCGGATCACGCCGCCTTCGGTGATCACGTACTGGAGGGGGCGGTCGTGCGGCTCGGCCGGCACGCGCGCCACCTCCTGGGCGGCGAAGCCGATGCCGACGGTCAGGACCGGACGCGTCCGGGACAGGCGCGCGATCGCGCCGTCGTAGTAGCCGCGGCCGTAGCCGATGCGCTGCCCGGTCCGGTCGAAGGCGGCGAGCGGCACGATCAGCGCGTCGGGCTCCACCGGCGGCAGCGACGGGTCGGGCTCGCTGAGGCCGAACCGGCCGGCGACGAGGGCGTCGCCGGCGCGCCATTCCCGGAACACCAGGCCGTCCGGCGTGACGTGCGGCAGGGCCACGGCCTGGCCGCGGGCGCGCAGGCCCTCGGCGGCGGGGCGGGGATCGACCTCGCTGCGGATCGGCCAGAAGGCGCCCACCAGGCGGGCCCGGGCGAGCTCCGGCAGCGCGAGGAGCGCGTCCCCGATCGCCGCCGAGGCCGCCTGCCGGGCCGCGGGATCGAGGGCGTCGCGGGCAGCGAGGGCCGCGGCGCGGAGTTCCGCCTTGCGGGCGGCGTCCGGAGCCTCGGTGCCGGTTCTGGGAGAAGTCGGGTGCGGAGCCACGTGAGCCGTTGGAGGATCGATCCCGGGAAACCTACAGCGTAGGTGGGCGCCGTGTTGGCCAAGTCCAGGGACGAGGCCAGGGACAGCTCCCGAGGGAGTCGATAAGGCCCCGGGGATAGTGCTCCTGACGAACTCTGCAGCCCCGCCCACGTCATGTAGCGGTCCCGGCCCGATCCCGCCAGGGCCGCGCGCACCAAAATCCGCGGGCCGCCCGTCAGGCCGGGCCGCCCGCCTCGTCCGTCGCCCCGGCGGCCCGCGCCCGGGCCACCGCCAGGATCTCGCTGCGGCCCTCCTGGTCGGCGATCGACTGCCACAGGCCGATCAGTTCGCTGAGCTCGGCCAGCGGGCGCGGTGCCGGCGCCCCGAAGAAGGCGGCGATCGGGACGCCGGTCGCGGCCGCGATCCGACGCAGGCGGGCGTTGACGGCGCGCCGGCCGCCACCCCGATCCTCGACGCTGATCGCTTCCATGGCAGAGCACCCGAATTAGAGTAGAGGCCGCAGCTTGAAGCGATTGTTGCGTCTCGGATGAGCCAATACAATTTATCCAATCGGACAATAGAGCAGCCTGAAGGCGTTATCCACGCCGATGACGCACCGGAGCCGTCGAAGCCGGGATCGGCGCGGCCCTTCCGCGGACGCGGCGCGCGGGACATCTGGACGGGCCCACGGCAGGCCTGCGCGATGCGGCGACGCGTCCGCGTCGCGCAGCGTCGACATCCTGTAGCAACACGCGGACCTCGATGACGGACGCGTTTGCGTGAGCGCGCCGCCCGCGGATTGTTTACCACGCTCCCAGTCATCCGGGCCGCCGCGGCGCGGATCGCGGTCTCGATACATTGTCAGCAGGCTGCGCGACTCTTGCAGTAGGGAAGGCACCCGCGAGGGACCGACCAGGATTGAGACGACGGTGACCGATCGTGGCACAGATCGACCATAACATCGCTGTCGCGACGTGGCTCACCCCCGTGCAGCCGGCGCATCCCGAGCGTCCGGGCCCGAACCGTCCCGACACCACGGCCGAGCTGGGCGACCTGTGGCGGATCCTGTGGCGGCGCAAGCGGCTGGTCCTCGGGACGGCGCTGCTGCTCGGCCTGCTCGCCCTCGCCTACGCGCTGATCACGCCCTCCCTCTACACCGCCACGGCGCAGATCCTGATCGATCCCCGCGACCGCCAGGTCGTCTCGAACGACGTCAACCCCGCCGGGCTGTCGCCGGACGGCGGCATCGCGCAGGTCGAGAGCCAGGTGAAGGTGATCGAGTCGGACGCCGTGCTGGGCCGGGCGGTCGATCAGGTCGGGCTCGCGACCACGCCGGGCTTCGGCGCGCCGCAGGACGGCGTCGTGACGCGGGCCCTCGGCGAGCTCCGCGCGCTGGTGGCCGGGCCGAGGGCGGAGCGGCCCGTCGACGCCCGCGGCCGGGCGCTGGACCAGCTGCGGCGGCGCCTCGCGGTCAAGCGCGCCGACAAGGTCTTCGTCATCGATCTCGTGGTCACCACGACGGACCCCGACCTCTCGGCGCGGATCGTCAACGCCATCGCGAGCGCCTACCTGACGGACCAGACCGACGCCCGCTCGGACGCCGCCAAGCGCGCCGCGGGCGATCTGCGCGGCCGGCTCGACGAGCTGCGCGGCGCCGTCAACGCCGCCGACAAGAAGCTCGAGGACTACAAGGCGCGCAACGGCCTGATCGCGTCGAGCGGCCGGCTCGTGAACGAGCAGCAGCTCACCGACCTGAACGCGCGGCTGGTCGCCGCGCGGGCCCGGACCGCCGACGCCAAGGCGCGTCTCCAGGGGATCCGGGAGGCGCGCGGACAGGCGATCGGGTCCGGAGCGATGCCGGAGGCGGTCCAGTCCTCGGTCATCGAGCGCCTGCGCGGGCAGTACGCGGAACTCGCCGCCAAGGAGGCGGACCTGCGCACCAATCTCGGCGAGCGTCACCCGTTCATCGCCGCGGTGCGCGCCCAGATGCAGGACGTCCGCCGGCTGATCGACGCCGAGCTGAACCGCATCGCGGGCGCCGCGGAGACCGAGGCCCAGCGCGCCCAGGCCAACGAGCGCACCCTGTCGACGGAGCTGGAGCGCCTGCAGCGGCAGTCGGCGGTGAACGCCCAGTCGTCGGTGCAGCAGCGCGAGCTCGAGCGCGAGGTCGACGCGGCGCGCTCGGTCTACAACGCCTTCCTGGTGCGCGCCCGGGAGATCAAGGAGCAGACCAGCATCGACAGCTCGAACGCCCGGATCATCACCGCGGCGCGGCCGCCGCAGGACCCGAGCTGGCCGCCGCGGCTGATCCTGGTCGCCGCCGCCCTCGCGGGCGGTCTCGGCCTCGGCGCCGGCCTCGCGCTGACGCGGGAATACCTCGCGCCGACCGTGCTCTCGCCGCGGCAGCTCGAGCGGCTGTCGAACGCCCCGGTGGTGGCCGTGCTGCCCGGCCTGCGGCCGCGGGGCGCGAGCGCGACCGCCGCGAGCGTCACCCTCGACCACCTGGCCGCGACCTCCGGCAGCCGCGGCCACGCGCTGGCGCTGCTCGTCACCTCGGGCGAGTCCGACGAGACCGAGCGCCAGGCGGTGATCGCGCTGCTCGCCGCGGTCGCCGTGGCGCGCGGCGACCGGGTCCTGCGCGTCGACGCCGACCTGCGGGCGGACGGCTCCGGCACCGGTGGCCTCCTCGACGTCCTCCGCGGCGAGCAGAGCCTCAACGCCGTGACCCGGACGGACCCGGCCTCCGGCGCCCGCCGGGTCGGCCTCGGCGACACCGAGAAGCCCCTGCGCGATGCCCTCACCCCCGCCAATGTCGAGCGCTTCATCGCGGGCGTGAAGGGACGCTTCGACCTCGTGCTCGTCGACGGCGGCGTGCTGACCGAGAACCTGCGGCTCGGCCCGCTGGCGGCCGCCGCCGACCGGCTGCTGCTCGTCGCCTGCAACGGCGCCACGCGCCAGCGCGACCTGATCGACCTCGTCGACACGTCGGAGGCGCTGGGCCGGCCGATCTCCGGCTCCCTGCTGCTCACCCGACGCAAGGCATGAGGACCGTCCGGCAGACCGGCTTCGCGCGGCGCCACGGTCCGGTGGCGCGCACGGGTCCGGTGCTGCGCGCGTTCCTGCGGGCGGAATCGGTGGCGTTGTCGGTCTGGGCGCTGCTCCTGGTCGGGGTCTCGGGCGGCCTCCTGTGGGTGCTGGGCCTCAATTACGAGGGGATCACCGGCTCGGCCGCCTCGAAGATCCACCCCGCCACCTACCTGGCGGTGATCCTGATCGGCTGGACCCTGGTGCGCGCGGGCAATCCCGTGATCCCGGTGGCCGGGGCGCTCAACCGACGGCCGGCGAGCGTGCTCCTGGCCGCCTGCGGCGTGCTGCTCCTCGCGCTGATCGCGGCCCGGGGCGGCGCGGGCCTCGCCGGCTCCATCGACACCTTCGTGCTCGCCGGCCTCGTCCCGATCCTCCTGATGGACCGGGACGCCGCCACGCTCGGGCGGCTGGAGACGATCTTCCACCTCGTGATGCTCGCCAACGCCCTGCTCGGCCTGTTCGAGCTCGCGAGCGGTCAGCGCTTCTTCCCCTACCGGTTCGACGGCGTGGCGTTCGAGTCCGATACCCGCTCGGCGGCCCTCCAGGGCCACCCGCTGGCCAACGCGACCATGACGGCGTGCTACATCCTGGCGCTGGCCAAGGGCGGCGGTCGGCTGGCGCCGATGCCGCGCGCCGCCATGATCGTCTTCCAACTCGTGGCCCTGGTCACGTTCGGCGGCCGCTCGGCCACCGTCACGACGCTGATCCTCGGCGGCGCTGTCGGGCTCGTGGCCCTGAACCGCACCCTGCGCACCGGCCGCGTGCCGCTGGCGGCGGCGGCCTGCGCGTGCTTCGCCCTGACCCTGCTGCCGGTCCTGGTCGCCGTCCTGGCCGCGGCCGGGTTCTTCGACACCCTGCTGGACCGGTTCGTCTCGGACGGCGGCAGCGCGCAGGCCCGGGTCGACATGCTCACGGTGTTCGACGCGATCCCGTTCCGGCAGCTCCTGCTCGCCCCCGACTTCCTGCAGGTGAACACGCTGCGCCGGATCTACGGCCTGGAATGGGGCATCGAGAACTCGATCATCTCGGCCGTGCTCTACCACGGCATCCTGGTCACGGGAGTGCTGGTGATCGCGGTGGGGCTCTACCTCGCGGAGATCGCGCGGGATTGCCGGCGCGGCGTCTGGCTGCCGATCCTGGCCTTCGTGATCCTCGTGAACACCTTCGAGGGTCTGGCCGGCAAGACCACCCTGCTCGCCAAGTTCGCCCTGATGCTCATCGTCTTGTTCCCGCCCCTTCCGCGGCGCGGCTGAGAGGGCGCCGAGCCGCGGATCGGTCGGGGGCCGCCTCAGGGCCGGGCCCGCAGCCCGAGCGCAGCGATCAGGGCGGGATCGGCGACGTGCGCGTCGTCCATGAGGCCGAGGCCGTCGAACAGGTTCCAGAACGACCACGCGAACCCGGTCGCCTCGGCCGCCAGCCGCACGTCCCGGATGTAGGCGGCCCGGTCCGGCGCCCGGGAGGCCGTGAAGCGGGCATCGGTGCGCAGGGCGCCGAACTCGCCCATCAGCACCTGCCCCCGCGGGATCCCGTACAGGTCCGCCCAGGTCGCCACCGGCGCCATCGCGTCGGCGATGTAGGCCGGACCGGGCGCGGCCTCGAAATATTCGTGCAGTTTCGCCTCGATCACCGCACGGTCGCGCGCCTTCTCGGCCTGCGGCACCGTACGGTCCGCGTCCATGCGCGCCCGCACCGCCGCGAGCGTGCCGCGCAGCGTGCCGCGGCTCCCGGGCCAGGGCACGGCGGTGAGCCAGCGGTAGAACGGCTCCTCGGTGAGCCACGTCGCCCCCTGGTGGGAGAACAGGTACGGCTCGTAGAAGTGGAACGTGTAGAGGAGCGGCGCGAACCGCGCGAGCGCGGCCGGGTCCAGCGCCGTCAGGCCCGCGACGAGGCTTCCGCAGGAGCCGGTCGCCACCAGGGTGAGCGCCGGCGCGGCCGCTCGGGCCGCCGTCAGGAGTTCTTCCTGCACCCGGTTCCACGCCCGCGCGCCGCAGGCCTGCGGCGGCTCGTTCACCGGCTCCAGGGCCACGCGGTCCGCGCCCTTCCGCGCGCACAGGCGCGCGAGGTCCCCGACGAGATCGCGATAGGCGGCGAAGAGCGGCGCCCGGTCCGAGCCGTAGAACGCGTCCGGCGTGTAGTGGTGGGTCGCGGCGTTCGCCTGGATGTTGACCAGGACGCGCAGCCCGGCCGCCAGGGCCGCGTCGACGGCCTCCGAGAGGGTGCCGAGGAGTTCGGCGCGCCGGGGGCCCGTGAACGCCGCGAACGGCCCGGGATCGAGGGGCAGCCGCACGAAGTCGAAGCCGAACCCGGCGATCCGGGCGAGGTCGTCGCGGGTCGGCACCGGCCGACCGGCCTGGAAGGGCGGCCACGCGTAGTCGGTCCGCGGGGGCGGGTACTCGGTGGTCAGCGAGAACCAGGGCCAGAGGGCGATGCCCCGGCGCAGGACGATCGGCGCGGGACTGCCCTGGACGGGTCGGACGCCCGCACCCGCCGCCGCGAGGGCACCGGCGAGCACCGACCGCCGGCTGGGGCCTACCATCCCGGACCGGCCGTGACGCTGACGGGCACGCCTTCGGCGGCGCGCGCCGCCGTGACCGGCGCCGGCGGGTAGCCGCCGACACGGCGCAGGGCGTCCTCGTAGGAGGCCAGCACGTCGTCCCAGCGGAACTGCGCGGCGCGCGCCCGCGCCGCCTCGCGGGCCGCCGCGACCGCGGCCGCGTCGGAGAGCGCGCGCTCGATCGCCGCGGCACAGCTGTCCGGATCCGAGAAGTAGAACTGGCCGTCGCCGGCCGTTCCCCGGTTGAACGGATTGTCGTGGGCGACCACGGCGTTGCCCGCCCAGAGCGCCTCGACCAGCGACGGGTTGGTGCCGCCCACGGTGTGGCCGTGGAGATAGGCCCGCGCGTGGACCCGCAGGGCCTGGACCTGCTCGGGCTCGTAGATGGCGCCGGGAAACAGCACCTCCGGCGAGGCGGCCGCCTCAACCGCGCGATGGTACGGGTTGCCGACCCTCAGCGTTCCGAGCACCACCAGCCGCACGCCGCGGGCACGGCGCGAGAAGGCCTCGACCAGCGTCAGGATGTTGTTGTCCGGCTCGATGCGGGCGATCGAGACGAGGTAGCGGTCGGGCTCGAGGCCGAGGGGCGGCGGCCCGACATCGGCGGCCGGGGGATCGCCGCCGTACGGGATGGTCGCGATGGCGCCGCGCGGCCTGCGACGCGCGAGGTGGTCGGCGATGACGGGATGGTCGGCCACGAGCCGCTGCGAGGACCACGCGGCGATCCACTCGCTGGCGTAGAAGAAGGCGCGCACGGGCAGCGACCATTTCGGCCGGCGCCACTCGATCCCGTCCATGTTGGTCAGGATCCGCCCGCCCCGCGCCCGCAGGTAGGGCAGGAACACGGCGCCGTTGTAGCCGAGCACGAGGCAGACGCCCCCGCGGGTCGCGGCATCGTGGGCGCAGATGGCGTCGAAGGCGAGCGTCGCCACGGGGCCACGCAGCCCGATCTCCACGGTGATCAGCTCGACGCCGTTCCAGGTGCTGCACGAGATGCGCTCCCGCACCGTCTCGACGTCCCGCTGGCAGTACACGCCGACCTGCCAGCCGCGTCCGGCCAAGTAGAGCGCGAGACGTTCCGCGAAAGTCTCGAAACCACCGTGCGCGGCCGGGATCCCGCGCGTGCCAAGGATAAGTAGTTTCGGTGCGCGGTCAGGCATGAACCTTCCTTCCCAATCCTTCAGCCCTATAGTAATCCCGAAGGATACAGTCCCAGCGGTCGACATTTACAACTGCTGGTTGTTTATTCAATTCAGAAATCATCTTATGGTAGATCATTCAGGACTTCGACCCGCGCGGGCCGGCGATCGCGTCACCGCCGACGCGCCGCGGGCCGTCGGCAACGCCGCGGCGGAGCTTCGGATCACGTGCGTCCACCAGGGATTCGAGCTGTACGGCTCGGATCGCTGCTTCATCGAGACCGTGCGGACGATCCGGGCGGCGCATCCGAGTGCGCAGATCGACGTCGTGCTGCCGCGGCACGGACCGATCGTGGCCGCCCTGGAGCCGTTCGCCAGCGAGATCGTGATCGCGCCGCTCTGGATCCTGCGGCGCAAGAACCTGGCGCGCCTCGCAACCCTCGGTCTGATGGTTCTGCCCATCGCGATGATCCGTGCATGGCGCCGCATCCGGGCGAGCGACCTCGTCTACATCAACACCACCGTGGTGGCCGACTATCTGCTGGCCGCCCGGCTGGCGCCCGGCCGGAGCATCGTTCACGTCCACGAGATCCCCGAGGGCGCCGTGCTGAAGGTCCTGCGCGGGCTGATCCGCTGGAGCGGCGCCAACGTGGTGTTCAACTCGCGCGCCACCGAGCGGGCCTACGCCCTGCCCCCCGGCGCGACCGCCCGGGTCGTCTACAACGGCATCGCGGGTCCGGACGAGTCGAACCCGGGCGCCTACGACGGCTCCCGCCCGCTCCGGGTGCTGATGCTCGGCCGGATCAGCCGGATCAAGGGCCAGGATGTTCTCGTGGAGGCCCTGGCCTCCCTGCCCGAGCCGGTCCGGCGGCGGATCGCGCTGCGCATCGTCGGCAGCGCCTTCGAGGACGATGCCCGCGAGCAGGCCCTGGTCAGGCGGATCGCCGAGACCGGTCTGGCCGCGCAGGTCACGCTCGAGCCGTTCGTGGCCGATCCCGCGGCCCTGTACCGCTGGGCCGACGTGGTCACGATGCCCTCGCAGCGGCCCGAATCCCTCGGCCGCGTGGCGATCGAGGCGATGTCCTACGGCGTGCCGCCGCTCGTCACGGCGATCGGCGGCCTGCCCGAGGTGGTGGAGGACGGGAAGACCGGCTGGATCGTCCCGCCGGGCGGCCCGGAGCCGATCGCCGCCGTGCTGGCGGATCTGGTCGCGGACCCGGCGCGCTGGCGCGATTTCGGCCGGGCTGCCCGGGCGCGCTACCTGAGCCTGTTCTCCGAAGCCTCGGCGGCGGAGGGCATCGAGGCCATGGTCCGGACGACGCTGCGCCGCCCGACGGCGCCGGACTCGGCGCGCGTCGCGGACGCGCCGGCGCGACCGGCAGCCTAGGGGCCGGGAGCGGCCGATTCGGACCACCGTCTGTCCTGGAGCAGGCGCCCCGGGCATGACCGCGCTCACGCTCTGCGGGACCGCCGCGTCCGTGGCCAAGCGCCGCGGCCACGCGTGCCGCCACGAGCGCGCGCCGACGGGTTCAGCGTCGTCCGCCGCAGCGGCCTCAGCCTGGAAGCCCCGCTGTCGACGACGCGGGCAATGGCCCGTTTGGCGGGCGTCACCCTGTGGACGATCGGCCGCGCGAGGATGCAATGCGGGCGCGCCTGACCGATGAGGCGTGCGGCGCGGGAAGCCCGGCCCGGGCAGGACGGGGAGCGAGGACGAGGAGCGACATGGCGGCCAAGCTCGCGGTCCAGGAGACCGCGGATGCCCTGGACTGGGACCGGCGGGTCTGGGCCTGTCCGGGCGCCAACATCTATTGCGGCACGCCCTGGGGTACCTACAAGGCGCGGCGCGGCCTGGAGGTGCGGCGCGCGGTCGTGTCCGGCGACGGCGCGGACCTCGCCTTCGTCCAGTGGCAGACGCGCCGCAAGGGGCCGGCGCGGTTCATCCACGTCCAGGGCGGCCCGCTGCTGACCGCGGCGGGCGCGCACCGCGCCGAGGCGGTGCTCGCCGCGTTCATCGACCACCTCGCGCTCGGTCGCCTCGACGTCCTCGCCGTCGACTACGAGCAGTTCGAGAGCCGCGACGCGACGCTGGCGCTGCTGATGCACGGCTTCGCCCCGGTGATCGGCGCGCCCGACCACACCCTCGAGCTCGACCTGACCCAGGACCTCGACGCCATCCAGGCCGGCATGGAGCCGCGCTGGCGCAAGGCCCTGCGCAAGGCCGAGCGCAACGCCGCGGTGACGACGCATTTCCTCGAGGACAGGGCCGAGCGCCTCGAAGCCTTCGACGATTTCACCGCGATGTTCGCGGCCCTGCGCGAGCGCAAGGGCTTCGCCACGACGCTGCAGCCGCAGGCCTACCGCGACATCGCGGCCGAGGACGAGCACCTGCTGTTCCTCGACGTCCGCGAGAACGGACAGCGGGTCCTCGTGCGGATCGCGCACCTGTCCGACACCCGCTGCACGGATTTCTACACGGCCTCGAACGACCGGGCCCGCGCGACGGGCGCCGCGACCCTCGCGGTCTGGCGCTTCGTGGAGCGGGCGAAGGCCGAGGGCTGCCGGGTCTTCGATTTCGGCGGCATCGATCCGGCGGCGAACCGCCCCGTCTTCGAGTTCAAGCGGGGCCTGTGCACCGACGTGGTCCAGCACAACCCGCTCTGGGTCTACAGCAGGACGCCCGCGCTGCGGAAACTGGCGCCGGTCCTGCTCGCCCTGCGCTGAGCAGCGGGCGGGCCGGTCACAGGGTCCCGAGGGGCCGCGCCGCGGCCGGGCGCCGCGCCAGCGTCCGGAAGGCCGAGACCGACCAGACCAGCGTCGCCACCTCGGAGGCCAGCAGGCCGAGGAGCGCGGTGGCGGGCGGCAGCAGCAGCAGCGCCGGCACCATCACGGCCATGCCGAGGGCGGCGCTCGCCACCGCGCCCGCCGTGATGGTCCGGAACGCCGCCGAGGCCTCGAGGTAGGCGCGCGGGATCGCGTAGAGCAGCGATACGGTCACCACCGCCCAGACGCCGAGCCCGATCCAGCCCATCGGCTGCGCGGCGAACCGCCCCTTGAACAGGATGTCCTCGACCAGCGGCAGGGCGGCCGCCATCACCGCTCCGTAGGCGAGACAGGCGCTGCCGAGCAGGATCCCGTTGCGGACGACGAGCCGGCGGGCGGCGTCCACCTGCCCGGCCGCGAGCAGCCGGCTGATCTCGGGCAGGATCATGTTCAGCAGCGCGCTCGCGGGGATGCGCAGCGGCGCGTAGAGCACGATCGTGGCGGCGATCGGCGCGTAGGCGGCGGGCCCGGCTAGGAGCGCCAGCAGCAGGGTCAGGCCCTGCCCCTGCACGGTCAGGCTGGTGACGCCGGCGAGCGACCACGCCAGGGTCCGCCAGATCGCCCGGTAGCGGGCGCGCGCCCGCGCGTGCAGCGAGAAGCGGATCCGCTCGCGCAGCGCCGCGTAGGCCACAGCGATGGCGACCGCGTGCGCGAGCGCGATCGCCGCGAAGGCCCGATCGAGAAGGGCCGTGCCCTCCCCGTTCAGCCAGCGCGCGACGAGGAGACCGCCGCAGACCGCGTAGACCAGATCGCTCAGGCCGGCGATCCGGGGCCGCCCGCGGGCGAGGAGCACGATCCGCAGATAGCTGCGGAAGGCGTAGAGGCCCACGAAGGCCCCGGCAGCCAGGGCGCCGAGGCCGATCACCGGGATCAGGGCGACGCCGACGGCAGCTGCCATGAGGCCGGAGACCAGCACCGCGCCCGAGCCGAACATCACGTCGTAGCCGAGCGCCGCCGGCCGCCCCAGGCTCCGGGCGACGTGGATCGTCGCCGGGACCGCCACGAGGGCCCGGATGTATGTGATGCCGACCGCCCCGACCGCGAAGACGATGGCGAACAGGCCGTAATCGTGCGCGTCGAGCTCGCGGACCAGCAGGATGTTGAGGAGGAAGTGGAACAGGCTCTGGGTCAGCTCGCCCGACAGGATCACGGCGAACCGTCCCGAGAGGACGGCGCGCATCGGTGCGGGCAGGCGGAGGCAGCCGGCGCCCGGGATCCGGAGCCGATCACCGGGACGCGGTATCGAATCGGTCATGTGGGGGTGGACGGTCTCCGTGTGGGCGCGCGGCCAGCGCCCCGGCACCTGCGCCGGGAACCGGCCGGCGGCGCAGAATCCTCGTTGCTCCGGCCCGGCGCTTATGCCGGACCGTCCGTTTCCGGACCGTCTCAGGTGATCCCCTGGCAGGCCCTGGACAGTGCGGCAAGGCAGCGCGCGAGGTCGTCCTCGTTCGTCCAGACGTGCGGGCTGATGCGCAGCGCGCCGGAGCGCTCGCTCACGTAGACCCGCTCCTGCTGGAGGCGATCGACCAGGCCCGTCGGCAGGCCCGCGGGCGGCCGCAGACCGAGGACGTGGGGCGCCCGCAGGGGACTCGGCAACGGCGTCAGACCGAGGCCGGCGGCCCCGTCCGCCAAGCGGTCGGTCAGCCCGCGAAGCCGGGCGGCGACGGCTGGCACACCCCATCCGGCGATCTGCTCCAGGCCGGTCACGGCCATGAACAGCGCGACCGGATCGTAGAGCTCGCCCCGGTCGTAGCGGCGCGCCCCGGCGGCCGGCAGCCGGTTCCCGATATTCTCCTCGATGGGTGCCCCGTCCTGACGGTGCGGCGCGGCGTACAGGAAGGCGAGACCGTAGGGTCCGAGGGCCCATTTGTAGGTCGGGAAGGCCAGGAAGTCCGGGCGCCAGCGAGCGACGTCGACGGGGACGGCACCCACGGCCTGGGTGGCGTCGATCACCAGGGCCGCGCCGGCACCGTGGACCAGCGGGGCGAGCCGGTCGAGGTCGATCAGGCTGCCGTCGGTCCAGTGCAGCGGGGTCAGGGTGGCGAGGGCGAGCGGCGCGGCGCCCGGCCGGGCGATCGCGGCCGCGACCGCCGCGGTCCAGTCGCCGTCTGGGGGGCGCGGGACCTCCTCCACCACCAGACCCTGCCGGTCGGCCAGGCGGTCGAACGCGAAGCGCAGGGACGGGAACTCGTCGGCCACGCGGAGCAGGCGCCCGCCCGGCCCGACGGTCAGGTTGCGGGCGGCCACCGCCATGGCGTGGCTGACCGCGCCGACGATCGCGATCTCGTCCGCGGCAGCGCCGATCAGCCGGGCGGCCGCCGCGCGCGCCCGCTCGGCCCAGGGCGGGACCGCCGTGCGCGGATGGTCCCAGGGGCGGCTCTTGACCAGGATCCCCGCCTCGCCCGCCGCGCGCACGGCCCGCGGCAGCGGCGACCACGCGGCGGCGTCGAGGTAGCAGACGTCGGCGGGCATCTCGAAGAGGTGGCGCTGGCACGGGAGCGCCGCGGCGACGGATTCGGTGAACGCCATGATGCGCGGGAGCCTAGAGGATCGGATCCGCCAGGACCACGGCCCGGGCTTGATCGCGCGGCGCCGATGCCGCAAGTCGGCGCGTCACACTCCGCGAGGCCGCCCGTGCCGACCCGCTCGCCCCAGTCCGATCCGGCAGCGCCATGGGCCGCCTGAGCCCCGACTGCTTCGACGCCGCCCCCGCGCCGATGCGGGTCGCCGACGCGGTCGCGCTGATCCGGGCGCGGCTCCCGGTCCTGTCCGGGACCGAGAGAGTTCCGCTCGCGGGTGCGGACGGCCGGGTCCTCGCGGAGGACGTGATCGCGCCCCTCGACCTTCCCCCCTTCGACAACGCCGCGGTGGACGGCTACGCCCTGCGCGCCGCCGATCTCGCGGCCGTCGGCGAGACGCGCCTGCCCGTCGGCGGACGCGTGCCGGCCGGCCATCCGGCGGGCGATCCCGGTTCGGGCGCGGCCGTGCGCATCTTCACCGGTGCGCCGATGCCCGCGGGGACCGACACCGTCGTCATGCAGGAGGACGTGCGGATCGACGGCGGCACCGTCATCCTGCCCGAAGGGCTCGCGTCGGGCGCCAACCGGCGGCGGGCCGGCGAGGACGTCGCCCGCGGCAGCGCGGCGCTCCGCGCCGGGACGCGCCTCGGGCCGCAGCACATCGCGCTCGCGGCCGCCTGCGGCCTGGCCGCTTTGCCCCTGCGGACGCCCCTGACGGTCGCGCTGTTCTCGACCGGCGACGAGCTGACACCGCCCGGCCAGTCCCTGTCGCCGGCCGGGATCTTCGACGCCAACCGGCCGATGCTCGCCGCGCTCCTGAGACGCCTCGGCGCCGTGCCCGTCGATCTCGGCATCCTGCGCGACGAGCCCGGAGCGCTGCGGGCGCGCATCGCGGAAGCGGCGGCGTCGCACGACCTGATCCTGACCTCGGGCGGCGTCTCGGTCGGCGAGGAGGACCATGTCCGCGCCGCGGTCGAGGCTTCGGGGGGGCTGACCTTCTGGCGGCTGGCGATCAAGCCCGGTCGCCCGGTCGCCCTCGGCACCGTGGCCGGCACGCCCTTCATCGGGCTGCCGGGCAATCCGGCCGCCGCCTACGTGACCGCCCTGGCGGCGCTCCGTCCCCTGGTGCTCCATCTCTCCGGCGCGCGCGACACGGGGCCCGAGCTGGCGATCCGCAGCGGCTTCGCCCGCGAGAAGCGCCCCGGCCGGCGCGAATACCTCCGCGTCTGCCTGCGCGCCGGTCCGGACGGCCTGCCCGAGGCCGTGCCGGCACCCGGCGGGGCCCTGACGGGTCTCGCGGGCAGCGACGGGCTGGTGGAACTCGCCGAGGATCTGACCGCGATCCGCCCGGGCGACCCCCTGCCCTATCGGCCGCACGGGGTGTTCGGCGGGGCCAGCAGCTGAGCTGTTGTTCCGGGCCGCGAGCCTGTAGAGCCTCGGGACACATCGCCACGACCCGACCGAGACCCCGTGACCCTGCTCGCCGATCGCGCCCCCGCCAAGGTCAACCTGACGCTCCACGTCCTCGGCCGACGCGTCGGTGACGGCTACCACGTGCTCGAGAGCCTCGTCGCCTTCGCCGGCACGGCCGACCGCCTGACCCTGGATCCCGCTGCCCCGCTGGGCCTGACCGTCGGCGGCCCCACCGCCGGCCCCGCCGGCCCGACGGACGACAACCTCGTCCTGCGGGCCGCCCGGGGGCTCGCCGCGCGGGTGCCAGGCCTGCGCGCGGGCGCCTTCCACCTGGTGAAGCGCCTGCCGGTCGCGGCGGGGATCGGCGGCGGCTCCTCCGACGCCGCCGCGGCCCTGCGCCTGCTGGCGCGCCTCAACGGGCTGCCCCTCGACCACGAGGCCGTCGCCGCGGTGGCGCGGGAGACCGGCGCCGACGTGCCGGTCTGCCTCGACCCGCGGGCCCGTATGATGCGCGGCGCGGGCGAGGCGATCGGTCCGGCCCTCGGGCTCGCACCGCTGCCCGCGGTGCTGATCAATCCCGGCGTTCCGGTGCCGACCGCCCCGGTCTTCAAGGCGCTGGGCCTGAGCGTCGGCCAGGATCTCGCGGGCGCGCCGCATCCGACGATCCCGCGGGCCATGGCGGGCGACCCGCTGCTCCAGGCCCTGGCCGGGGCCCGCAACGATCTGGAAGCGCCGGCCCTGACCGTGGCGCCGGTGATCGGCGACGCGCTGGCGGCCCTCCGCGCCCGGGGCTGCCGCCTCGCGCGGATGTCGGGCTCCGGCGCGACCGTGTTCGCGCTGTTCGCCGACCGGCGCGCGGCCGTCCGGGCCGCCGCGGCCCTGCGCGCCGCCCATCCGGGATGGTGGGTGGCGCCGACCGTCCTGCGCTGACCCGGCCCGCGGGCGGCGGTCAGCCGGGCTCCGCCGCGTAGACCGTCACGACGCCGCCTGCCTCCGGCACCATCACGCGCCAGCGGCGCGCCCGCGGCAGGTCGCCGGGATCGACCGCGCTGGCCCGACCGGTGCCGACATCGAAGGTCGCGAGCCGGCCGTCCGAGATGCGTCCGCGCAGATACGCGCGGCCGTCGCCGAGGTGGAGCGCGGCCGGAGCGGCGGTGACGCCGAGGGCGACGTCCGCGAGGGCGCCGCTCGGCGCCAGGACGGCGCCCGGCAGCGCCAGCACGTCGGCCTCGCTAGCGATCTCGGACGCGACCCGCAGGTGGCCGTCGACCGCGTGACGGCGGTTCAGCAGCAGGGCCTCCCGACGTCCCTCGCGCAGCACGACGAGGGCGAGATCCGGCCCGTCCTGGCCGGCGATCAGGTAGACGCTGCCCGGCTCGAGCCGATCGAGGCGGGTGGTCCGGCCGGGACGGTGCAGGTCCAGGGTCATGCTTCCATCCGCGCGCGCCGCTCACCCCGCCCCCTCCGGTAGAACGCGCGGCGCTCGGCTTCGGATCGCACCACGGTGGCGCGCACCTGGAGCAGGTCCTTGCGGGTCAGGAGTCCGACGAGGCCGCCGGTGCGCGGATCGGTGACCGGCAGGCGCCCCTGCCCGGCCGACAGCATCACGTCCAGAGCGTGCGAGACCACGTCGCCCGGATGGACGACGGCGAGATCGGCGTCCGAGACGCGCTCGCCGAGGGTGCCCGCCTCGGTCTCGCCGTCGCGCTCCTCCAGGGTCCAGCGCAGGGCGTCGCTGCGCGAGACGAGGCCCACGGGCCGGCCCGCGCCGTCGACCACCGGATAGGCGTGGTGGGCGCCGGTCTCGATCGCCGCGAGGGCGTCGGCCAGGGGCAGGTCCGCGTCCAGGGTCTCGACCGTGCGGGTCATGACCGCCTCGACCCGGGCGAGATCGTAGGGATCGATCCCGTATTCCCGGGTCACGTGCTGCCCGCGCCGGGCGATCTTCTCGGTCAGGATCGAGCGCTTGAGCAGGAGCACGGTCACCGCGTAGGCCGCCATGGTGGCGGCGAGCAGCGGCGCCAGGGCGGCGACGTCGCCGGTCACCTCGACGGCGAAGACGACGCCGGTCAGCGGCGCCGGCAGGGTGCCGCCGAGCATCGCCGCCATGCCGATGAGCGCCCAGAAACCGTGGGCGCCGGGCAGGAGGAGGCCGATCAGCCAGCCGACGGCGCCGCCGAGGATCAGCAGCGGCGCGAGCACGCCTCCGGACGTGCCCGACGACAGGGCGGCGAGCCAGATCACCGCCTTCACCACCAGGATCAGCACGACGGCGCTCGCCAGCATGTGGCCGGAGAGCAGGTCGTGGATGACGTCGTAGCCGACGCCGAGCGCCCGGGGCTCCACGAGGCCGCCCAGCCCGACCACGACGGCGCCGAGGGCGGGCCACCACATCCAGTGGAGGGGCAGCCGCCCGAAGCCGTCCTCCAGCGCGTAGAGCGCCCGGGTCAGCGCGCCCGAGATGAGGCCACAGGCGACGCCGAGCAGCGCGCAGGCGGGCAGCCCCCACCAGGGCAGGACCGGATTGTCGGCGAAGGGGAAGAGCGGGCCGGCGCCGAACAGGGCCGGCCGCCAGCAGGCCGCCGTGACCGCCCCGACGGTCACCGGGACGAGGCTCCGCGGCCGCCACTCGAACAGCAGGACCTCGACGGCGAGGAGCACGGCCGCCACGGGCGTGCCGAAGATGGCGGTCATGCCCGCCGCCGCGCCCGCCACCAGCAGGGTCTTCCGCTCGGCGGCGCTGAGATGGAAGAACTGGGCGAAGAGCGAGCCGACCGCGCCGCCGGTCACGATGATCGGTCCCTCGGCGCCGAACGGGCCGCCGGTGCCGATCGCCACCGCCGAGGAGAGCGGCTTGAGGACGGCCACCTTGGGCGACATCCGGCTGCCGCCGATCAGGATCGCCTCCATCGCCTCCGGGATCCCGTGGCCGCGGATCTTCTCCGAGCCGTAGCGCGCCATGGCGCCGACGATCAGCGCGCCGATCACCGGGACCACCACCATCCAGGGCCCCGGCGCCGCGCCGGCCAGGGAGGTCAGGGCGGTGTCGAGCCGGCCGTACCAGACGAGATTGGTCACGAGGCCGATGAGCGTGAGCAGGATCCAGGCGGTGCCGCTCGCGGCGGTCCCGGTGACGATCGCCATGCCGGCCAGCGTCAGGACCCGCCGGTCCGCGCTGAAATCCCCCAGCGCCCGGCGCGACGGCCTGCCCGCCCCGCTTCCGCTCTCAGTCCCGCCGATCATGCAAGCCTCCTTTCCTCACCACCGCATTTATGTCGTGATCCGATATATTCCGCAATGGCTCGGCCATTGCGAGTCGGGCTCGGCCCGCCGATACGGGGCACCGTCGGCGGCTCACGGGACGGACCACGGAGGCGACCATGGAGAGCGATGCCCCCGGAACGGGGGCGCTGTCGCGGGAGCAGTACGCGGCGCTCGCGGATTTCCGCTTCCGTCTCCGCCGTTTCCTGGCGTTCAGCGAGGCTGCGGCGGCCCGGGCGGGGCTGCCGCCGCAGCAGCATCAGGCCCTGCTGACGCTGGCGGGCCATGCCGGGCGCGCGCCGGCCACGGTCGGCCTGCTGGCCGAGCAGCTGCTGATCGCTCCCCACAGCGCGGCCGAACTGGTGTCCCGCATGGTCGAGGCCGGCCTGCTGACCAAGACGCGGGCCGTCACGGACCGGCGGCGGAGCGAGTTGTCCCTCACGCCGCGCGCCGAGGCCCTGCTGCGCACCTTGACGGACGCGCATCTCGCGGAGCTGCGCGACCTCGCCCCCGCCCTCACCGAGGCCCTCGGGCCCGTGGCGCGTTGAGGTCTGCGCGGGCGGGAATCGGCGGCTGTCGACGCGTGCGCCGTGCGGCCGCGCCTCAGCGCGCCCGCGCCACGCAGAACTCCACGGCCCCGAGCAGCGCCGCCTTGACGGGCCCGTCCGGGAAGATGTCGAGGGCGGCCCGGGCCTCGGCGCCGTAATGGTGGGCGCGGGCCACGGTCTCCTCCAGGGCGCCGTGGCGCTGCAGGAGGTCGAGGGCGGTCTCCAGGTCGGTCTCGCCGATCTCGCCCTGCTGCAGGGTGCGCCGCCAGAAGCCGCGCTCGCCCTCGCTGGCCCGGCGATAGGCCAGCACGATCGGCAGGGTGATCTTGCCCTCGCGGAAATCGTCGCCGACGTTCTTGCCGAGCTCGGCCGAGGTGCCGCCGTAGTCGAGCACGTCGTCGATCAACTGGAAGGCGATGCCGAGATTCATCCCGTAGGACCGGGCGGCCGCCTGCTCGGCCTCGGGGCGCCCGGCGAGCACCGGCCCGACCTCGCAGGCGGCGGCGAACAGCTCGGCGGTCTTACCGCGGATCACCGCCAGGTAGGCGGCCTCGTCGGTCTCCAGGTTCTTGGCGTTGGTGAGCTGCATCACCTCGCCCTCGGCGATCACCGTGGCGGCGGCCGAGAGGATGTCGAGCGCCCGCAGCGAGCCGACCTCGACCATCATCCGGAAGGCCTGGCCGAGCAGGAAGTCGCCGACCAGCACGGAGGCCTCGTTGCCCCACTTGATCCGGGCCGCGACGCGGCCGCGGCGCATGTCGCTCTCGTCGACCACGTCGTCGTGGAGCAGCGTGGCGGTGTGCATGAACTCGACGCTGGCGGCGAGCTTCACGTCGCCGTCGGTCGCGCCCGCGTAGCCGCAGAGCCGGGCGCAGGCCAGCGTCAGGATCGGGCGCAGGCGCTTGCCGCCGGAGGCGATCAGATGGTTGGCGACCTCGGGGATCATCGCCACGTCCGATCCCGTCCGCGACAGGATCGTGGTGTTGACCCGCGCCATGCCGTCGGCCACCAGCGCGACGAGGTCGTTGAGCCCCGCCTCCGCCTCGGGCTTCGGATTCTCGATGGAGAGGGCCATACCCAAGATCCGTGACCTCCAGACCGGTCGCCCCTCAAGGGGCGGGCGATCCCTTCGCACGCGCCCCGCGGCGCCGCAACATCGTCGCCGGCCGGATATGGGGTGTCGCCAGCGCGGACCTCACGCGACGAAACCGCCGATCCCCGCCCGCTCCGGGGCCGCGCCGCGATGATCGAGCTGATCCGGGCCAACGACGTCGTGCTGATCGGATTCGCCCGGTCAATCCTCGAGGCGGCCGAGATCCCGGTCCTCGTGGCCGACAGCCACATGAGCCTGATGGAGGGGTCGATCGGCGTCTTCGGCCAGCGCCTCCTGGTGCCGCGCGACCACGAGGCCCAGGCCCGCCGCCTGCTGACGGATGCCGGCATCGCCCACGAGTTGCGCCAGCCGTGACGGCCGAGGCCGACAGCGGGACCGATCCCTTCCTCGGCGGCCGCCTGCGCCTGCACCAGCCGCCGCGGGGGGCGCACCGCGCCGGGACCGACGCGGTGCTGCTCGCCCGGCTGCTCGCGCCGCGGGCCGGCGACCGGCTCTGCGACGTCGGCGCCGGGACCGGCGCCGTCGGCCTCGCCTGCGCGGCCCTGGCGCCGGGCCTCCGGCCGACCCTGGTCGAGCGCGACCCGGCGCTCGCCGGGCAGGCCCGCGCGAACGCGGCCCTCAACGGCATCGACGCGCAGGTCCTGGTCGCCGACGTGCTGGCGCCCGCGGCGGAACGCCGCGCCGCCGGTCTGCTGCCGGACAGTTTCGACGTGGTGCTCACCAACCCGCCGTTCTTCGCCGCCGGCGGCCACCGCGCCTCGCCGAACCCGGGCCGCGCCGCCGCCCACACCTTCGCGGGCGGCGATCTCGACACCTGGATCCGGACCTGCACGGCGATCCTGCGGCCCGGCGGCCGGCTCGGCCTCATCCACCGGGCGGACGCCCTCCCGGCCTGCCTCGACGCCCTCCGGGGGCGCTACGGCAAGCTGGCGATCCGCCCGGTCCATCCCCGCGGCGACGCGCCCGCGATCCGCGTGCTGATCGCGGCGACCCGCGGCAGCCGCGCCTCACCGAGCCTGCTGCCGCCCCTCGTCCTGCACGGCGCCGGCGGCGCCTTCACCGACGAGGCCGAGGCGCTCCATCGCGGCGCGCCCTGGCAGGCGCCCTGACCGGCGCCCTGAAAGACCGAATCACGCCGCGAGGGCGGCGGGCTCGGCGTCGCGGATGCCGAGGAACCGCTCCACCTCCGGCAGGTCCGGGAAGGCGAGGAATTCCGGGCGCAGCGGCTCGGGCAGCCCCTCGAAGTTGAGGCCCGGGAACGTGTCGGGATGCGGGTAGAGCTGCCAGGCCGCGCCGGGCTCGACCGGGGGGAACAGGATCGCGACCTTCTCGGCACCGAGGCGGACGATCCGCGTCGGGCTGTAGGACAGCGTCTCGATGCTCCAGCCGTGGTGGGAATCCCGGCGGGCCTTCATGGTGCGGCGGCTCGTCGCGCGATGCATGGCGGTCTCCTTCGGTGGGGTGGAAGCGGGGTTCAGGCGGCGCTGCGGCGACCGGCGCGCTTCGGCCAGCCGAGCGCCACGAGGCGGGCCTTGGCGTAGTCGCGTACCTCGTCGCGGGTGCCGGGGGGCATCGTCGCGAGGACGGCCTGGGTGGCGCCGTCCAGCATCAGGTCGGTGACCGCGTTGATGGTCTCGGCCTCGTCGATGCGGCGCTTGAGGTCACCCTCGGCCTCGGTGACCTCGTCGAAGGCGGGCGCCTCCTCGAAATCCTCGTCGACGGCCCGGACCGGGACCTGGTGGGCCCGGAACTCGTCGGCCTCCTCCTCGGAGTAGACGAGGCCGTGCAGCTCGATGAGCTTGAGGATGACGCGGTCCTTCCCGCGCTTCTCGGCCATGGCGTAGACGTAGGCCGCCTGCTTGCCCGAGACGCGGTAGTTCACGTTGACCAGCGCCTCGCCCATGGACCACTCGACCCGCTCAGTCCCGGGCTTCGCGCCGGGCAGCCGGCCGGTGACCAGGATCACGGCCTCGTCGCGCTCGGCCCGGATGACGGTCGGCGGCTCGAAGACGATACCGGCCTGGGCGGCGATGCGCTCCAGGGTCTTGTGGTAGATGACGGCGGTCCCCTGGACGCGCCAGACGTTGCCCCCGAAGGGCTCGCCGTAGCGGACGAGGATGTCGGCGATCTGCTTGTCGGCGGTTCGCATGGGGCGCTCGTTCCGTCAGGATGAGGTCGCGTCGTCCACAGGTTTTATCGGGGACGCTCTTTCGTTCTCTTTTTGTTCACATCTATATGCGCAATCCGCCCGCGATGCGCAAGGCTCGGGCGCGAGAACCTGCGGCTGCGGACGTGCGTCATTGTCGGACGCGCGTCATCGTCCCCGCGCATCAGTGGCGCCGGGGTATGGCTCCGAACGCCGCGAACAGGCGCGGTCAGGAAGCACAAATAGGAACAATGCCAGGATCGGAGCGCCGTGGGACGTCTCCGCGCGTGAGTGCGGGGCGCGGGTCCCCTCTCCCGTGCGGGAGAGGGACAGGGTGAGGGATCAGGCCTGTCCGGACGTGGCTCGACGCGGACGCGCGGCGAGGATCTCGCCGATCCGGAGGCGTCCTGTCCCTCACCCCAGCCCTCTCCCGCACGGGAGAGGGGGCACGGCGCGGATGTCCCGACCGGAGACGCTCGCCGTCCGGACCATCGCAGCACGATCGGGAGCGGCACGAGAGCCGCCGTCGGAGCCGGATCCCGGCAGGTCGGCGCGCCGGGATCACGCATCGTCCCCGTCTCGGGGCTCCGGGCTCGCCTGCGCCCCCCCCGGAACGACGGGGTAATCGTCGGCGCGTCCGGCCCGGCGGGCGACCACATTCCGGCGACCCCGCCGCCTGCGCCGCCGGCCCGCATTGTTGCTGCACCGCACCCTAGGCTAGACCGCTTCCACGATGTCCGAGACAGCTGCCGCGATGACGCCTTCCCTCTGGACCCGCCTGTCGAACCCCAGCCACTTCATGCGGTGGTCGGGGGCGCTCGTGCCGTGGCTGACGGCACTGTCCCTCGGTGTCCTGGCCCTGGGCCTGTACCAGACCTTCTTCGTGGTGCCGCCCGACTACCAGCAGGGCGAGACCGTGCGGATCATGTACATCCACGTGCCGGCGGCCTGGCTCGGCGTGTTCTTCTACGGCGCGATGAGCGTGTCGGCGATCGGCACCCTGGTCTGGCGCCACCCGCTCGCCGACGTCGCCCAGCGCGCAGCCGCGCCGATCGGGGCCGCCTTCACGCTGATCTGCCTCGTGACCGGCTCACTGTGGGGCAAGCCCATGTGGGGCACCTACTGGGTCTGGGACGCGCGCCTGACCTCCATGCTGATCCTGCTGCTGATCTACTGCGGCATCATCGCCCTGTGGCGTACGCTGGAGGATCCGAACCGCGCCGCGCGCGCGGTGGCGATCCTGACGCTGGTCGGCGCCGTGAACCTGCCGATCATCAAGTTCTCGGTGAACTGGTGGTCGACCCTGCACCAGCCGGCCTCGATCCTGCGCGTGGGCGGCTCGACCATCGACCCCTCGATGCTCCACCCGCTGCTGGTCATGATCGGCGCCGCGACCCTCGGCGGGGTGACGCAGCACCTCTACGCGATGCGCACCGAGATCATGCGCCGTCGGGTGCGGACGCTGACGATCCGCGAGGCCGAGCGCCTCGACCGCGCCCAGCCGCGCCTCACCCCGACACCGGCCACGATGCCGGTCGGGCAGCCGGTCTAGGAGGACCGCGATGGATCTCGGGTCTCACGGCGGCTTCATCCTGGCCGCCTACGCCTTCACGGCGGTGGTGATGGTCGCCCTCGTGGGCAACGCCCTGCGCGACCGCCGGGCGCAGCGGCGCGCCCTCAAGGGCTTCGGCGAGGACCGGCGATGACCGCGCCCCTCGACGACGCCGCCGGCCGGACGCCGCCGGTCCGCCGCTCGCTGCTGCTGATCCTGCCGGCGCTCGTCTTCGCGGCGCTCGCCGCCGTGCTGTTCCTGCGCCTGCGCTCCGGCGCCGACCCGGCCGCCCTCCCCTCCGCGATGATCGGCAAGCCGGTCCCGCGCTTCGACCTGCCCGCCGTGCCGGGGCTGACCGCCGACGGCGCGCCCGTGCCCGGCCTGTCGAGCGCGGACCTCAAGGGCCAGATCACGGTGCTGAACGTCTTCGCCTCGTGGTGCGCTCCTTGCCAGGTGGAGCACCCGATGCTGATGCGGCTGGCGAAGGAGCCCGGCATCCGGCTCGTCGGCATCGACTACAAGGAGCCGAACCCCGAGGCCGGCCAGCGCTTCCTGACCCGGCACGGCGTGCCGTTCAGCGCGGTGGGCGCCGATGCCGGCGGCCGGGCGGCGATCGATTTCGGCGTCTACGGCGTGCCCGAGACCTTCATCATCGGGCCCGACGGCGTGATCCGCGACAAGCTCGTCGGCATCCTCACGCCGGAGAACTTCGCGAGCGTGCTCGCGCGGATCCGCGCCGCCGGGAAGGTGGCGGCGGCACAGTAGGCTGTCACGCCTCCGGCTGCACCTTCTTGCGCTCGTAGCGGGTGAGCAGCGGCGTCTGCGCGAGGGCGAACAGCACGGTGATCGGCATGATGCCGAACACCTTGAAGTTGACCCAGAAATCCTCCGTCTGCGTCCGCCAGACCAGTTCGTTGAGCGCGGCGAGCACGAAGAAGAACACGCCCCAGCGGAAGGTGAGCTTGCGCCAGCCCTCCTCGGTGAGGCTGAACATCGAGTCGAGCACCACCGACAGCAGCGAGCGCCCGAAGACGAGGCCGCCGAGCAGCACGGTGCCGAACAGGGCGTTCACGATGGTCGGCTTGACCATGATGAAGGTCTTGTCCTGCAGCGCCAGGGTCAGGCCGCCGAACACCACCACCACCACGCCGGACACGAGCGGCATGATCGGCAGGCGACGCACCATCACGTAGTGGATCGCCAGCGCCGCCACGGTCGCCGCGATGAACACGCCCGTGGCAACGAACAGCTTCTGGTCCGGGGCGACGCCGAACTTCTCGGAATAGGCGTTGCCGAGGAAGAACAGCACCAGCGGCCCGAGTTCCAGCGCCAGCTTCACGAGCGGCGGCAGGTGGCGGTGCGGGGGGACGGATTCGATCTGCATACGCTCGGTTGGCTCGGCTGCGGCGCTCACGGTAGGCTGCGAGCGTCGGACGGGATTCGCCGGGGTGTGTGTAACGCGGAGCGCGCGATGTCCATGACATCGCGCACCAAAGATCGGCGGGCGGCCGCGTCCTAATCCTTCTCCAGCCCGGCGATCGCCCGGGCGAAGTCGCGGGCCGCGAAGGGCTCCAGATCCTCCACGCCCTCGCCGACGCCGATGAAGTGCACCGGCAGGCCGAACTTCGCCGCCAGTGCCACCAGGATGCCGCCCCGGGCGGTGCCGTCGAGCTTGGTCATCACCAGGCCCGTGACCGGCGCGGCCTGCGAGAACAGCTCCACCTGGCTGAGCGCGTTCTGGCCGACCGTCGCGTCGAGGACGAGGAGCGTCGCGTGCGGCGCCTCCGGGTCCTGCTTGCGCAGGACGCGGACGATCTTCTCCAGCTCGGCCATCAGCCCGGCCTTGTTCTGGAGCCGGCCGGCGGTGTCGATCAGCAGCACGTCGGTGCCGGCGGCGCCCGCCTGCTTGAGGGCGTCGAAGGCGAGGCCCGCCGCGTCCGCGCCCTGCGCGCCGCTCACCACCGGCGTGCCGGTGCGCGCGCCCCAGACCTTGAGCTGATCGATCGCGGCCGCCCGGAACGTGTCGCCGGCCGCGAGCATCACGGTGCGCCCCTCCGCCCGCAGCTTCGAGGCGAGCTTGCCGAGCGTCGTGGTCTTGCCGGCGCCGTTCACGCCGACGGTCAGGATCACGTACGGCTTCCGGCTCGCGTCGACGGCGAGCGGCACCGCCACGGGCTCCAGCGCGCGCTCGACCTCCGCGGCCAGGATCGCCCGGACCTCGTCGGGCGAGATGCCCTTCTCGTAGCGGCCCTTGCCGACGGCCTCCGAGACCCGCATCGCGGTCTCCAGGCCGAAATCGGCCTGGATCAGCGCGTCCTCCAGGTCCTCCAGGGTCGTGGCGTCGAGCTTGCGCTTGGTGAACAGGCCGGTGACGCGGTCGGACAGGGCCGAGGAGGTCCGCTTCATCCCCGAGGTGAGGCGGCTCCACCAGCCCTTCGCCTCCGGCTCGCGGTCCGGCCCGGCGCCGGCGTCGTGGGCGAGGGCCGCGGCGCTGTCGACAGGCTGGATGTCGGGCTGAACGTCGGGTTGGATCTCGGGCTGGATTTCGGCAGCCGGCTCGACCACCGGCTCCCGGTTCACGTCGCCGGTGTCGACCGGGTCGGCGCCGTGCGCGGGATCGTCGCCGGCGGTGCCGGCCGGCGGGCGCTCCGGCTCGCCCTCCACGGGGAGCAGGTCCGCGCCCTCGACCGCGTCCGGGACCGGCTCCCCGGTCTCCTCGGGCGGCAGCGGGACATGCGCGACATCCTCCGCGGCGGTGGCGAAATCCGGCTCCCCCTCGGAGGGCGAGGCCGCCCCGGCCGGCAGCTCGGCCTCGGGCTTGTCCTCGGGCTGGTCCTCGGCTCTGTCCTCGGGCGCGGGCTGGCCTTTGCGCCCGAACAGGCGGCCGAACCAGCCGGGCTTCTCCTCGCTCGCCATGAAATCGCGTCCTCGCCCCACCTTGCCCCGCCGACACCGACCCTCTAGCCGATCCGGATGTCCAACGCCTTCGACATAGGCGCGCGCCTCCTCTACCGCGATGCCCTGCTGCTCGTCATCGACAAGCCGGCGGGTTTGCCGGTCCATCCGGGCCCCCGCGGCGGCGAGACGCTCACCGACCACCTCGACGCCCTCCGGTTCGGCCTGCCCCGCCGCCCGGAGGCCGCGCACCGGCTCGACCGGGACACCTCCGGCTGCCTCGCGCTGGGCCGCCACGCCAAGGCGCTGGCGCGGCTCGGGAAGCTGTTCTCCGGCAGCGCCGTCGACAAGACCTACTGGGCGATCGTGGCCGGCGGGCCCGCCGAGGAACAAGGCAGCATCGACCTGCCGCTGGCCCGCCGCTCGGACGATCCGCGCTCGTGGTGGATGAAGGCCGACCCCGCGGGCGACCCGTCGCTGACGCACTGGCGGGTGCTCGGCCGCGCCGGGGGGCGGACCTGGCTGGAGCTGAAGCCGGTCACCGGCCGGACCCACCAGCTCCGGGTCCACTGCGCCGCCTCCGGCTGGCCGATCCTGGGCGACGCGGTCTACGGCGGTGCGCCCCGCGGGAGCGCGCTGCACCTCCACGCGCGGGCGCTGTCGATCCCGCTCTACCCGAAGCGCGACGCGATCGCCGTGACGGCGCCGCCGCCGCCGCACGTCGCCGAGGCCGTCGCGGCGATGTCGGCCTGAGCCGCGGCGCCATCCGGCGCGGGGCGACGGCGCCCGCCTCCGTGCCGCGGACAGGCGACGAGGTTCGCGCACGTCCGGTGGCGAGTACCGGCAGCGACAGAGCGCGACGTGCCCCCCTCTCCCGCACGGGAGAGGGGACCCGCGCCACGGTCGGCCACGCAGGCCCGGTCTCGACGGGATCGCGTGGCACTAGGCCCCGATGAGCCGCGCGCCGTCGTGGCCGGCGATGGCGACGGTGTGGAACGTCCCCGCCTCAGCCGCGCCCGGCAGCCGCACCGCGGTGAAATCCGGACTCCGCCCGACGCCCCCGCGCTCCGCCAGCACCGTGAGGCGGCGGCCCACCTGCGCGTCGAGGTGCCGGCCCACGGCGTCGGCGCCGGCCGCCCGCAGCCGCGCCGCCCGCGCGCGGACCGCCTCGGCGGCCACCGGCGGCATGCGCGCGGCCGGCGTCCCGGGGCGCGGGGAATAGGGGAAGACGTGCAGGTGCGTCAGGCCGCATTCCGCCACGAGGTCGAGGGAGCGGGCGAACTGCGCCTCCGTCTCGGTCGGGAAGCCCGCGATCAGGTCGGCGCCGAACACGATGTCGGGCCGCAGCCGCCGCACGGTCTCGCAGAAGCGGATCGCGTCGGCGCGCAGGTGCCGGCGCTTCATGCGCTTGAGGATCAGGTCGTCGCCGGCCTGCAGCGACAGGTGCAGGTGCGGCATGAGCCGCGCCTCCTCGGCGATCGCCGCCAGCAGGGCGTCGTCGGCCTCGACGGAATCGATCGAGGACAGGCGCAGGCGCGCGAGGCCGGGCACCGCCCGGAGGATCGCCCGCACGAGACCGCCGAGGGACGAGGCCGGGCCGGCGAGGTCGCGGCCGTAGGCGGTCAGGTCGACGCCGGTCAGCACCACCTCGCGCCCGCCCCGCGCCACGATCGTCCCGACCTGCGCGATCACGTCCGCCTCCGGCACCGAGCGGGAGACGCCCCGCCCGAACGGGATCACGCAGAAGGTGCAGCGGTGGTCGCAGCCGTTCTGCACGGGCACGAAGGCGCGGGTGTGCCCGGCGACCGCCTCGACCCGCGTCGGCTCGGCCGCCCGCGCCGCCATGACGGCGCCCGGACCGGTCGCGGCCGCAGACCAGCCCTCCGGCCGCAGCTTCTCGGCGTTGCCGACGAGGCGCGCGACCTCCGGCATGGCCGCGTAGGCCTCCGTCTCGACCTCGGCACCGCAGCCGGTGACGACGATCTCGGCGCCGGGCCGCTCCCGGGCGATGCGCCGGATCGCCTTGCGGGCCTGCCGCCCGGCCTCGGCGGTCACCGCGCAGGTATTCACCACCACGCGGTCGCGCCCGTCCGCCGCCGCGTGGGCCCGCAAGGCCTCGGACTCGACGGTGTTGAGGCGGCAGCCGAAGGTGAGGGTCTCGACCGCCATCAGGCCGCGCTGTCGAACAGCTCCGGCGCCAGGGTGCCCTCGGCGACGAGCGCGACCGGGCCGGTCATCAGGACGTGGTCGTCGGCGCGCCACTCGACGAACAGCTCGCCGCCCGGCAGCGCGACGCTGGCCTGCCGGCCGATCATCCGCAGGCGCGAGGCGGCCACCACGGTGGCGCAGGCGGCGGTGCCGCAGGCGAGCGTCAGCCCGGCCCCCCGCTCCCAGACGCGGAGCTTGATCGTCTCGCGGCCCGTCACCTGCGCCACCGAGATGTTGGCGCGCTCCGGGAACAGCGGGTGGTTCTCCAGCATCGGGCCGATCCGGGCGAGGTCGAAGCTGTCCGGATCCTGCTCCACGAAGAACACCGCGTGCGGGTTGCCCATGTTCACGGCGCCCGGCGAGTGCAGGATCGGATCGTCGATCGGGCCGATCTGCAGCTCGATCCGCCGCGTGTCGGGGAACGGCTCGGACAGGGGAATCTCGTCCCAGGCGAGCCGCGGCCGGCCCATATCGACCGTGAAGGCCCGCTCCGAGACGCGGCGCACGCCGAGCAGGCCCGCCTGGGTCTCGAGGGTGAGCCGGCCGCCCTCGGCCGGCCGGGCCATGGCCGGGTCGTCGAGCATCGCGTAGGCGACGCAGCGCGTGCCGTTGCCGCAGGCGCCCGATTCCGAGCCGTCGGTGTTGTAGATGCGCATGAACGCGTCCGTGCCCGGGCTCACGGGATCGTGCAGGACCATCAGCTGATCGAAGGTCGAGCCGGGATCCCGCGCGATCGCCCGCGCCTCCTCGGGCCGCACTCTCGCGGCGGAGCCGCGCAGGTCCAGCACCACGATCGCGTTGCCGGCGCCGTGCATCTTCAGGAAGCGTCTGTGGGCGAGTGCGCTCATGCGGTCCCGCGGTTGGAGGGGGGCGCGGGCTATATCGCAAAAGCCGCCGGCCGGCGCGAGGGGTGCCGCGGCGTGGCAGATGCGCCGCACCCGCGGCTCTCGTCCGCGGCGCCCTCGCGGGCCGTCCCGTTCGCCACTAGGTTACCCGGCGGGAGCCCGCGCGATCATCCGCGGGCCTCGACCGGAGCGCCCTACGTGATCCGCCTTCGTCCGCTCGTCGCCCTCTCGGCCGCCCTCGTGCTCGCGTCGGGCGGCCCGATCGCCGCCCAGCAGCAGCCCGCGCCGCCGCCCTCCACGGCGCCCGCGCCGGCCCAGACGAACCCGCTGCCGACCACGACGGCGCCGAACCCGGTGGCCGATCCGGACAAGAGCGCGGCCCCGGCCCCGCAGCAATCGGTGGCGCCCCCGCCCGCGGGCCAGTCGGCGGTGGGAGCGCCCCCGGGCACCGCCGCGGGATCGGCCGCCCGGCCGACACTCATCGACAAGGCCGGCGAGCCCGGCGACGTCGACGAGGTCACCCTCCCGGCCAAGCCCACCGCGATCCTGTCCGGCAAGACCAAGTGGGAGGAGGCCGTCCCGAACCTGAAGCAGGCCTTCGCGCGGATCGAGGCCGACCTCGCCAAGCTCGGCGTCGCGCCCGCCGGCCGGCCGCTCGCGGTCTTCACCCGCACCGACGACGACGGTTTCGAGTTCGAGGCGATGATCCCGGTGGCGGCCGCGCCGAGCCCGGCACCGGCCGAGAGCGACGGCCTGCGCTTCGGCACGACGCCCTCCGGCAAGGCCTTGCGCTTCGCCCACAAGGGCTCCTACGAGTCGATCGACAGCACCTACGAGACGCTGACCGCCTACCTCGACGCCAAGGACATCGTCGTGCAGGACCGGTTCGTGGAGGAGTACGCCACCGACCTCAAGGACAGCACCGACGACAACCTCGACGTGAACATCTTCGCGCTGGTGAAGTAGTCGGCCGGCGCGGCGTCCCCACGCGACTGCCACGACCGCTTCGGGACCGTGCGCGGGTCCCCTCTCCCGTGCGGGAGAGGGACAGGGTGAGGGGCATGCGGCTTCCCGACAGGGCACGCGCGTCGACGGCGCGCTATGGCCCGAAGCGCCCGGTCCCTCAGCCCAGCCCTATCCCGCCCGGGAGACGGGGCGGGTCGCGCGTTACCGCCGGCCGTGTTCTCCGCCCGAGGCGTGCGAACCCGGGAGGCGGACAGATCGCCGCTGCCCCGCCACGGCAGGAACAGGGGCGTCGGCTCGCGGATTCGCCCGACATGCCCGCCGCCGACCTCAGAACCGCGACCGTCCCGCGCCCGCGCCGCAAGCCGGCCCCCGCCGTCACGGACCCGGCCCTCGCCGAGAAGGCGCTCGCCGTCCACGCCCGGCTCTGCCCGGTCTACGGCTGCCCGATCCCGTACTTCCACAGCCTGGATCCGGTCAGCGAACTCGTCTCCTCGCTCCTGTCGCACCGGACGCGCAACGCCGAATCCGGTCGGGCCTTCAAGGCCCTGCGGGCGCGCTTCCCCGACTGGGAGGCGGTGATCGACGCGGACGTGCCGGAGATCGAGGCCGCCATCGCGGGCGTGACCTGGCCGGAGCTGAAGGCGCCGCGCATCCGCGACGTGCTCCGGGCGCTGCGCGACCGGTGCGGCAGCCTCGACCTCGCCTTCCTGGCCGACATGGAGGTCGAGGCCGCGCGGGCGTGGCTGCAGGCGATCCCGGGCGTCGGGCCGAAGACCAGCGCGGCGGTCCTGTCCTTCTCCACCCTGCGGATGCCGGCCCTGCCGGTCGACAGCCACCATCACCGGGTGGCGCAGCGCCTCGGGCTGATCGGCAAGACGGTCGATGTCGGCCCGTCGCACCCGATCCTGCGGGCGCAGCTCCCCGCCGACTGGAGCGCGCAGGATCTCTACGACAATCACGAGATCCTGATGCTGCACGGCCAGAAGGTCTGCCATCATCACCGCCCGGCCTGCGGGCGCTGCGTGCTGGTCGACCTCTGCCCCAGCGCGAGGCTGCCCACCCGCGAGCCGTGAGCGTGTCCTTGACCATTCCGGTCTACGGGTGCGAGTAACCCCGCGCCCGGACGGCGCGGAGCCCCGGTCTTCCCTTGCTCAGGATCGGCGCCGATGGCCGCGTTCACCGAATTGGTCTTCTCGGGCGTCCAGCCCACCGGCAATCTGCATCTCGGAAACTATCTCGGAGCGGTGAAGCGCTTCGTGGAGATGCAGGAACGCGACGCGCAGTGCCTGTACTGCGTCGTCGACCTGCACGCGATCACCGTCTGGCAGGATCCCGAGGCGCTGCGCGGCCAGATCCGCGAGGTCACGGCCGCCTTCCTCGCCGCCGGCATCGATCCCAAGCGCTCGATCGTGTTCAACCAGAGTCAGGTGCCGCAGCACGCCGAGCTCGCCTGGGTGTTTAACTGCGTCGCCCGCCTCGGCTGGCTGAACCGCATGACCCAGTTCAAGGAGAAGGCCGGCAAGGACCGGGAGAACGCCTCGATCGGCCTCTACGATTACCCGGTGCTTATGGCCGCCGACATCCTGGCCTATCGGGCGACGCACGTGCCCGTCGGCGAGGACCAGAAGCAGCACCTGGAGCTGACCCGGGACATCGCCCAGAAGTTCAACACCGATTTCTCGGGGTCGATCGCGGCGCACGGCCACGGCGACGCGTTCTTCCCGATCACGGAGCCGCTGATCGGCGGCCCGGCCGCCCGGGTCATGTCGCTGCGCGACGGCACCAAGAAGATGTCGAAGTCGGACCCGTCGGACAACGCCCGCATCAACCTCACGGACGACGCGGACGCCATCGCCCAGAAGATCCGCCGGGCCAAGACCGATTCCGAGCCCCTGCCCTCCGAGGTAGCGGGCCTGAAGGAGCGGTCGGAGGCCGACAACCTCGTGGGGATCTACGCGGCGCTGGCCGGGATCACCCGCGAGGACGTGCTGCGCGATTTCGGCGGGGCGCAGTTCTCGACCTTCAAGCCGGCGCTGGCCGACCTCGCGGTGACGAGCCTCGCGCCGATCGCCGAGGAGATGCGTCGCCTGACCGCCGATCCCGGCCATATCGACGCCGTGCTGGCCGACGGCGGCGCCCGGGCCGAGACCATCGCGGCGCAGACCCTCGACGCGGTCAAGGACATCGTCGGCTTCGTCCGGCGTGGTCCGAGCCTCCAGGCGGTGCGGTGACCGTCCGGGCGCTGGTCTTCGACGTCTTCGGGACGCTGGTCGACTGGCGCTCCGGCGTCGCGCGCGAGGCCGCGCGGCTGCTCGCGCCCGTCGCGCCGAACCTCGATGCCGGCGCCTTCGCGGACGCGTGGCGGGCCCGCTACAACCCCTCGATGGAGACGGTGCGCTCCGGTGCCCGGCCCTACGTCGACCTCGACACGCTCCAGGCCGAGTCGCTGCCCGACGTGCTGGCGCAGTTCGGCATCGCGGGCGTCTCCGAGGCCGTGCAACGCGAGCTGGTCCAGGCGTGGCACCGGCTCGACGCGTGGCCCGAGGTGCCGGACGCGCTGCGGCGCTTGCGCGCGAAGCACCTCCTGGCGCCGAACTCCAACGGCCATGTCCGGCTGATGGCCGACCTCGCGCGCCGCAACGGCCTGATCTTCGACGCCATCCTCGGCGCCGGCTACTCCCGCGACTACAAGCCGAAGCCGGCGCTCTACCGCGACGCCGTCGCGGCCTTCGGTTTCGCGCCGGCGGAGACGATGATGGTCGCCGCCCACTCGAACGACCTCGCGGCGGCGGCGGGCCACGGGCTCGCCACAGCCCACATCGCCCGCCCGCGCGAGCACGGCCCGGCCGGCGGCGAGACCGCGCCGACGGTGCCGGTCACCCACGCGGCGCGGGACCTGGCGGAACTCGCCGACCGGCTCGGCTGCTGAGAGCTGTCCACGGAAGGGTGCCATGGCCGACTGGAACCCCGCCCTCTACACCCGCTTCGAGGACGAGCGGACGCGGCCGGCGGCCGAGCTCCTCGCCCGCGTGCCCCTCGACGCGCCGCTTCTGGCCGTCGATCTCGGGTGCGGCCCGGGCAACTCCACCGCGCTGATCGCGGCGCGCTACCCGGACGCGGAGGTGATCGGCCTCGACACCTCCCCGGCGATGCTGGAGAGCGCCCGCGCCCGGCTGCCCGGCCTCGCCTTCGCGCTGGCCGACGCCGCGACCTGGCAGCCCGCGCGCGCGCCGGACCTGATCTACGCCAACGCCGTGCTGCAATGGCTGCCGGACCACGCGACCCTGCTGCCGCGGCTGTTCGGTCTCCTCGCCCCGGGCGGCGCGCTCGCCGTGCAGATGCCCGACAACCTCGCCGAGCCGACCCACCGCCTGATGCGCGAGGTCGCGGCGTCCGGCCCCTGGGCGGCGGCGATCGGCGACCCGGCCGTGGCCGGCCGCCTCGGGCGGATGCTGGAGCCCGCGGCCTACTACGACCTGCTGGCGCCGTCGGCCGCCGAGGTCGATGTCTGGCGCACCGCCTATCACCACCGCATGGCGGATGCCGCCGCCATCGTGGACTGGGTCAGCGCCACGGGTCTGCGGCCCTTCCTCGACCCGCTGGATCCCGAGCACCGGTCCGGCTTCCTGGATGCCTACGCGCGCGCGATCGACGAGGCCTACCCGCCGCGCGGCGACGGCCGGCGCCTTCTCGCCTTCCCGCGGGTGTTCATCGTCGCCCGGAAGGCTCCGCAGCGCGCGGACGCCCGCCCGATTGTCCTCAGGCCGCGCGCACCGTTCCGAGGAAGCGGCTGACCTCCGCCCGGAGATGCTCGGACTGACGCGACAGGTTCTCGGACGAATCCAGCACCTGGCCGGCGGCCGAGCCGGTCATGTCGGCCGCGTCGGCCACGCGGGCGATGTTCGCGGTCACCTCGCCCGTGCCGGCGGCGGCCTGGGTCACGTTGCGGACGATCTCCTGGGTCGCCGCGTCCTGCTGCTCGACCGCGGCCGCGATCGTCGTGGCGACGCCGCTGATCTCGTCGACGCGCGACGTGATGCTGCCGATCGCCGAGGCCGCCTGCGCGGTCGAGGCCTGGACGCGGGAGATCTGGCCCGCGATCTCGTCGGTGGCCCGCGCGGTCTGGCCGGCGAGCGCCTTCACCTCGGCGGCCACGACCGCGAAGCCCCGGCCGGCCTCGCCGGCGCGGGCCGCCTCGATCGTGGCGTTGAGGGCCAGCAGGTTGGTCTGGCCCGCGATGCCGCTGATCAGCGCCACCACGTCCCCGATCTTCATCACCGCCGCACTCAGGTCCTCCACCAGCCGCACCGTGCCCCCGGCCTCGTCGGCCGCGGCCCGCGCGAGCTGCGCGGATCCCCGGACCTGGCGCCCGATCTCCTGCACGGAGCTGCCGAGCTCCTCGGCCGCCGAGGCCGCGGCCCGGACGTTGGAGGCGGCCTCCTCGGCCCCGGCCGCCACGGTGGTCGACTGGCCCGCGGTCTCTGAGGCCGTGGCGGCCAGCCCCTTGGCCGTGGCCTGCAGCTCGGTGGCCGCGTTCGTGACCGTCTCGACGATGCCGCCGACCGCCTGCTCGAAGCTGTCGGCCAGGTCCGCCGTCACCCGCTTGCGATCCCGGTCGGCCGCGGCCTGGGCCTCCGCCCGCGCCCGGGCGTCGGCCTGCGCCTGCGCCCGCAGGCCGTCGCGCAGCTTCAGCACGGCCCGCCCGACCAGCCCGACCTCGTCGCGGCGCCGCGCCTCGGGCACGTCCGCCCCGTAATCGCCCGCCGCCATGTCGCCGATGGTCCGGCCGAGCGCGCGGATCGGCTCTCCGACGAGGCGGTGGAGCGCACCGAAGACGACCGCGCACCCGATCAGCACGCAGAGGACCGAGATGCCGATCAGCATGGCGCGCGCCTGATCGGCGGCGGCCGTGAGCGTCGCCACCGGCACCGCGACGACGATGGCCCACCGGTCGGGCGTCTCGCCGGCCTGGATATGCTGCGCCACGTACCGCCACGGCGCCCCGTCCGGGCCCGGCGCGTCGGTCACCACCGCGGCTCCCGCGGCGATCGCCTGCTTGGCCGCGTCGGCCGCCGACGCGTCGAAGCCGTGCATCGGCTTCCCGGCCGCAGCGCCGGTCGGGTGCGCGACGGTCGTCCCGCTCGCCGAGATCACCGCGAGATAGCCGGTCCCGAACGGCTTCACCGCGCCGAGCGCGGCATTCAGGGAGCCGAGGTCGATGTCGACGCCGGCGGTGCCGCGATACGCGCCATCCACGCTGATCGGCGCGCCGAACGACATCATGACGACGTCCTTGCCGGCCACCGGGTAGATGTAGGGTTCGATGGCCACCAAGCGGTTCAGCGTCTTCGGCTGAAGGTAGTAGGCGCCGTCCGGCTCGGTCTCGTAGCCGGTGAGAACCTCCCGCTTGATCGTGCCGCTGCCGCGGTTCCAGTAGGGCATGAAGCGGCCGCTCGCGTCCGAGGAGGCCGTGCCGGCGAACGCGCGGTCGCGCCCGTCCAGTGCGTTCGGCTCCCAGCCCGTCCAGGTCGCGATCAGGTCGGGGTTGGCGCGCAGGAGCTCGCGCAGCATCGCGTCGTAGACCGCGCGGTCCTGGATCCCGCCGGCGCGCAGCGCCGAGGCGGCCGCCGCGAGACTCTCGGCGGTCCTGGCCGCCACGGCGAGGCGAAACCGGACCTCGCGCGCCTCGTTCGACAGCGTCTCCGACTGCATCCTGGCCGTCTGCTCCTCGAAGGAGGCGTTGATCCGGCGGGCCAGAAAAGTCGTCCCGACCGCGAAAACCGCAGCGATCAGGACGCTACAGGTCATCGCGACGCGCAGCGGGAGCGAAAACATGATTTCTAGGGTCCGTACAGAGATGATCCCGAAAGATCTTGCACGAGATCTAACGGTCGACCCCTACACCGTCAAGAAATTTTGAAAATCTGAGCAATCGAGCGCAAATATTGCGGCACATCACTACGAAGCACGGATGAAATGTACTTGAGATCAACTCATGCAATGAAAATGGGAATTCCGCGCCGTCACGCACCGGCCGCCCCGCTCCGCGGGGCGGCCGGAACGGACCGTCAGGCCTCGCCGCGGGCGACCAGCGCCTCGTACTCGGAGACTTCGAGCTTGCCTTCCTGGGCGACGCGCGCCTTGTCGGCGTCGCTGATCACGTCGCCCGCGAGGTCGAGCCGCTTCCAGGCAGCCAGCGGGGTCTCGCGACCGGGACGCGGCACGTACTTGTTCTGCTCGAGCTTCTGGTACTTGTGAATGTAGCGCGGGCAGTTGATCCAGATCTTGGTGACCGCGACCTTCACCAAGTACTTGGCCTCGGTGTACTCGGCCATGAGGGCGTCGTCCCGGAGCAGCGACGCGCGGCCCTGCACGCGGATGCGGTGCGGCGTCTCGAAGTCGATGAACAGCAGGCCGACCTTGGCCTGACCCTCGATGTTGCCCATCGAGTAGAACATGCCGTTGCCGTCGAAGCCCGGGAACACCAGCGTGCTGGCGTCGAGCACCTTCACGAAGCCCGTAGGACCTCCCTTGTAGGAGACGGTCGGCATGCCGTCCGGGTCGACGGTCGAGAGGAAGAACATGTCGCGGGAGCCGATGAAGGCGGCCTCGTCCGGCTGCACGCTCTCGTGGACCCAGTCCTCGTCGAGGCGCACGGCGAGCTTGGTGGTGCCGAACTCCTCCTGCAGCGCCCGGTGCGCGTCGGAATAGAGCGATGCCATGGGTGTCCTCTCCGCTTGCCGGTCCTCGTCCGGGTGGGACCGCTGCGGGGCTTATGGCCGGGAACGATCGCCTTCAGCAACCGGGGATGCGGGCGGCCCATCGCGCCTGCCCTCACGATGATGGGGCGGTCTCAGGGCCCACCCGCGCGCGCCTTCACGCGCGCCTTTCCCCGACCGGTGGAGCGACAGCGGAACCTGATCCGGGATCCGGCACACGAAGGGTCGCGCAGCGGTACCGATTGCTCCGCGTGGACGCTTCGCGACATCTCGCGCCGGATCCCGGTTCGCATCCCGCCGACGCTCCACGCGCCCGGGAATGGGCGGGCCACGCCGAACAGAGAGGGCCCGGCCACGCCTTCGCATGACCGGGCCCCGAGCGGCCGAGCGATGCCCGGCCGCGCCGTCGCAGAAGATCAGTTGCGGGTCTTGTCGACCAGCGCCTTCTCGGAGATCCACGGCATCATGCCGCGGAGCTTGGCGCCGACCTCCTCGATCGGGTGGGCGGCGAGCTTGGCGCGGGTCGCCTTGAACGAGGTCTGGTTGACCTTGTTCTCCAGCATCCAGTTGCGGGTGAAGGTGCCCGACTGGATGTCGTTCAGCACGCGCTTCATCTCGGCCTTGGTCTCGGGCGTCACGATGCGCGGGCCGGTGACGTACTCGCCGTACTCGGCCGTGTTGGAGATCGAGTAGTTCATGTTGGCGATGCCGCCCTCGTAGATGAGGTCGACGATCAGCTTCACCTCGTGGAGGCACTCGAAGTAGGCCATCTCGGGGGCGTAGCCCGCCTCGACCAGGGTCTCGAAGCCGGCCTTGATCAGCTCGACGAGGCCGCCGCAGAGCACGGCCTGCTCGCCGAACAGGTCGGTCTCGCACTCCTCCTTGAAGGTCGTCTCGATGATGCCGGCGCGGCCGCCGCCGTTCGCCGAGGCGTACGACAGGCCGAGATCGTGGGCGTTGCCCGAGGCGTCCTGCGCGATGGCGATCAGGGTCGGCACGCCGCCGCCGCGGAGGTACTCGGAGCGCACGGTGTGGCCGGGGCCCTTCGGGGCGACCATCAGGACGTCGAGGTCCTTGCGCGGCTCGATCAGGTTGAAGTGGACGTTGAGGCCGTGGGCGAACAGCAGCGCGGCGCCCTGCTTCATGTTGCCCTCGAGGAACTCGCGGTAGATGTCGCCCTGCAGCTCGTCGGGAGTGAGCATCATCACCACGTCGGCCCACTTGGCAGCCTCGGCGACCGACAGGACCTTGAAGCCCTCGTGCTCGGCCTTCTTGGCGGTGGCGGAGCCCTCGCGCAGCGCGATGACGATGTCCTTCACGCCGGAATCGCGCAGGTTGAGCGCGTGGGCGTGGCCCTGGCTGCCGTAGCCGACGATGGCGACCTTCTTGCCCTTGATCAGGTTCAGGTCGGCGTCGCGATCGTAATACACCCGCATGTCTGTCTCCTCTTAAGCTTGGTGTTTCGGGTCGGGTTTGGCCCGGCCGTAGAGGGCCAGGAACTGCTCGACGGCGCGGCCCGCATCGCGCCGGATCTCGGCCCCGTCGAGGTCGAGGGTCTCGCCGAGCAGAAGTCGGATCTGGATATCCCGGCCGACGAGGCCGAAGAAGGTGCGGAAGGCGGCCTCGCTGTCGGCGAAGGTCAGCAGGCCGGCGGCGCGCCCCGCCTCCAGCACGGGCTTCACCCGTTCGCCGATGGCGAAGCGCCCGTTCGCCAGGACGATGCCGCCGAGGTTGCTCTTGCGCGAGCCCGCATGCGCGATGGCGATGCGGTTCAGCGCCACCGAGGTCGGGCCGGTGATGACCTCCAGCCACGTCACCGCGAAGTCCTGCAGGCGCTCCCGCAGGGTGGCGCCGTTTAGGACCTGCGCGCTGTCGTGCCCGGCATGGACCCGGGAGGCCTGCCAGCGCACCGTCGCGATCAGCAACCCGTCCCGGTCGCCGAACCACTTGTAGAGCGTCTCCTTCGAGCAGCTCGCCCGGCGCGCGACGGCGTCCATGGTGAGCTGCTCGCCGTCCTCGACCATGAGGCCGAGCACGGCGTCCAGCACCGCCTGCTGGCGTGCCGACGGCGCTTCCCGCTCTGCTGTGGCGCTGGCCTGCATCATCTCGAAATGGCGTACCGTACCGTACCGTACGGTACGCGCTCTAGGCCGATTCGCGGGCCGCGGCAAGGCCCCCGACGAGGGGGCCGAGACCGGACTCCGTCAGCGCGGCAGCGGCAGCCCCTCGCGGGCGAAGACGGCCTGGACGGCCGGGCGCTCGGCGACGCGGCGGGCATGGGCTGTCCAAGCCGGGAAGCGGCCGGCCATGTCGAACCGGAGCGTCGGTCCGTTCGCCCAGAACCAGAAGACCGTCAGGTAGGCGTCCACCACGCTGAAGCGGTCACCCACTGCCCAGCCACCGTGCGACAGGCGCACCTCGGTCATGGTGGCGAGATCGGCATAGGTGTTGGCGGCCTTCGCCTTGATGCCGTCGAAGGCGCTCTCGTCCTCGGTGTAGCGCTCCGGGCGGCGGACATGCGCGTAGGTCACGTGATGGTTGCAGGCGAGCCAGCCGAGCCACTCGTCGGCGGCCGCCTGTTCACGCAGATCCGCGGGCCACAGCGCCTTCTCCGGCACCGAGCGTGCGACGTGGCGCAGGATGGCCGCGCACTCGGTGAGCACCCAGCCGTCCTCGGTCAGCGCCGGCACGCGGCCGCGATCGTTGATCGCGAGGTATTCCGGCCGGCGCTGGTCCCCCGCGGCGAGATCGAGCTTGATGCCCTCGTAGGGCAGCCCGGATTCCTCCAGGATGATGTGGGCGGCGAGCGAGCAGGCGCCGGGGGCGTAGTAGAGGGAGCGGGCGGTCATGCGGGGTCCTTGATTGACGAACGCGGGCGCGGCGTTTTCAGCGACAACGGCCAGCCGGCTGTCGCCTTCAAATCCGACGACGGCTTCCGGCTCCCCCGAGCACCGACTGGCAGCGCGTCAGAAGCTCAGAGCGGCTCCGCCCCGCGCCCCATGGCGGAGATGCCGGTCCGGCAGATCTCCACCAGCCCGATCACGCTCATCAGGCGCACGAACCGGTCGACATCCTCGGTGGCACCGGTCAGCTCGAACACGAAGGAATTGAGCGTGGCGTCGAGGGTCTTGGCGCCGAAGGCGGCGGCCAGCCGCAGAGCCTCGCTGCGGTGCTCGCCCTCGCCCTTCACCTTAACCAGGCAGATCTCGCGCTCGATGGCGTTGCCCTGGAGCGTCAGGTCCACGACCCGGTGCACCGGCACCAGCCGGTCGAGCTGCGCCTTGATCTGCTCGATCACGGCGTTCGTCCCGGTGGTCACGATGGTGATGCGCGAGATGTGGCGCGCCTCCTCGGTCTCGGAGACGGTCAGGCTCTCGATGTTGTAGCCGCGGCCGGAGAACAGGCCCGAGATGCGGGCGAGCACGCCGGGCTCGTTGTCGACGATCACCGCCAGGGTGTGCCGGTTCACCGGCTCGACGCGGACGGCATCGGGGTAGTGGGTGTTCATCGCGTTCATCGCCGGCCTCGTCCTCGTCGTTCGACCCATCGCCGCCGCAGCGGCGGATCGCGGCCCGGCGGTCACGCCGGGCCGCCCGCCCTCACACCAGCATCTTGCCTTCCTCGGAGATCACGTCGCCGAGCTCGACGCCGGTCTCGCCGAGATAATCGGACAGGAGCATCTCGTTGTGCGCCTTGCCCGACGGGATCATCGGGAAGCAGTTCTCGGTCTTGTCGACGATGCAGTCGAAGATCACCGGGCCGTCGTAGGCGAGCATCTCCGCGATGGCGCCGTCGAGGTCGCCCGGCTTCTCGCAGCGCATGCCCTTGGCGCCGTAGGCCTCCGCGAGCTTCACGAAGTCCGGCAGGCTCTCCGAGTAGCTCTGCGAGTAGCGCGAGCCGTGCAGCAGCTCCTGCCACTGCCGGACCATGCCCATGTACTCGTTGTTCAGGATGAACACCTTGATCGGCAGGCGGTACTGCACCGCCGTCGACATCTCCTGCATGTTCATCAGGATCGAGGCCTCGCCGGCGATGTCGATCACGAGCCCGTTCGGGTGCGCGAGCTGCGTGCCGATCGCCGCCGGCAGGCCGTAGCCCATCGTGCCGAGGCCCCCGGAGGTCATCCAGCGGTTCGGCTCGTCGTACTTGAAGTACTGGGCGGCCCACATCTGGTGCTGGCCGACCTCGGTGGTGATGTAGGTCTCGCGGGTCTTGCAGGCCTCGTAGAGGCGCTGCACCGCGTATTGCGGCTTGATGATCGTGCCCGACGGCCAGTAGGCGAGGCAGTCCCGCGCCTTCCAGGCGCTGATCTTCTGGAACCACGGGTCGAGGTTCGACTTGTCGGGCCGCGACGGCAGGGCGCGCCACGCCTCCAGCATGTCGCCGAGCACCGAGGCGCAGTCGCCGACGATCCCGACATCGACCTTGACGACCTTGTTGATCGAGGAGGCGTCGACGTCGATGTGGATCTTCTTGGAGAAGGGCGAGAACGCGTCGAGCCGGCCGGTGATCCGGTCGTCGAACCGGGCGCCGACGCAGATCATCACGTCGCACTCGTGCATCGCGAGGTTGGCCTCGTAGGTCCCGTGCATGCCGAGCATGCCCAGGAACTTCTCGTCCGTGCCCGGATAGGCGCCGAGGCCCATCAGGGTCGAGGTGATCGGGAAGCCGGTCTCGCGGACGAGTTCGCGCAGCAGGCGCGACGCCTCCGGGCCCGAGTTGATCACGCCGCCGCCGGTGTAGAAGACCGGCCGGCGCGCGGTCGCCATCAGCTCGACGGCCGCGCGGATCCGGTCGGAGTCGCCCTTCACGGCCGGGCGGTAGGTCTTGTGGCTGGCGATCTCCGGGCGCTCGTAGAGGCCGGAGGCGAACTGGATGTCCTTGGGCAGGTCGACCACGACCGGGCCCGGCCGGCCGTTCGCCGCGACGTAGAACGCCTCGTGCAGGATGCGCGGCAGGTCGTCGATCGATTTGACCAGGTAATTGTGCTTCGTGCAGTGGCGCGTGATGCCGACCGTGTCGCATTCCTGGAACGCGTCGGTGCCGATCAGGTGCGTCGGGACCTGGCCGGTGATGCAGACCAGCGGGATCGAATCCAGCATCGCGTCGGTGAGGCCGGTGACGATGTTGGTGGCGCCGGGGCCCGAGGTGACGAGGACGCAGCCGACCTTGCCGGAGGAGCGGGCATAGCCCTCCGCGGCGTGGACGGCGCCCTGCTCGTGGCGGACGAGGATGTGCTTGACGGCGTTCTGGTGGAAGAGCGCGTCGTAGATCGGAAGTACGGCGCCGCCCGGATACCCGAACAGCGTGTCGACACCCTGATCCTGGAAGGCCCGGATGACCATCTCGGCCCCGGTCATGACCTCGCCGCCCATGCTCGTCTCCTCGCGCTCTCCGGGGCCACCGCGATCCCGTGATCGCCGCTCTGCCCCGTCCTCTCTCACCGCACCCTCATCACGCGGGGCGGTTCCCGCCTCGCCCGAAGGTGCCACTCGCCTCGGATATCCGTCCGTCCCGGTCCCGTCCCGCCCGGACGCGGGCAACAAAAAAGGGCCCCGAGGGACCCTGCATGCGCCACCGCCCGGATCGCGGCCCTAGCTCAGGGCCGCCCCGTCGGTGACGCTACCGTTACAATAAGGACCGTGGTCATCGGATATCCGAAGCTGCTCCGCGGCGGCCGCACGATCCTGGGATGGGTCATGGGTGGCGCGGGGAGTGTCGGGCCTCATAGCGGAGTGCGCGGGGCCGGTCAACGCATCCGTGCGCGCGTTCAGCCCGTCCCCTCACTCGACCGGCGGCGGGTAGCGGCGGACCCAGCTGCTGGCCGCGTCGTAGGCGGCGCCGAGCTGCAGGCAGGCGAGCTCGCCGTGGTTCGGGCCGACGATCTGGATGCCGGTGGGCAGCCCGCCCTCGCCGAAGCCGGCCGGCACGGCCAGCGCCGGCAGGCCCGACATCGTCGCGGGGATCGTGATCTGCATCCAGCGGTGGTAGGTGTCCATCGCCCGTCCGCCCACCGTCTCGGGCCAGCGCAGGGCCTTGTCGAACGGGAAGACCTGGGCGCTGGGCATGACCACGTAGTCGTAGGCCTCCATGAAGCGGCGCAGGGTCTCGTACCAGCGGGTGCGCCCCTCCAGCGCCGCGATGATCCGGTCGGCGCCGAGCGCCAGCCCGCGCTCGACCTCCCACGCCGCCTCCGGCTTGAGCAGGGCCCGGTGGCGGGGCTCGTCGTAGAACGGCCGGAGGTTCGCCGCGACCGTCAGCGCCCGCAGCACCAGCCAGTCCTGCCAGAGCCGCTCCATGTCGTAGCGCGGCGCCGCCTCCTCGACGGTGCAGCCGATCTCCGCGAAGGTCGCCAGGGCGGCGCGACAGACATCGAGCACGCCGGGATCGAACGGGATCTGGCCGCCGCAATCGCCGAGCCACGCGATCCGCGTCCCGCGGAAGTCGCGGACGAGCGGGCTCGCGAAGGCGGACGGGTCCTGCCGGATGGCGTTCGGGCAGCGCGGATCGTAGCCCGCCAGCACCGAGAGCATGAGGCCGATATCGCCGGGCGTGCGCCCGATCGCCCCGAGCACGCCGAGGTTCGGGCTGAACACGTCCTTGGCCTCGGCGGGGATCCGGCCCCAGCTCGGGCGCAGGCCGTAGCAATTGTTGAAGGCCGGCGGATTCCTCAGGGAGCCGGCATGGTCGCTGCCGTCGGCGACCGGCTGCATCCGCAGGGCCACCGCCACGGCGGCGCCGCCGCTCGAGCCGCCCCCGGTCTTCGCCGGATCGTAGGCGTTGCCGGTGGCGCCGTAGACCGGGTTGAAGCTGTGCGAGCCGAGGCCGAACTCGGGGATGTTGGTCTTGCCGATGAAGATCGCCCCGGCGGCGCGCAGGCGCGTCACCATGATCGAGTCGGTGTCGGCGACCCGGTCGGCGAAGATCGGTGAGCCCTGCGTGAACGGCAGCCCGCGGACCGGGTCGAGATCCTTCACGGCCAGCGGGAAGCCGTGCAGCGGCCCGACGGCGTCCCCCCGCGCCAGGGCGGCGTCGGCGGCCTCGGCCTCCCGCAGGAGCGCGGCATCGTCGGCGAGACCCACGAGGGCGTTCACCCGCGGGTTGATCCGGTGGATCCGCTCCAGATAGGCGCGCATCACCTCCGCGCAGGAGACCACCCGGCCGCGGATGGCGGCGGCGAGGTCCACCGCGCCCATCGCGGTGATGCCGTCCTGTCGCGCGTCCTGCATCGTACCCTCCTCCGGATCAACCGAAGATCGGTAACCGGAGGTTGGATCCAGGCAAAGATGGCTTCGGCTAATCGGATGGAGTGCCGATATCCGTCTTTGCGAGCGCAGCGAAGCAATCCAGTGTCGCGCGACAATCACCGATGGCGCGCTGCCCTGGGTCGCTTCGCGCCGCTCGCGATGACGGCGCGCTGTCCTCAGCCGAGGCCGTCACACCACCGACCAGGGCAGCGTCTCCTCGCCCCGGAACACCACCACGGCCGTGTCGTCGACCGCGACGGCCTCGGCGATGCGGCTCGCCCGGCGCTCCAGGGTGACGGTCCCGGCATTGGGCTCCAACCCGTGGAAGCGGGCCCCGTTGAGCGACGCGAAGGCCTCGAACTTGTCCAGCGCCCCCTCCTCGTCGAAGACCTGCACGTAGGTCTGGAGCGCGCTCGGGCCGCAGAACACGCCCGCGCAGCCGCAGGACGCCTCCTTGGCGCCGCGAACATGCGGCGCGGTGTCGGTGCCGAGGTAGAAGCAGGCCTCGCCCGAGGTCGCGGCCCGGCGCAGGGCGAGCCGGTGCCGCTCGCGCTTGGCCACCGGCAGGCAGTACAGGTGCGGGCGCAGCCCCCCCTGGAAGATGTGCGTCCGGTTGATCACGAGGTGGTGCGGCGTGATCGTCGCCGCGCACCGGCTCCGGTGCTCCCGGACCACGTCGAGGATCTCCGCCGTGGTGGCGTGCTCCACGGTGACCTTCAGCCCCTGATGGCGGTTGAGCAGCGGGATCAGGCTGCCTTCCATGAAGGCGGCCTCGCGGTCGAAGATGTCGATCTCCGGGTCGGTCGCCTCGCCGTGGATCAGCAGCGGCATGCCGATCCGCTCCATGCGCTCCAGCACGGGCGCGATCCCGAGGAGGTCGGTGACGCCCGCGTGCGAGTTCGTGGTCGCGCCCGCCGGGTAGAGCTTGGCGGCGACCCAGACCTTGTCGGTGAAGCCGCGCTCGATCTCGTCCGGATCGGTGTCGTCCCGCAGGTAGCAGGTCATCAGCGGCGTGAAGTCCTGGCCCTCGGGCAGAGCGGCGAGGATCCGGTCGCGATAGGCCTGCGCGGCCGCGACCGTGGTCACCGGCGGCACGAGGTTCGGCATGATGATGCCCCGGGCGAACTGCGCCGCCGTGTAGGGCAGCACCGCCTTGAGCATGGCGCCGTCGCGCAGGTGGATGTGCCAGTCGTCCGGCCGGCGGATCGTGATCCGGTCGGCCGGCTTCGCCTCCTGGCGCTCGGCGGGGAACAGCTCGGCGACGCCCATCGCGAAACCCCTCAGGCCTGACCGAAGGCGGAGATGCCGCCGTGGGCCGCGGACCACTCCGCGGGCGCGTTGAGGAAGCGCTCAACCTCTTCGAGCGTCTTCGGGTCGAAGGTGCCCATCTCCTTGGCCACCGCCAGCACGTCCCACCACGTGGTGAGGTAGTGGAGCTTGATGCCGATCTCCTCCATCAGCGCGGCGCTGCCGGGGAAGATGTCGTAGTAGAACAGCACGAAGCAGTGATCGACCTGGGCGCCCGAATCGCGCAGGGCCTTGCAGAAATTGACCTTGCTGCGCCCGTCGGTGGCGAGGTCCTCGACCAGCAGGGTCCGGGCGCCCTCGACGATCTCGCCCTCGATCTGGGCGTTGCGGCCGAAGCCCTTGGGCTTCTTCCGGATGTACTGCATCGGCAGCATCATCCGGTCGGCGATCCAGGCCGCGAAGGGGATGCCGGCGGTCTCGCCGCCCGCGATGTGAGTCAGCTTCTCGTAGCCGATCTCGCGCACGATCGTGGCGGTGGCGAAATCCATCAGCGCCGAGCGCAGGCGCGGGAACGAGATGATCTTCCGGCTGTCGGTGTAGACCGGGCTCGCCCAGCCCGAGGTGAACTTGAACGGCTCGTCCTTGTAGAAGAGCACCGCGCCGATCTCGAGGAACATCTTGGCCGCCTCGCGGGCGATCACTTGCCGGTCGAGGGGCAGGAAGGGACTGGTCATGCGGCGTGCGCGCTCCGCTTGGGGCGCTCTCCGGGGCCTTGAGGACCGGTCCGTCCGGAGAGCTCGCGTGGGAATAGGGCCTGACCGCCCTCCTCCGCCCTGTCTCCGCCAGCGTCAACCCTGATCGCGGCGCTATCCGCGCCTCAAGCAGCTCTGCCGGCCCGCAGATGCGCGAGGTGCCGGATCGCCAGGGCGTAGCCGTGCGTGCCGAATCCCGCCAGCACGGCCGTGGCCGCGAGCGAGATGTAGGAGTGGTGGCGGAAGGCCTCGCGCCGGTGGACGTTCGAGATGTGGCACTCGATCACCGGCACCTCGCAGGTGTTCAGCGCGTCGAGGAGCGCCACCGAGGTGTGGGTGTAGGCGCCCGCGTTGATGACGATGCCGGTGCAGCCGACGCGGTACTCGTGGATCGCGTCGATCAGCACGTGCTCGGCGTTGCTCTGGCGGAAATCGACCGCGAGGCCGAGGCTCGCGGCGGTCTCGCGGCACAGGGCCTCGACGTCGGCCAGCGTCTCGCGGCCGTAGATCTCCGGCTGGCGCTTGCCGAGCAGGTTCAGGTTCGGCCCGTTCAGGACCAGGACGGTGTCGTTCATCGTGTGCCTCGCGGACCGAGAGGTGCGGCAAGCGCCGGCGAGACACAAGTCCGGCGGGACACGAGTCCAGGCTGTCATCCGGCCCGAGATGTCCCGCGCACGGACCTGCCGCCCGCGCCGGACGGTTCAGATCGGGGTCCCGCGGCGCTATCCCGGTCGCGGAAGCCCGATGCGGTAGGGAGGACAGGCGGATGGCAGGATCCCGGAGCGACGCACCCGTGGTGATCGCGGTGGCGATCACGGGCTCGGTCCCGCGCAAGAAGGACAACCCGGCCGTTCCGGTCACCGTGCCCGAGCAGATCGAGTCGACGCATCGGGCCTTCGCGGCCGGCGCCACGCTCTGCCACATCCACGTGCGCAACGACGACGAGTCGCCCTCCTCCGACCCGGACAAGTTCGCGGCCGTGCAGGAGGGGCTGCGCCGGCACTGCCCGGGGATGATCGTGCAGTTCTCGACCGGCGGCCGCGGGCGCGACCCGGCCGCCCGCGGCCTCTCGCTCAAGCACCGGCCCGACATGGCCTCCCTGTCCACCGGCTCGGTGAACTTCCCGACGATCGTCTACGAGAATTCCGCGAGCCTCGTGACCGACCTCGCCGGCCAGATGAAGCAGTACGGGGTCCGGCCCGAGATCGAGATCTTCGACCTCTCGCACCTGCACGGCGCCAAGCGCCTCGTGGAGGCGGGCCTGATCGACGCGCGCCCGCACGTGCAGTTCGTCATGGGCGTCCAGAACGCGATGCCGGCCGAGGAGCACCTCCTCGACATCCTGCTCGCCGAGACAAGACGCATCCTGCCGGAGGCGACCTGGACGGCGGCCGGGATCGGCCGCAACCAGGCGATCGTGATGGACTGGGCGCTCGCCCGCGGCGCCGACGCGGTCCGCACCGGCCTGGAGGACAACATCCGGGTGACGAAGGACCGTCTGGCGGCCAGCAACGCCGAGCTGGTCGGCCTCGCCGCCGAGGCGGTGGCGCGCCACGGCCGCCGCGTCGCCACGCCCGCGGAGGCCCGCGCCGCGCTGGGCCTCGGCTGATCGGGCGCTGCTGGGCGCCGCTGGGCGCCCGGTGGAGAACGGTGTCGGATCGATGCGCCTCTCGACACGCACCCCGTTCCGGTGGCGGTCCCTGATCGTCGCCTGCGCCGCCGCGGCCTGCGCGTTCCCCGACCTGTCCTCGGAGGCTCTCGGGCAGAGCGGGCCGCCCGGGCCGGCATCGGCTGAGGCGCCCGTGAACGGGATCCAGACCGTCCGGCGCGGTGACACCGTCACGAAGGTCGACCGGACCGGCAAGGGTGCGGTCCTGTGCGTGCGCGGCATCCTGCAGGCGATGCGCGCCGTCGGACAGGCGTGCCACGACGGCGCCGACCCGGACTTCCAGCAGGAACTGCGAACCGCCCTCGCGCGCATCGATCGGTTCATCGCCGAGAACGCCCGGGACGGGACCGTCCCGTCCGGCGCCGGAAATGCGGGACGCCGTCCGCGCGGCGGCGACCCCGCCCCACCTTCTCACGGCCATCCCGGCGTGCTAACGGTCCGCCCGTGCGGGTGTAGCTCAATGGTAGAGCAGCAGCCTTCCAAGCTGAATACCCGGGTTCGATTCCCGGTACCCGCTCCAAGCCGTTTTCGCGAGCGCGAGCAATTACTTGAGCTCGGCGTCACGCGCATCTTTCAGCGGTCGCGGCGCGGGCCGATACAACGCTGATACAACACGCCTGAGCTGCTCGCTTGGCCGAATCACGTTTCCGTGATCGCGGTCGGCGCCGTCATTCCTTCGTGAAGGAGTGGATTGCGCTCCGCGGTTTCGATTCGCACTCACGGAAGCTTGCACCGTCGCGTTCGGTGGGAAGGCCTTCCGCGCACCGCTGGTGGGATGCGCGTCGGCACGGTCGTGTGACGCAGCATCAGCCGATCAGGATCTCGGCCGCCTTCAGCTCGACGAGGTTCGATACGTCGGCGTGCAAATCGACGGCATGCCCGGGCGCCGACAAGGATATCACCAGGGCATACCGCGCCTTGTCCGCGAAGCGCCGCTGCCCGAAGTGCGCTTTCCACCATCCGCCGACGGGGTAGACCGCAATCGAGTCGTGACCCGCAAGCTCGATCGCCATCCCGCGCCACAAGTCGCAATGGAGCGATCCGGCCTGGACAGCCTTGGGCCCGAGCTGCCAGCAACTGGTCTCGGGCTCGCCCTTCGAACCGTCCCCCTCTTGCGCCGAGGAGATGCGGTTCCGGAACTTCGCATCGGTCTCCGTCCGCTTCTTTGTGGATCGGCGCCGAATGATGCCCCTCCCACAAGCCCTTTTAAGTCATTGCAGCATCATCTGAAACGGGCTGATAAGTGGGGTCACGATCGGCGCCGATCGTGACCCCATCGAAAATAAATATTCTCGTGTTCTAGCAAATAATTAGTGAGAATTTGACCGGGGTCATGGTTTGACGCCGATAAACACTTGAGCGTTTGGTGCCAGCGCTCGATCTTGCCCTGCGTTTGGGGATGGCGGGGCGCACCGCGGATATGGATCATCCCCCGACGGCCGAGCCAGTCGGCCAGATCACCCGCGACGTAGGCTGCCACAGCGTCCGCTTCGGAGAATCCGCGAGTCGCGGCTGAGCGGCCGAGATGGGCGCGAAGCCGAACGTCCGGTTCTGCGCACTTTGACGATCCGGCATGACACAGTCGGGCCGAAAGCTGCCAGTCCGCTTCGGAGACGGTTCTCCGAAAAAGCAGTCGCAGGAGGTCTATCGGCGCGGACTGCGCAGTATCAACATGTCGGAAGCGAAGATCGGTTTCGGTCCTTCCAGCAGGGCGGCGATTCAAGCCCACGTTCCCGGAAACGTTCGCAGGTCCCTCAGGACGGATAGCGGATTGTGTCTATGCGGCTCTCTTCGATGAGTCGCACTGCTGCTGAAACGGGATCGGGATCGGAACGCATGCGTGCCGAGAGCGTCGCCGCATGCGCGACCGCATCAGCTTTCGAGATCAGGCGCAGTCCGCGTTCCAAGCTGTCACAAGTCAGTTTTCTGAAGGGTATGTGGCAGCCGACACCCAGCTGGGCCAATCGCGCGCCCCAGAACGGCTGATCGGCGAAGACCGATGCGACCACGGATGGCAGCCCCGCCATGACGACGGCATGGGTTGTTCCAGCGCCGCCGTGGTGAACGGCGGCTGAGCAACGGGGCAGCAGCCAATCATGGTCGATCGCGCCGACGAGGCGGATTTCCGGCGATGGGTCCTGCAGCGACGCCAAGGTCGACCAGCCGGCGCCCACGACCATGCGGCAATTGCAGCGGCGCGCGACCTGGCCGAGAAGGTTCAGCATCCGGTCAGGCTCTCGCACCGGCATGCTGCCGAGACCGACGTAGACCGGTGGTGGACCGGCCTCAAGCCAAGCGGCGAGTTGCGGCGCAAGGGCAGCCTCCCCGAGGCTCCGCCGCGCAGCCTTCGGGACCTGAAAGGAGCCGACAATGCGTTGCGTCGGGCTCCAGTCGGATGGCCGAGGGACGAGGTGTGACGAGAATGCCTGCACGGAGCACAACCCCGTCGCGGCGAGGCGCTGCTGGGTTGGCCGACGGGTAGAGGCAAGCCCCATGCGGCTGCGCAGAAGCGCGACGCTGTCGCGATGGGCTGCCCACCACAGGCGTTCAACCACAGCATACGTCAGGCGATGGAGCAGGCGCGAGCGGAGGTCTCGCGTGGTGACGAGGCTATGGGCGAAGTCGCCGGTGGGCATCAAAGGAGCAAGATGCAGCGCGATCAGGGGGATACCCTGCGCTTCGGCCATGACCGCCGAGTGATCCTCTGTAAGTACGCCAGCCACGATAACATCTGCTCCGTCGCAGATGCGCATCTGGTCCGCCAGAAGCAGATCCTGATGCGCGTGCATCAGGGTCTGCATACGTTTCATGATAGCCCGGACGTTACCGGACGCGAACATGGCTTGGCCCTCGGGCGAGTCCATGTAGGCCTGGGTGTCGAAGCCGATGCGCGCAATACGGACACCGCATTGGGCGGCCCACTCTAGGACATTGGGAGGGACCGCGAGGGTCACATCGTGGCCGCGGGCCTGCAGGGCCATCGCGAGGATTAGAAAGGGTTGGACGTCTCCGCGTGTCCCGAAGCTTGTAAGGGCGATCCGCACCGTGTCATCTCACTGCGTGCTGCGCTGCGAGCACTTTGCGAGCACGTCCGTCATCGCGTGCGGGATCGCGCACGCGAATGAGGGATCGTAGCGTATTGTGACGCGGCAGCCTGCTCGACTGCTCTTTCCTGGTCACCATCGTTCGCTCCTATGCGGTAATGATATGATCTGTTCGTCAGCGGTTCCAGCATATCGCTAGGATGATCGCCGCAGGAAGGCGGCCAGCGGCCCGACGTCGCGGATGTAGTTGTGCTACGTCGCCCGGGAGAACCGGCGCAGGGTTCATGTCGTCGATCAGGCGCTGACGCAGCGAGCCGCCGGCAGCGGCGGGAACGGCGAGGATGGTCATGGGATGGCTCCGCTCGAAATAAGAGAGCCGGGATCGTCCGCCCGGGCTGTGCGGCGCTCAATTGGCACAGGGCGCTCGGGTCAATCCGCCATCATCAAAGCTGCCACCCATCCCGCGCGAGCCGGTTCGTTCATCCACCCACCCCGGTCATTCCGAAGCACATTCCGGTGGGCCGGATTTGGCCGAAAGCGGAACAACCGCTTCGGAGAAGGCCGACCAGAGATGCGGACGGCCTTCAGTCGATCCGGATCGGAAAGGAACGGAGCGAAACGCGTCACTCATAAGCAGGCGTCCCGGCCTTGACCGAGAGCCTCTGGTTCCATCCCGGCAGCTCGAGCGGCCAACCGGCATCAAACAAGCGTTAACCCTTAAGACAGATGTGGCGGACCATACCTCAGGTCACTGTCGCGGTGTCTTGCCAGATTGCGCCAAGGACCCTTCGCGCGCTCGCATAAGCCACCTGCAATCTCCAGCGTGGGCGCAATAGAATGGCCGAGATGTCCGTCGAAGAAGCTCTCGATCGAGCCAACGCCGATATCCAAGCGGGACGGCACCAAGAAGCCAGAAATCTTCTGGAGGCGATACTCAAAGTAGAAGACAAGAATCCGCGAGCCTTGATCGGACTTTCGGTCGTCAGCTTTCAACAAGGCGACCTGCCGAACGCGGTCAACTACATTTCGGGAATAGTCCTGGAGAATCCATTCGACAGCGACCTCCTCGGCACGTGCTCGGCCCTTCTGCGGAGCTTTTCCGTCGAGGAATTCGCCGATCGTGTCGAAGCGATAAGGGATGACGCCAAGAAGGATGCGCGGACAATAAGGGCGTGCCTCGACGGCTTCCTCAACATGGCTGATTTCGGATCGTCGGGCGAGGCGATCGTGCGGGTTCCATCCGAGATCGCGAGCGCGATCCACTTCATATCGCTCGACGCTCTGTCTGTAGGCTCCAACAGATCGAAGTTCGGTCGGTACTCGCCTATCAACTGCGTCATCGCTCCTACCGCGGGAGATTATGAATTCCGCGAGAAGCACTTCATCTACGCGTCGTCACTGCTGGAGGACAAGCAGGAGATCCTCGAGGCGTTTGGCCTCCGGGATCTAGCAAGGGTCAAAGCGGTTCACAAGGTCAAAGCCAAGCGCATGTCGGATGCCCTCGATGAAATCGGGGTCTCAGGTCTCGATTATTTCAAGAGCGATCTGGAGGGCATAGACGGCTTGGTCCTGCGCGACGCCCGGGAGCACATCGCCGGGGCCGCCGTCGTACAGGCCGAGCTCCGTTTTATGCCGGCCTACGAGGGGGAGCCGCACTTCGACGAGACCGTCGCCTACATGCGCGGACAGGATTTCGAGGTGCTGCATCTGACCAATGAGAATTGGCGGTATGCGACCCAGCACAGGGATCACATGGCCAGAGGTCGGACAGTGTTTGCGGATACCGTGTTCGTAAAGAATATCGACACGTATCTATCGCTTCACGGGCATACGACCGAGGCCGTGGTTCGATATTGCCTCGCCTGCGGCGTGTCCGGCAACGCTAACTTTGCCGAATTCATACTCGAGAAGCACAAGGAACTCGTCCCTGACGACCTCGGCGCCGCTCTTGTCAACTACCTGATACCGAAGGCCCGCTTCGGTCAGCCTCCGTTCGCCAAGACCCGGCTCGGTCATGTCGCCATGTCGTGACCGGAATTTCCAGCCTCACGCCTTGGAAGGCTGCGGCGGCGGGCCATCCAGGGCGATCAGATCGACGTTCCGCGCCTTGAGGACGCCGAACAGGCCTTCCAGTTCGCGATCGCAGGGATCGTCCACGATCGCGGCTTCCGGCGTGTCCTCCTCCAGCCACGCCTCCGCATCCTTGTTGGAGGAGAACCCGAGCGGGTGGTAGCCGAGTCTCTCGAGCATTCGGCACGCCCGTCGCCGCCGTGCGCCGCTACGGGAGAGGACCAGGGCCGGAGGCCGGAGCGGACGAGCGGCCATCACGCGGCCTTCCGCGGCTTCGAGGACGTCGCCTTGCCCGCGTCGCGGGTCGAATTTGGCCGCGACCGCTTCGAACCCGCCTTCTTCCGGACAGCGGCCGGCTGAGCGGAGGATCCACCCTTCTCTGAGTCGATGCTGCGCCTGAGGGCCTCCATCAGGTTGACGACGTTGCCGGAGCTCGATGCCGCCGCCTTCGATCGACCCTTGCCCTTCTCGGGCTTCTTCGCCTTGCCCTTAACCAGCGCGATGAGCGCCTCCTCGTAGCGATCCTCGAACTTCGACGGATCGAACTTCCTCGTCGACCGGGCGATCAGCTCCTCGGCCAGGGACCGCATCTCGTCTGTCGGATTGCCGTCCGGCATGTCCTCGAAGTAGGCGGTGGGCGACCGCACCTCGTCCTGGTACCGCAGCAGGGTCGCCAGCAGGCCCTTGCCGTAGGGCTCGATCAGGACGACGCGCTCCCGCTTGTAGATAACGATCCGCGCCAGGCCCGCCATCCCCTTCTTCTTCATCGCATCCCGGATGACGGCGAACGCTTCGCGGGAGACCTTGTCCTCGGCCGCGAGGTAGTATGGCTTGTCGAGGTAGCGCTCGTCGACCTCCTCGCGCCTGCAGAACGCCTCGATGTTGATCGTGTGCGTGCTTTCCAGCGCGATCTCGCTGAGCTCCTCGTCCTCGACGGGGACGAGCTCGTCCTTGGCGACCTCGCAGCCCTTCACTTGGTCGTCGCGATCGACGCTCTCGCCTGTCACCGAGTCGACCAGCAGCTGCTTCACGCGGTTGCCGGTCTCGCGGTTGATCGTGTGGCACTTCAGGTCCCGCGACGAGCTGACCGCCGGATACAGACCGACGGCGCAGGAGACGAGCGAAAGTCTCAGGTGCCCCTTCCAATTGGCGCGCGATGCCACCGCAGCCTCCAGAATTCGCACAAGTATTCGTTGCCGGCGATGAGTCAATGCGGTGCCGATCACGAATTCGGCGACTCAACGAGAGTCGCTCTCGACTCGTTCCTGCACAGTCCGCCCTGTGGATAATTTGCGAGTTCTTGTCTGTCCCCGTAGTCGGAGCGGCATTCCGGAACCGGCCTTCGACCGCGGCGGTTTGCCGAAAGTCATGTCCGAGCTCCTGAAGCCGTACCGCGAGAAGCGGGATTTCGAGGCCTCGTCCGAGCCGCGGGGACGCCGCGGGCGGAAGACCGCCAAGGCGCGCTTCGTCGTCCAGAAGCACGACGCCCGACGCCTGCACTACGACCTGCGGCTGGAGATGGACGGAGTGCTCAAGAGCTGGGCCGTCACCCGCGGGCCGAGCCTGTCGCCGGCCGAGAAGCGGCTCGCGGTACGGACCGAGGACCATCCCCTCGACTACCTGCGCTGGGAAGGGGCGATCCCCAAGGGCCAGTACGGCGGCGGGACCATGATCGTCTGGGACATAGGGTCCTGGGAGCCGGTCGGCGATCCGGCCGCCGGCCTCGAGAAGGGCCACCTCGAATTCGTTCTGCGGGGCGAGCGGCTCGGCGGCCGGTGGCATCTCGTGCGCATGAAGGGCCGCGGCGGCGAGAAGAAGCAGCCGTGGCTGCTGATGAAGGCCGAGGACGAGCATGCCCGCCGCGAGGGCGACATCCTCGGCGAGCACGACGCGTCGGTCCTGTCGGGCCGGACCAATCGCGACCTCGCCGCCGGCGGCGAGGTCAGACCCGACCATGCGGCACGCGCGAAGGTCGCCTCGACGCGCGTGACGAAGCCCGCCTCGGCCCAGTCCCCGCGCGCCCGCAAAGGCGTGCTGCCGCCCTTCGTCGAGCCTGCCTTGGCGACCCTCGTCGACGCGGCGCCGACCGGAGAGGGCTGGCTGTACGAGATCAAGCACGACGGCTACCGCATGCAGGCGCGCATCGACGGCGGCACCGTGAAGCTGTCGACGCGCTCCGGCCTCGACTGGACGTCGAAGTTCGAGCCGATCGCGAAGGCCCTCGAGGAGCTGAAGCTGCACTCCGCTCTGATCGACGGCGAGATCGTCGTCGAGAACGCGAGCGGCATCTCGAGCTTCTCCGCGCTCCAGCAGGCCCTCGCCGACGGCGACACGGGCGCGGCGCTCTTCTACGCCTTCGACTTGCTCTACCTCGACGGCAAGGACATCCGCGCCCTCCCCCTGACCGAGCGCAAGGCTCTGCTGCTGCAGAGCCTAGACGATGCGGGGTCCGCCGACCGGATCCGGTTCAGCGAGCATCTCGTCGACGACGGTGCGTCCATGGCCCGCCATGCCTGCCGCCTCGGGCTCGAAGGCATCGTCGCCAAGCGGGCCGACGCGGCCTACCGCTCCGGACGAAGCGATCTCTGGCGCAAGGTGAAATGCACCGGCTCCCAGGAGTTCGTCGTCGCGGGCTTCATGCCCTCCGGCACGGGCCCGAAATCCGTCGGCTCGTTGATCCTGGGCACGCACCAGGACGGTACCCTCGTCCACGTCGGTCGGGTGGGCACGGGGTTCGGCGACGCGGTCGCGCGCGAGCTCCGGGCGAAGCTGGAGCCTCTGCGGATACCGGCACCTCCGTTCGACGCCGAGCTGTCACCTCAGGCGCGCCGCAACGCCCGATGGGTGGAGCCGCGCCTCGTCTGCGAGGTGACCTTCCGCGGATGGACGGACGACGGCCAGCTGCGGCACGCGTCGTTCAAGACCGTCCGGACAGACGTGGCACCCGACGAGGTCGTCCGGGAGGCGGCGCCGGCACCCCCACGGGTGCCGAAGCGGAGAACCGCGGAGGAGACCGTGACGCTCACGCATCCGGATCGCGTGCTCTGGCCCGACGTCGGCCTGACGAAGGAGGGCTTGGCCGAGTACTATGCCGAGATCGCCGACCGCATCCTGCCGCACGTGATCGACAGGCCCCTGTCCCTCGTCCGGTGCCCGGACGGCCTCGGCTCGTGCTTCTACCAGAAGCACGGCTGGGCCGGGATCGACGAACGCCTTCTCCGCGTCCTCGAAGGCGAGACCGGGAAGGCGGTCGTGATCGGCGACCTGGATGGCCTGCGCGCCCTGGTCCAGGCGAGCGTCCTCGAGATCCATCCCTGGGGCGCGACGGCCGCCGACCCGGATCGGCCGGACCGCTTGGTCTTCGATCTGGATCCCGGGGACGGGGTGGCCTGGACCGACCTCGTCGCCGGCGCGCTGGAGGTCCGAGAGCGTCTGCGAAGCTCGGGGTTCGGCGCCTTCGTCAAGACGACCGGCGGCAAGGGACTGCACGTCGTCGTCCCGGTCGAACCGAAGGCCGGGTGGGACGAAGCGAAGGCATTCTCCAAGCGCCTCGCCTCCGAGATGGCCAGGGACGCGCCCGACCGCTACGTCGCGATCGTGTCGAAGAAGGCCAGGGACGGCCGCATCTTCATCGACTACCTGCGCAACCAGCGTGGTGCGACCGCGGTCGCGGCCTTCTCGACCCGCACCCGCGCGGGAGCGCCGGTCTCGGTGCCGGTCGGCTGGGACGAACTCCCGTCCCTCGGTTCCGGAGCGCGTTTCGACGTCGCCACCCTGCCCGGTCGCCTGGCGGCGCTCGGCAAGGGTTTCTGGGCCGGCTTCGAGCGTGCCGCGCGGCCTCTGGAAGCAGCCGGTAAACGCGGGCGTCGACGAACCTGACACCGGGTCAGTTCCCGGATGAGCGAACGGGCGGCGATGGAATAGCCGGCGGACCGCAGGCTACGCGCCGCGCCGGGCCGCGGACACCGCCTCGGCCAATGCCGGGAAGCCGCCGCGCAGATCGGCCGCCGTCATCCAGTATCCGGACCGCCCGAAGACCCAGTTCAGTTTGGCCCTGCGGCGCGCCCCTTTCGTCCAGGGCAGATGCGCGTCGGCCGCCGGGTCGATCTCCAGCACCAGCATGCGCTGCCGCTGGATCTGCATCGGCGTCACGCTGCGGATCGTCTCCCAGGGGATCCAGTCGGTCGATAGCCTGCGATCGTAGATCCCGCGCGACCCGACGGACACCACCGGTTTCGACTGGAACAGCTTGGGGAATATCAGCACCGTACAGAGGCCGAAGAACGCGACGCCGGCATAGGCCTCGAACTCGGCGAAGCTTCCGGGCGTCACGGCCGTGCGCCCAATTGTCGGGTGCGCATAGATCAGCCACCTTGCGAAGGCCGTGAAACCGATGGAGGCCAGGAAGAGGCCGATGGCCCGCCACGGCGAGCGATGGATCTCGACGACATCCACGTAGGCGAACTCCGCAATGCGATGGGCTGACCAGCGCCACGTCGCTCCTCGGGAGAGCGACTATCGTCCGCCCGAAGGCGATTCCGTAGCCAATATTAGGCGACTTCCTGCATGATCCGTTCTCAGAACGCCTCGGCGCGAACACGTTCGAGGTGGTTCTCCACCTTGTTCAGGCAGGTCCGAACGAAGACGCATCCGCCGCGACGGCCTCAGCGCGGATCAGCGGGGCGACATTCCTTGCCTGGATCTCCTCGCCAATCGAGAGCACGTGCGCGCGATCCTCGGTCTTATGCGTGGAGCTGCCGGAGCGTCCGCTTCGGAGAACACGGCAGTGTGCACCGAATGACCGAATTGGGCGCGAAGCCGAACGTCCGGTCCTGGGTGCGACGACGATCCGGCCTGATACCGTCTGGCCGGAAGCCGTCCGTCTGTTACGGACCGTCTATTGCGGAGCTTGAGGCGCCGCAAAGCGGCCGTCGCTTGCGGAGTGTTAGCCCGGTTCTGGCCGATCCTCTCGATCGAAACGGTCCGAAGACCGTCGGTCGATTGAGTGCTGCTGCTGACCGCGAAGAGTCCTGCGGGATCATTCCGCCGATGCGGTGTGCGGGGGTGCATCTTGCCCGGCAACACGGACGAGGTCGCCGGACGCCAGGAACTCCTGCGGGTTGTCGATGAGCCGTTCGGCAGTTGTAATACCCGAGCGCACTTCGACGTCGTTGCCGAGGTTGCGGCCGAGCGTTACCGGCTTCAGCACGATCCGGTTATCGTCCTGGACCTGCGCGACGAGGATTCCGTTGCGGTTGAAAACCAAAGCGGTCGTGGGAACGCGCAGGGCTCCCGGGTTCGACGGCATGTGGAATTGCACCTCGACGAAAGCGCCCGGCCAGAGCCGTCCGTCCGGATTTTCGGCTTGCAGCTCGACGAGCCCCTTGCGCGAGTCCTCCGCGACGGAGTTCGCAGTTGAGGTGACCTCGGCGGTGAACGTCTCCTCCAGCCCCGGCACACGCATGGAGGCCTTGAGGCCCGGCTTCATCGCCCCGAGGAACGCCTGCGGGACATTCACGTAGACGCGCACGCGATGGATGTCGGAAACGCGGTAGAGGGGCTTCCCCGAGGTTCCGCCGGCTGTCAGAAGGTCTCCGAGATCGACGTTGCGCGCGGTCACGACGCCGTCGAAGGGTGCCTTGATCTCCTTGAACCGCGTCAGTTCCTCCAGCCTTCCGACATTCGCCTGCTGGGCGACGAGGTTCGCCTTGGCGACCGACAGGGCCGCGGTGCGCGATGCCGCGGTGAAGCGGTCTGTGTCGCCACGCTCCTCGCTCGACCAGCCCTGCGCCACGAGGCGGGTGGTGCGCTTGTTGGTGGCCGCGCTGAGGTCGGCGTTCGCCTGGGCTTGATCGACCGCCGCCTGGAGCTGGGTGAGCGTGGCGCGCGCCTCGGCGAGCTGCTGATCGAGATCCGGTGCCGAGATCTGCACCAGGACTTCGTCCTTACGGACGCGTGCACCCAGGTCCTTATGCCAGGCTGTGACGTAGCCGCTGGCGCGCGCATAGAGCGAGCCGGTGTAGTAGGCGCTAAGCGAGCCGGGCAGGCTCAAGTCCTCGTTCATAGGGCCGCGCTGCGCATGGACCACCCGAACGGTGGGCACCGCCTGACGCTCGGTCCAAGCATCGACCTCCTGCATACCTCTCGCACGGTCACTGATGCCGACCCAGGCGAGCGCGGCGGCCCCGACCGCCATGCCCGATAGGAGTGTGGCCACCTTCCGCTTCGCGGGCATCTTGGGCTCCGGGGCGTCCTCTGAACTGTGCATGATGATTCCGGATCTAGGCGGACGGGGACGGCACGGTGCCGGTCGCGGAGTCGGATGACGGGCCGGGCGCGGCCTCACCAACGCGGCGGGACCGGCCGTGCACGATGCTGAAGACCACCGGCACGAAGAACAGCGTCGCCAGCGTAGCGACGAGCAGGCCACCGATGACGGCACGGCCCAGCGGCGCGTTCTGACCGGGCTCGATCGCCATCGGCGCCATGCCGATAATCATCGCGAGCGCGGTCATCATCACAGGCCGTAGGCGCGTCGCGCCCGCCGCCAGAGCAGCCCCGATCGCCGTACGGCCGGCGCGGAGCTGCTCGCGAGCGAAGCTGATGACCAGGATTGAATTGGCGGTAGCCACGCCCATGCACATGATCGCCCCAGTCAGCGCCGGGACGGAGACGTGCGTGTGGGTGGCAAACAGCATCCACACGATACCGGCCAGCGCGGCCGGCAGCGCCATCACGATGACGAACGGGTCGACCCAGGATTGGAAGTTGATGACGATGAGCAGGTAGATGAGCACGATCGAGAACGCGAGGCCGACCAGCAACTGCTGGTAGGCGTTGGCCATCGTGACCGCCTGCCCGCGCACTGTGACGGTCAATCCCTTCGGCAGGTCTCCCCGCGTGTCGTCGATCGCCCGCTGGATGTCCGCCGCGACGCTCCCGAGGTCGCGGTCCTGCGTCGTCGCCAGGATGTTGACGGTGCGCGCGATGTTGTAGTCCGTCACCACGGCACTCAGGGGCTCGGGGACGACGGTCGCGAGGCCGCCCAGGAGCTGATCCGAGCGCGCCGCGGTGATCGGCAGGTTGTTGAGATCGCCCAGTGTGTCGATGGCATATTGCGGGGTCTGAACAGACACCGGGTACGAGACGCCGTTTCGTGGGTCGAGCCAGTAGGTCGGAGCGGTCTGCGTGCTGCCCGAGAGGCTGGCCTGGATGCTCTGGGCGGCATCGCCTTCGGTGAGGCCGACGACGCCGGCCAGCCCACGGTTGAAGTCGACCTTGAGAGCCGGATTATTCGCCTGCTCCTGGATGCGGGCGTCTGCGACCCCGGCCACCCGACGGACCCGCGCCAGCAGCTTGTTGGCGTAGTCGCGCCCGCCCTCGACGTCGGCGCCCGCCACCTGCACGTCCAGGGCGGCCGGCGAACCGAAGTTGAGGATCTGGCTGACGATGTCGGCCGGCAGGAACGAGAAGGTCATGCCGGGAAAGTCCTGCGGCAGCCGCTCGCGCAAGCTCCGACTCAGCGCGGCCGTGGAAACCCCTTCTCCTGCGTTCAGCGTCACCAGCATGTCGGCGTCGAAGGTGCCGATGGTGCCGCTGTTGCCGTAAGAAATGTTGATGCCGCTGATCGGCAGGCCGATATTGTTGACGACGCTGGCTACGCGTTCCTGCGGGATCAGGGCGCGCACCCGTCCCTCAACCCGCCCGGTCAGCGCCGTCATCTCCTCGATACGCGTTCCTGTCGGAGCCCGCAGGTGGATGCGCAGCGCGCCCGCATCGACTTCGGGGAAGAAGTCGCGTCCGAGATAGGGAACGAGGCCGAACGACACTGCGACCACCGTGAGAAAGCCTCCGGCAAACAGCTTCCGGTGCGACAGCGCCAGGGCGAGCAGGCCGAGATAGCCCTGGCGCAAGGCTTCGAAGCGGCGCTCGAAGCTCCGCTGGAAACGGGTGAAGGCTCCGGGGCGAACGCCCGCGGCATCGCCGCGTGCGTGTTCGGCCAGGAGATAGCGCGCCAGCGTCGGCACCAACGTGTACGTGAGGCCGTAGGACGCGATCATCGCGAACACCACCGCCATCGCCAGCGGCCGGAACAGGAAGCCGGCGACGCCGCCCAGCGCCAGCAGCGGCACGAAGGCGATGCAGATGCAGAAGAGCGCGATGGTGGCCGGCGGCATGATCTCTTGCGCGCCGCGGGTGATCGCCGTGACGATATCCTCGTCAAACTCCTCCATGTGCCGGTTGATGTTCTCGATCGTCACGGTGGCGTCGTCGACGAGGATGCCCACCGCCAGTGCGAGGCCGCCGAGCGTCATGACGTTGATGGTCTGGCCGAGCGCCGAGAGGGCGATCAGCGAGCACAGAACTGCGAGCGGGATCGACACCGTGATGATCAGCGTCGACCGCCAGCTTCCCAAAACACGAGGATCATCAGACCGGTCAGCGCTGCGGCGATGACGCCCTCGCGCACCACCGCCACCACGGACTCGCGCACGAAGCCCGACTGGTCGGCCACGTATTTGAGATCGACGCCGGCCGGCAGCGTTGCCTGGATGGTCGGTATCCGGGCCTTGACGCCCGCGATGATGTCGAGGGTCGAGGCGTTGCCGATCTTCAGGATCGACATCAGCACGCCCTTCTTGCCGTCGAGCTGAACGACGTTGGTTTGCGGCGGCGAGCCGTTGCGGACATGGGCGACGTCGCGCATGAACACCACGGCGCCGTCCACGACCTTGACCGGCAGGTCGTTGAACGCCTCGATCGTCTTCGGGGAGTCGTTGAGATCGACGATCCACTCGAAGGTGCCGATCTTCTGGGTTCCGACCGGGGTGATCAGGTTCTGCCGGGCCAGCGCCGCGCCGACATCCGCCGCCGAGAGGCCGTGAGCGTGGAGCGCCGACTGATCGAGGTCGATCTGCACCTGCCGTGCCGCGCCGCCGTAGGCGTAGGGAAGCTGAGCCCCCGGGATCGTGGTGAGCTGCGGCCTGATGAAGTTCTGGGCCAGATCGTTCAGTGCTGACTGCGAGAGGGTGTCACTCGACAGGGCCAGCTGGATGATCGGCACGCTCGACGCGTTGTAGGCGAGCATCAGGGGTGGCGTGATCCCGGGCGGCAGCTGCTTGAGCTGTGTCTGAGAGATCGCGGTGACCTGCGCTTGAGCGGCTGTGATGTCGACGTTGGGCTGGAAGTAGATCTTCACGATCCCGTAGCCGGAGACCGATTGCGACTCGATGTGCTCGATGTCGTTGACCGTGGTCGTCAGCGAGCGCTCGAACACCGAGACGATGCGGCCGGACATATCCTCCGGCGGGAGGCCGGCATACTGCCAGACGACGCTGATCACGGGGATGCCGATACTTGGAAAAATGTCGTTGGGCGTCCGGAATACAGACATCACCCCGAAGATCAGGATCAGGATCGACATCACGACGAAGGTGTAGGGTCGAAGCAGAGCCAGTCGGACGATCGCCGCCATTGCCTTACATCTGCCGTGATGGATGCGCGCTGGAACCGCGGGCCGTGAACGCCAGCGTATCGTATAATGCATTCATCGGGCCAGGGCGGCAATTTGATGATCTCGTCTCCGAGGGCGCTCCGGAAATGTCGGGAAACAATCTGAAGATACGTGAATGATCAGATTTATATTTCTTGCCGATAGCCTCTCTAGAGGATCTGCGGTTGGTCGCGACATATGCCAGGGGATGGGGCGGCGTGAACAATATCGCTCAACCACAGGGAAAAACGTCCCATAATGCCGGGATCGTGTAGTGGAAGGCGTCTCGATCTTGTGATGATACTGGCGAAGACTGCTGTGCATCCTGGACACGGCTCGCGAATACGTGATGCGGAACTACGGCCGGCGGTCAATGCTTCGACTGGCTTCCGTTAGGCAAGCCCCCCAGGATAGGGCGGGGACCGGATCGACACGATGCCGATCATCGCGGCAGCGTGAGGCGGTGACGGGCCGAAGGTTCGGAGGCGGCCGCAGCCCGACTTGCGATCTGGCCTGAGCCTGTGCCGGCTTCGGGGATGCCGCCGACGTCTGCCGAATAGCCGTGACGGGCGCACGCAACTCCGGCTGGTTCCGCAGATCCTCGACGCCGCCGCCGAGAGGCTGAGCGCTCAGGCCTCGACCCCGTCCGACGGCGGAAGCGCATCCGCGGCGTCACCGCCAAGATCCGCGCAATCGGCTGTTCGGCAAGGTCGTCGCGGCGCGCGAATACGAGCGCACCTTTCTGGCCTATGCGGCGCACGAGTTGCGCACAGCGCTGGCGGGCCTGAAGACGCAGGTGCAGGTGGCCATGCAGGCGACCGATGCCACCATGCGGGACGCCGCCCTCGCGCAGATTCTGAGCGCGGTCGATCAGTCGGCGCGCCTCGTCCAGCAGCTCCTGACAGTCTCGCGCCTCGACAGCAGCGTGCGCCCGGTCACCACCGCCTGGATGCCCGTCGAGGAGCGCCTGCGAGACCTGCTCGCCGCGGTGGGCGGAGTGCCGGCACCTGAGCGCGTCGCTTTCGCGCCCGCCCTCACGACGCTCGAGATCCGCATGGACGCAGACCTGTTCGACCTCGCCATGCGCAACCTGATAGAGGACGCCCTGCTGATGACCCCGCCGGACGGGGGGATCACCTGGGACGCTGCGCTCGGCGCGGACGGGGGCGTCACCCTGTCGATCACGGATGACGAGCCCGGCATCGCCGCGGCGGAGCGGGCCCTGGTGAAGGCTATCGTCGTGCGACTGGCAGAGAATTTGACGGCCCGGTATCCTCGTTGAGGGAATATCCGCGTCCGAGCTTTAGCTTGAACGGGCTGAATGACTGCGACGGGCGTGAAGCGGCCGGCCGGATCTGGCCGATAGCCGCCAGCCCGCTTCGGAGAACTTCCATCGGAAGGCGGACGGTCTTTTAGCATCCCACGATCCCTGCTCGGCCGAGTGCGTGGGCACCCATGCGGCGCGCCGGGCCACGCGCTTCGAGGCACTGGAGCCGATCCGCCAAGGGGTGCGGCAGCGCTTCGGCGGCTTAGCGGCCGAGATCGCCTCCGGCCTGAGCGTCCGGCATGATCACGGAAGCCAGTACATGGCGGACGCCTTCCAGGCGGAGCTCGCGTTCCTGGGCATCGCGATCTCGCCCGCCTTCGTGCGCGCCCCGGAGGGGAATGGCTGCGCCGAGCGCTTCATCCGCACCCTCAAGGAGAACCTGTTGTGGGTCGAGCACTTCGCTACGGTCGAGGATCTGCGCCACGCCCTGCTGGCGTTCCGGGATCTCTACAATGAGACGTGGCTGATTGAGCGACACGGGTTCCGGCCACCGGCTGAAATCCGCGCCGCGCAACTACCACCCGCGGTCATCGCCGCGTAGGCTTCAGATCGGTGTCCTACAATCCGCAGGCGGTACACCGGTGGGATCTGGCACCACCCTTTAGAGGTAGGCAATCTGAGTTGCGGCCGCTTCCGTTTCGCAACCTCATAACTCCGTCGATCGACTCGTTGCGTCCGGAAGCCCGGTTGGAGACGCGAAGCAGCAATGGCGATGCATATCTCGTCCGGATTGGAACATTCCGGACCTGTACAACGAATGAGCGGCACATATGAGCTACCCGTCGGGTATGTAGATGCTCTAGCAGCCGTTTTCCTATGCGTCTGCTATGCCGACAGCAGTCTCCTCGGTATCGTATCAGGCGAACGGTATGTTTGGTTCGCTGTGGACATCGCCGCGCTACTCACTATCTTGGCTCGCCTGAGTCGATTTCACGACTGCCTGATAGCGAATCCTTGGCTAACTGCTTGGCCGATGCTGGCGATGGTTTCGGCTCTCTGGTCAGTTACACCGGCCGTTTCGTTCTATCACGGCCTACAGCTGTTAATGACCATTGTTGCAGGGTATGTCTTCCAATTGTATTTTGGCCAATCCCGTCTATTAAAAATTCTGTTCTGCGCTCTCATTGCGGCGCAGATATTATCGGTGTCGTCAGAATTTGTTTTTCACCGAAGCGTCACGGATGCCGGAAACGCATGGTTTGGCATCTACACTCATAAAAACGTGCTCGGCAGCATGATGGCACTCAGCGCACTCTGCGCAGCCTGCCTGTTCATGGACGGATGGAAGCGTCCTATCACAGGCGCGTCGTTCGTCGGTTCGCTCACTATCCTATATCTATCGCACTCGACTACCGCGCAAGTCGCGACTTTTGTCGGATTGAGCCCTCTTATAGTTTTCGCGATTTGGCGGAGGGGGCGCCTGTTCACTGGTTTCGTGATCGGGCTCGCGATCTCCCTAGGAAGTGTTGTGCTAGTTTATATTGTTGTGCACAGCGATGCGATAAGTCAGCAATTCTTAAGCGACGTAGGCAAGGATCGAACCTTGAGCGGCCGGACCCTTCTATGGCAATTTGCGTCTGATCAGTTTTGGAGAGAGCCGTGGTTCGGAATTGGGTATAAGGCGTACTGGGAGAGCAGCTCAACGCCATTTGCTTATTTGCAATTTGCAATTGGACAAAAACTCTGGTTTTTTCACAATAATTTTTATGACGTGGCGGTCGCTTTTGGTGCGGTGGGGCTGATCTTTTTTTTCTTGGGTCTTGCGGCTTGTTTTAAGCGAGCCTGCGTAACCGCATTCAACGGCCGATCCTACGCTGATGCATTACCTTTGAGTTTCTTCTTCTATCTCGCTGTCTCGATAAATCTGGAGAATGCGCTCTTCCAAAACCATAGCTTTAGTCAGTTTCTTCTTGCTGCCCTAATCCCTGTGACTGTAAAACATATCCGATCAAGGGTTAGCAAGTCACAGGATGGCAATTACTTGTCTTCGACGTAAGGTCGGACTATAAATGCTTCTTGCTGGTTTGCAATATTCTACAGCACTTAAGAAGATGATAATTGAGTTATTATTTTTCAGCCTTCAGCTTGAGCATGTCAATATAGGATCCTACACAGATCGGCATTGTTTCGGATCTTTGAAAGAAGTTCCGTATCAGAATTCTAAATGTGCATCGTCAGGTTCGCCAAAGCCAGATTGACGACGATGCAAAGTATAATTTGTAATTCAGGTAATATTTTTCTAATAGCTCAGGTACGTTCAAAATTATTGGAAGTTCGACAACGTTTGTTGCAGCGCTCAATAGAACGGGCGCGGATCATTTAGACAGGCGTTGGTAATGATAGCTCGTTCGCTTCTACTTGATGATTTCTGGACCGAAATTGCGCCGCTTCTGCCGCTGCCGCGCCCATGTGTGTTTCGGCGTGCAACTTTGGCTCTTCTGCAGGTTCGGTGCTGGCGGTGGGAGGTGCTCGGTCTTGTTTGTCGGGCGGGTTCTGGTCCGCCTCACGCGGCGTCAAGGACGCGCTGCCGGAGCAGGTCGAGGCCGGCGCGGCCGTACATGGAGCGCTTGATCAGCTTCAGGCGGTTCACGTGCCCCTCGACCGACCCGTTGCTCCACGGCTCGCCGATGGCCGCGTGGACAGCGGCCTCGTCCTGCCGCAGCCCGGCGACGAAGCCGCCGAGTTCACTCGCGGCCGCCGCCTCTAGCCACGGCTTCGATGCGGCCGGATCGCGAGCGCGCAGGATTGCGCCGAACCCGCGTATCTGCTCGGCCGCGGCCTGCAGCCTGGGCGCAAGACCACACAGCGCTGCGATGAAGCGGCGATCCGCGGGCGGAAGGCTGGCCGGATCGCTTATCAGGCACCGCGCGATGCGGCGTGTCGACGGGATGCGGGCCGAGGGCGGCCGGGTTGGAAGGCCCTGGCGCCGTCGCTTCGCCCAGCGCTGGACGATCTCGTAGCCGCCCTCAGCCGATGGCGCGAAGCTCGCGATACAGGCTCGCCGCGTTGTGCTGACGGTTCTGCCAGCGCGCCTCGACAAAGCGCAGATGGGCATCGAGCCGGCTTGGGCCTGGTGCCCGGCGATAGGCCACGAACGCCCCCACGCGCAGCCAGCGTCGTACGCTGTTGCGGGAGGCGCCGAGCGTGCGCGCGATCGGCTTGATCGCCACACCCTCACCGTGCAGGCGTAGCGCCGCCTCGCAGCGCTGTCGTCGTCGGCCGCCACCGTGCCCAGTATCCTGCTCCGGAAGCGGGTCAGCAGCAGCGAGCGCGACGATGGCGGCTGGAGCGTCTTGGAACGCTGCCTGGCGGGCGGCCTCCCGGATTTCTGCCTGATGTCGCTCGACGAGTGAACGCAGCGCCTCGGAAGCGTTGACGAGAAGGTGCCAGCGGTCCGCGACCTGGATCGCCTGTGGCGCGCCGAGCCGCGCAGCCTCGGCGTACGGCCCCGCTCGATCCCGGCTGACGACGGCGATGTCGGGATGCGCAGCGAGCCACTCCCGCACTGGCTCGCAGGCGCGGCCGGGCAGGAGATCGAGGACGCGACCCCGTTCCAGATCGCAGACGATCGTGCCGTAGCGCCGGCCTCACCGCCAAGCCCAGTCATCGATCCCGACCACACGCGGGGACGAGCACCTTGCGCTCTTGCAACGGCGGATCAGCCGCAGGACGGTGTCGCCGCTGACCGGCATGGCAAGCCGTCGCGACAGGCGGGCGCCGGCCTCGCCGCCGAGCGCCATGCCGATATCGGTCTGCGCCTCGGCTAATCGATCGCTGCGCTGTGCCCTCGCACGGGCGAGGCCGGGAACAGGCTCGGCAAAGATGCGGCCCGGACAATGGCTGCAGCGGAAGCGGCGCACCTTCACCCGCCACATGACCGAGCGATCCTGCCAGGGCAGGTCCTTCAGGGTTCGCCAGTACGAGCTATGCACCCGGGCCGACCATCGCCCACACTGCGGGCACGCTGCGCGGGCTGCGGTCGTCCTGGCCGTGATCGTCAGCGCTTCGGTGTCCAGCGCAAGCTCGTCGACCTGCACACCTTCTGAAACCGAGGGCAATAACGGGTTCGAGATCCGCATCGCGCTCTCCCTCCGCCACCCCAGGGATCAACGCTTCATAAGGCGGTCAGCACCGAACCTGCGGAAGAATCAAAGTTCAACGCCGTTTGACAGGTGTACTTTCGACTGAATGCGCTTCCCATTCTCTAATTAATTCGGCCAAGGTGATAACAGGACCAAACAAGAGAATCTGCATGGTGTGCCTGGAGAGCGCCGCCCACATGTTTCACAGCTTCGTCTCGGTGCACGGAACGAAATCCAATTCAGCGTCGGCAGCCACGCCCACGGCTAGTCCGCGCCCCGTGCGCTTGCCGGCCCTTCAGATCCTCCGGTTCGTTGCGGCCTTCCTGGTGGTTTTATTTCACGTTGGTAGCGGGTTATCAGTTGAGACGGGCCGAGCTTCAAACCCCTTCCATGACGGGGTCATCGGTGTCGACATTTTCTTCGTCCTGAGCGGCTTTATTATTGCCTACACGGCCGAACCGGCGCGTGGGATGGGCCACTTCGCCCTCCGTCGTGCAGCCCGGGTCGTGCCGCTCTACTGGCTGCTCACCACCGGTGTGATATTCGTTGCCCTTGCGGCTCCGACCCTCGTCAACGGTACCACTGTTTCGGCCGAAAAAATTATTCGATCCTATCTTTTTATACCCTATCAGAAAGACAATGGACTCATCCAGCCGCTGCTCTTTCTGGGATGGACGCTCTGTTTTGAAATGTATTTCTACGCCTTATTTTGTCTGTGTTTGACTGCTGGCCGATATGCCGTCTGGCTTTCCTGTGCGCTTCTCTCGCTGATTGTCCTCGTTGGCTGGATACGGCCTGAGGGGGAGGTGCTCTGGCGCTTCTACACGAGCCCGTTGATCCTCGAGTTCGCTTTCGGCCTCCTTCTGTCGCAGGTCTATGCGAGTAGGCTGCCGTTCGAACGCAGAGGTACCGCGCTCGCCGCGCTCCTCGCATCCGGCGCCCTCCTGCTTTACCTGCTAGATCCAGACCTGCCTTCGGTTATCAAGCACGGTTTCGTCGCTACACTTATCGTGGCATCCTTCCTGTCGCTGCCCCCTTTAAGTGGGCGTTGGGTGGCCATCCTAGTTCTGCTTGGGGATGCGTCGTACGCGCTTTATTTGAGCCATCCTTATTTTGTTCAGGCGTCGATCAAGATCGCCGCCCCGCGCGTCGGTGTGGATCTCGCTCTGCTGGCCGTTGTCTTCGGGGTCGGCTTGGCAATCGCCATCGCGGTGCTTCTACATCGTCTGGTCGAAAGACCTGCGCAGAGCTTTATCATTAAGCAGTTCGCCCGCATGCAAACCGCTTGAGCGCCGCGCGAAGTGTCCTGCACGCCATCAATCGTATCGCGGAGCAAAGCCCGCGATGCGCCGAGCTCCTTAAGTGAACGCAGGATAGGCCATGAGCCAAGGCCCGCTATTTTCCAGATCAACGCTCGCATCTCCAAATCGTCGTGCGATCCTCGCCCTATTGGCGGCCGGTGCTACGGCGCCTCGGGTTTCGGCCGCTCACGCCGCTGCCGGTTCGGCGCCCAGCGGCCTGCCATCTTACTCTATCCATGACGCGCGAATCGCTCCGAACGGCCGGACAGCCACGGTGGCGATCCGTCGCGGTGGACCGAGTGCGTATTCGTGCTGCATCCGGTTCGAGATCGACGGTGGGGCATCGCCCCGGTCCGGCGCCTTCGTGTTCGAACACGATGTCGATGAAGTCCTCGTTCCGGTGATCCTGCCGAGTCCGAGCGCGTCCGCAAGCATCCGGATCCGACCCTTCGTGACCTATGATTTCCGTCCCGTTATCGCGAGGGGGGAAGCCCGGATCGGACCAGACACCTCGGACCCGTCACCGTTGGCGCTCGGAGCGATCGTCCGGGCCTGGAACGCGCCAAAGCCGAGACCCGTCGCCAAGAATTGGATGCGCGATTTCTATAGCGATCTCGTCACGGAATTCGACTGCACGGCCACCGGCTTCGATCGAGACGGACGCCCATGCTTCACGAACAGCCTTCCGAGCGGCCGGGCGCAGTTTACCAATCTAGAAGTGGGCCTCTATTCGGATCCAGGCCTGCATGGCACCGCGCCGCTCCAGATGCTCAACGGCCGGCGCCTTCTTGTCCCGGAGCGACTTCCGCGACCTACCAAGGTCGCGCAAGGAGGCCATACCAAACTGTGTACTCATTCCACGCCGCTCGTCTCGACCGAACACAATGGACGGCTAGGATATGGTCGGTTCGCTTATCGATTCGCACTCCTGAACATGCAGCAGGGCTGCTGGCCGGCAGGCTGGCAATTGTGCCTTCCGCATTATCGCTGGCCGAACTGCGAGCAGGACACGGTCGAGATTTCGTTTAACCAGCCTGATCCTGCGTCCGTCCTTCCCTACCAGACTAACTGGTGGGGCGCGGCCGGAACAGGCGGTTCCAAGGAAGGGCAGTTCGTCGATATCGAGCGACTGCTGCCCAACTTCCGGTACGACGAACCCCACACGTATTGGTCCGAATGGACCCCAGAATACATGGCCTTCGGAATCGACGAGATCCTTACCTTCTCCGTTCCCAACCGATTTTTCCTCGCCAACCCCGCCGATCCGAAGGATCCGAACCGCGTCTTCATGATGCTTCAGATCGCGCTCGGGGGAGCGGGCGGCGATACGGAGAAGGGCTTCTATCCTATGGCTCCCAGCGCATGGGCTCCGGGTGCACCGGCCATGCTCGTCGAGCACATGGCCCATTACGCAATGCCAGTCTGACTGCGGTAGCTGCCGCGCGGGACGCCTGCGCCGCCTCGCGTCGGCCAAGCTGCCGTCACGCACCTGGCGATCAGCGGAGTTCGAGCCTGAGCCGCTCTTCACCGACCTCCCCCGCCGTGAGCGCGCGCTCGTAGAAGTTGTCCCAATACTGATTTGCCTCCTGTGCGCCGAAGAGACGCTCGGCGTCGGATCGGGCGCGGCGCCGCATGTCGTAGAGTTCGTCAGGCCGTTCGATCAGCCGCTCGATCTCGCTGATCGCCGCCATTGCCATCCGTTCAATTTCCCCCTCAACTAGGCCCTCGTAAGCTCGGCTGCCACGGTCGGGATGAGCAATATGGGCCCATTCGCCGTTCGGCATCGTGTCGAGATCAAGAAGAAGACCGTTTTGGCGGTGCGCGATGAATTCGGGCAATGCACCCTGTCGCGTGCCAACGACCGGCGTGCCGTGGATCATCGACTCGATGGCACTGTAGCCGAATGTGTCGCAGAACGTTGCGAGTAGCGAAACATGCGAGCGGCGAAACAGATCATGAACCTCGCTGTTCGACAGTGTGGCGTGCCAGCGAACGTTCGGAAGCTTCAGCGCGGCGAGGTAGCGATCATAGAAGTGATCGTTCAAAGAATCGGTCCAGACGCCGCGGCCTACCTGCAGCGAACTGACGATCTCAACCTGCACCGGCAGCTTCTTTTGAAGTGCCAATTCGGCTAGCCTAACTGCAACGCATCCCCCCTTTCGCGCGAAATGATTGCCTACGAATGAGACGACAAACGGTGCCGGCCTCACCGGGTCAGGTTGAGCGGACTCTGCCGGCAACTCGATATTCGGATACCGGACGGACAGTTTTTCATAGAGAATATCGCGCAACGGACTGTTCTTGTGCGTCTCCTTAAAAATCTCTCTCGCATATTCGGAGATCGCGATGATGCCCCGACAGCGCGAGGATGCGAGCATTCGCGAGAGCAGGCTGTAATAGCGGCTGGTCTCTACGCCAAATCCTCGGGGCATATGAGATTCGAAACCGATGAGGAAAGGCGCGTTGCCGAGGGGTATCCGGTTGAAGGCGTGAACGAGGTCGAAGCGCCGCAGCGGCCAAGGATTGAAGGCCGTCACCCCCTCGATACCTTGATGCACCCAGTTGAGCGGAAGGAAGTTCCGGTTCTCGATTCTGTGTCGCGATTGTCGCGGCCCGTTGAAGCGCCAGGGATAGCGCGTCGGGGCCAGGATCCGGAGGGGCCGCTGTAACATGATCTAACCGTCCTTCATCCACACAGAAAGACGCGGCAACCTGCTTAGGTTGGGCGATCCCGCAGACAAACATGCGCTGATCGTGATGGCGCGCGGCTCGATGTCCCGCCCATGCAAGGATGCAATGGGAAACGACACAAGGGCTACGGCTTACTTCGAAAGAAGCAGTTGTCGGCGATCGCGCAGACCCGTTGGTCCCGGAGCGATCACCGCAAGCGCATGGCGTGAGCGCAACCCCGAGTCAACAGCGACTCAAACGATCGGACCGTAGCCTAAGCTTGAAGTGGAGCTCTTCAAAAAGATGCATCCGCCCGCTCGATCCCGCTGCCGAGTGTGAACAATGTCCGTTTACGGGAAGCAGCGAGCATCATCTGAAGGGCTGGGATGGGCGCATTACCTCCATAGCAACGGCCCAGGGTACGTCTGCTTTCGGGAACAGCCCGGTCGCGTGTGAACGACTGCGTTGGGTCGCAAGCGGGAGGTCGGCTTGGGTTGATTTCCTGCCCGTCCGCTTCCGGCTTGCAGATGCGTCGAAGCAGCCAAAGCTCCGTGGACAGCGCGCGACCCAAAGCAAACCCGGCAAGGCCTGTTTTCTGCCGCTCGGCACAGCTGATCTACAGCCTGACCGTTGGTTCGCCGTTCAACCGTTGCCGGAGCGCCGCATCTTGGCGTGCTCCAGCTTCCCGGCGTGATCTTGGACCGTCCGAGGGCCTCTAACGGAGGGACATCACTGTCTCCTCCGCTCGGAGTGCTCGCTCCAACAACGGCTTGCCTGGGCCAGAAATCCACTCGTCAAAGCTCGTCAGCGCGCCGAACTCCTGCCGCAGCGCGCCGACGTCGGCGTTGCCCGCAAGACGTCCGTCATCGACTAGGGACGCTAGTCGGCCGAGGAACGCGTCCCCTTCGAGGACGACGTCGGGAAAGCGCAGGTAACTGATTGCCTGACCTGCCGCGTTGCTCAGCCTCTCGCCAAGTTTTGCGCCCGTCATTTCGTCGCCGGCGATCTCGAGGGTTCGTCCGGCGAAGCGGTCCGGCGCGGCAAATACGGCCGCGACGATCGTCCCGATGTCCTGCACGGCGATGATCTGCGCGGCTTGGTCCGGCCGAAGGAAGAAGCTGAAGTATCCTTGGTCGAGGCCCATGCCGGGGAGCATGAGCAGTTCCATGAAGGCTGCGGGCCGGATGATCGTGCTGCGCAGGTCGAGGCTACGGATATACTCCTCGATCTCGAACTTGCTGTCGAAATGACCCATCCCGGTGGGACCTCTGCCGACCGCGTTGACCGACGTGTAGACGAGGTGCCGGACCCCTGCGGCCAGGGCGGCGTCAGCGATGTCCTTGCCCCAGCGGATCTCCTGCTCGTCGGTGACACCGTGGGCAGGGCCTTGGCCTGAGCTTGGCTGCACACTGAAGACGCCGTGGACACCCGCCATTGCCGCCCGGATCGAAATGGGGTCGTCGAGGTCCCCTCGGACTACGTCCACGCCCCCTAAGGAAAGCCCCCGGGCCTTCTCGCCACCTGGGTTGCGCACGAGTGCCCTGACCGGCCAGCCGGATGCACGAAGCGCGTCTGCGACGGCGCCGCCCTGCTGCCCAGTGGCCCCGAGCACGAGCACGGTCTTCTTCTCGTCCGTTCGGTCGTTGGTTGTCGGTCGGATCTCGGGTGACGTGAACGGCACGGCGGCCTCCTGTGTCTGAGGAGGCGACATCGGTATAGTAATTATACCTGTATGCAATTAGGTACCATGAGGCGACCTGGTAGCCTGGAGTATCCCGCTGATGGCGGCATCGTCCCCCGACGACCTTGAACTGAACCGCGTGATCTTAGAGCACATCACGAGCAAATGGACGTTGCTGGTGCTGGCCAGCCTCTGCGACGGCCCCATGCGATTCAACGCGCTGCGCCGGGCGCAGAAGGGCATCACTCAGAAGGCGCTCACGCAGTGCCTTCGCAGGCTAGAGGCGAATGGGTTCATCAAGCGGTCCATCGTCAGCACAGCTCCGGTCGCCGTCACCTACGAGATCTCGCCGCTGGGGCGGTCGTTGGAACCCCATCTTCAAGCTATCCTGTCGTGGGCGGCGGAACACGGAGATGAGGTCAGGGCGGCGCAGCAGGCATTCTCCGCTGCCAGCGTGTGAAGCCGCGGCTGGGTCTGGTCTCACGACCTTTTTGCCAAGCGCCACGACCGGCAAAGGAACGCCCACTTCCGGCCGCCATTCCAACTGCTACGCCCTACCCTGACTCGAAGATGCGGGCCGGATAAAGAGCGTCCATTTTGGAGAAACGCGGACAGCCTTCCTGACATCTAAGTTGGGTCGCAAGCCGTAGGACCGCTTGGGTGGATTGCCGCCAGTCTGCTTCCGCCGCTCGACATGGGGTGGAAGCGTACGTTCGTGTTTCCTCGCCGCCTGTTTCCACCGACCGCCGACCGGCGTCGAGTTCCAGCTGATGCTCGTGGCCAATGGCATGACAACGCGTGCCGCGAGAGGGCTTCGTGCGGACCTCGACCACGGACCTCGGGCCGGACTTCGCGGCCCACGACCCCGCCGATCGTGCGGCTGGGCGCTGACGCCTCACGCCGTACCGCGGGCGTAATCCATGGCGTCGAGGTCGGCGATGAGGCCCCGGCCGTCAGGCCGCCAGCCGAGCCGGGACCGCGTCAACACGCTCGACGCCGCCATGTCGGCTCCGGCAAACCCCGCTAACCATCCGAAATGCGCGGCGGCCGCATCGGGCGCGACGGAGGCTGCTGGGACGCCAAGGCCCCGGCCGACGGCTTCCGCGATGGCCCGAAGCGGGACGCCCTCCTCGGAGACGGCATGGTACCGAGCCCCCGCCTCGGCACGCTCCAGGGCCAGCACGTAGAGGCGGGCGACGTCGCGCCTTGGTCCCGCCGCCCAGCGGTTCGCCCCGTCGCCCACATAGGCGGAGACGCCCTTGACTCGAGCATGGGCGACGAAATAGGTCACGAGGCCCTGCTTAACAGTGTCGTGCACCTGCGGGAGCCGCATCACCGACACGTTGACGCCCGCCTGCAGGAGCGCCTCACCCGCCCGTTCGGACGCGACACGGGGGTTCGAGTGGTCCCTGTCGAAGACGTCCTCAGTGGCCGTACGGCCGGACGACGGGCATCCCATCGCTACGCCGGACGTGATCAGCAGGGGCCGATCCGAGCCCTTCAACGCGGAGCCCAGGGCCTCGATGGCCCGCCGGTCCTTCTCGCAGTTAGCCACGAAGTCCGAGAAGTTGTCGTGATCGAACGCGGCATGGATCACGCCGTCGGCCCGGGTGGCCCCGTCGTGTAGGCTGACCAGGTCCGTGAGATCGCCCCGGTGCGGCTCGACCCCCGCCGTGCGGAGCGCCGCCGCGCCGGCCTCTGACCGGGTCAGCCCGATGACCTGATGCCTGGCGGCAACGAGCTCCGGGATGAGCGCCGAGCCGAGCCGGTGGCGCCCGTGAGGAATACGCGCATGGATGACTGTCCGCGTGTGAGGAAACCCCACTTTCCCGCGGCTGGCGTCGCCGTAAAATACGTGACCGTATCAGGGTATAATCTCTCACAGGATCGCCATGCCGGCTGGCTCGGAGAACCCCCTCGGCGCCTATCTACGGGACCGGCGGGCGAAGCTCGACCCGTCCTCGTTTGGGTTCGCGGGCCGCAGGCGGACGCCGGGCCTCCGTCGGGAGGAGGTCGCCCAGCGCTCAAACATCAGCGCGACGTGGTACACGTGGCTGGAGCAGGGCCGCGGCGGTGCGCCCTCCGCGGACGTGCTGAACCGCATTGCCGCCGGTCTGATGCTGACCGATGCCGAACGCGAGCACTTATTCATGCTCGGCCTCGGGCGCCCGCCGGAGGTCCGCTACGCGGTCGCCAAGGGGGTCACTCCCCGGCTGCAGCGACTGCTCGACACGCTGGAGACCAGCCCTGCACTGATCAAGACAGCCACCTGGGACGTCATCGCGTGGAACCGTGCGTCGGCCGTCGTGCTGACCGATTGGGACATGGTCCCGCCGGGCGAGCGCAACATCCTTCGCCGCATGTTCGGCTCCAGTCAGGTTCGCGCGATCCAGCACGACTGGGACAGCGTGGCCCGCTACGTGGTCGCGGCGTTCCGTGCGGATGCGGCCCGCGCCGGTGCGGCGTCCGAGGTCGGCACGCTGGTCGAGGAACTATGCCGGACGAGCGAGGACTTCGCGGCGCTGTGGCGCGAGAACGAGGTGCACCATCACGGCGAGGGGACGAAGCGGTTGAAGCACCCGATCCTCGGCGGCATCGAGCTTGAGTATTCCTCCTTCGCCGTCGACGGTCGCCCCGACCTCGGCCTGATCGTCTACAACCCCACCGCGCCGCTCATCAGGGAGCAGATCCGCAGGCTGGTCGATGGTCGACCCGGCGACGGCACCCGCGCAGACCCGGCGCTGTAACCGCGCGGTCGGCATCGACGCTTGGGCGTCGCAGCAGCGCCGACCGCTTCGGTTAAAATCGTCCCACCGTTCATCGTAGACGGGCTCCTCCTTCCGGGATGACGGCCTGATCATGCGCAACGAATGTCGTGTCTGCTTCGGAGCATCGACCGGAAAATCCTGAATGGCCGAGTTGGGTCGATAGGAGGACGTCCGCTTTTTCGACTAGGTTTCTCCGAATCAGTCATTCCGCTTTCGGCCAGACCACGTCACGCTTGATCATCGGCGCGTGCAGAACCGGACCATCGCCTTTGTGCCCATCCCGGTCGTCCCATTTTGTATACACAGAGGCCGGAAGCAGACATGATCATCAAAGCTGCTTAAGCCTTCAGATCAGGAATAGAGCGAACATCGCCGCGGCATACAGTGCGAAGCCACAAAGCAATTGAGATCCAAAGCAGCTCGCGCTGCTGCACTTGTCCAAGACATAGTCTGGAACACTGTCCCGCCCGTGACGTGGTATCGAGCTTGCCAATCCATCGAAGGGCCACAGGGGCCGACCCCCGACAGACTGTGTACCGGCGTCGAACCATGACCCCGGTAAAATTGCCGCTATTTAGTTACTAGAACACGAGAATATGTATTGTCGATGGGGTCACGATCGGCGCCGATCGTGACCCCATCTATCAGCGCGTTTCAGATGATGCTGCAATGACTTAAGTGGGCTTGTGGGAGGGGCATCATTTGGCGCCGATCCAAATCGATACCGTGTTCGAGCGACGCCAAGCCACCCTTCGAAAAGGTGGAAGGCTAACGCCGAGCGCCGCCCAAAGGTCGATTGTGACTTAAAGTCCGTCGCCTTATCGTCCACAATCGCGCTCGATGCGCGTGTGAAACGAACGCACCCAGGCGCGGTCCGACAGATCCTTGCAGTCAATCTCAGGCGGTTCCGCATCGAGAAGGAACTCAGTCAGGATGCGCTTGCCGATCTCTGCGAGATCGATCGCACGTACATCAGCGGCATCGAGCGAGGCCTGAGAAACGTCTCGATCGACAATCTGGAACGTCTCGCCGTCGGGCTTCGCATCGAGCCTTGGCAACTCATACGACGGCCGGACGACGGCCGCTGACTCTGGTTCGCAGCCGCCTGAATCCGCGCGCGCCGCGACAGGTCGGCGGATCGCCGCCGTCAGGCCGAGCATTGCCATCGATCAGACTGACTTCGCCATCGCTGTTGCAGGCGAACCTGATACCGCCGGCACCCAATGCCGCCAGCACCGCCTCCATTTTTCGGGATTGAGTACGCGAGCCTCCCGACTCCAGCGTCACGATGGTCCGTCGCACCACTCGAGCCTTGCGGGCGAGTTCGTCCTGGGTCCAATCCAGTAGAACGCGGGCCGCCCGGAAATGGCGCGCGAAGAAAGATCAAATTTTCGCTTGCGTTGGACTCAATGTGCATTATCATCTACAGCATCAATCGAGCGATTCTGCGCAGTTGATCCGCCGCCGAATTCAGCCCTCGTGAGGCCGGCGGGATCGGACATGCTTCCGGTACGCTTAAGATCGGCTGCATAGGCGGTTTCGTCAAGTAAGACGAGCCGAACCGTTCCTTCGAACGAAGGAATGCGCGCGCAAGGCACGACCCCGTGCCGCGTGGCGAGACCCATTCGATCAGCATTCGCAGATGCGCGGGCAGCCAAGCGCGCCCGGGATCGAGGTAGTCGCATGCCGCAGCGTGGCCACCATCAGACCAGGCGCCGGTCCCTCTCCGCCGTTCGCTGGCGGATTCGACGAGGCTGCTACAACTCCAAGCGTCTCGCACGCGAGGCGACCGTGTTGATGTCGGTGCACGGAGCCGTCCGCATCGGCTACGACGACGAGCTCTGCCGCCTTCTCGCGATGGCCGGTCTCGGCCGCGACGCGGCAACTGCGATCCGCTTCTTCGGAGCAGGTCACGAGTACGGTCTCATCCTTCCGACAGATCGGACGTGAAACCAGCCACGACTTCGAAGTCGTGCCTGCACGGTCGGATCCCAAGCCGCCACCGGCGGGCACAGGGTCGCCGTCGTTTCGCCGGCCGACGTGCGCTCGCAGCCCCGACTCGCCAACGCGCAGCGCATCTTCCACGCCAAACATATCCCCGCTTGCGGCGACCTCGACAGGGTCACCCGACACATCGAGGAACGAGCCGGCGAGGCATCCCTGATCGATTGCGCAGCCGCGCTTCCCGGTCCGAACGCGCGGGAGCGCATCTTCGGCCTTCTGTTCGGCGGCCACATCCGGATGGACCTGACGACAGAGATGACCGATCGAAGCGTCGTTCGGCTTGGGCTGCCGACACAGGCGCTCGGTTGGGAGGCGCTCGGCTGGCATCTCCTCCGAGCGGGCAATCCACTCGCTCTGACGTCCTGATGCCGCTTCGGATCGACGGAGATCCCGCCTCCGTCCTCCGAACGCCCTCCCGGATGGGATTTCCGCCATGGCCTCCAGCATCGTCGTCGATTTTCCGTGCGGCCGTACGCTCAAGCGCCCGTCGCTCCGCGCCTCGAGAGGTCGGAGCGTGGCCGACATTGTCCGGTGGCTTTCCGGATCACCGCCCCCTGCGGTTGCCGGCCCCGATCATCCCGTCCCGATCAGGTTGAGCGAGTTCGCCGGCATTGCCGACCCGGTCGTCCGCCAGCTGTGCTCCCTCGCTCTGGCGGGGATCGTCAGGCCGGCTTCGGCCGGCAGACTCGCTTTGCGGCACGCGGAGGAGATGTACGGACCGCAGCCGACACGGCCACGTGTTCCGGGGGCCGCCGCAGGCTACCAGTTGGCGCTCGCCGGCGATCCGTTCGGAGATTTCGCATTCCATCTCCGTGGAAGGAGCGGATGGATCGCGTTCGCTCCCGTCGAAAGCCTGGGCCTTCTGATAGAGTCGAGCTCTCGGGACCGGGTCTAGGTCTGCATGCTCGTCGGTTGCGACGCCGACAGATGCTCGACGGTCTGGCTCCTGACTGCAAGGGAGTGGCGCCGAAGCGCGGTCGCACTCTCGCGAGGCGTGGACAGCCGCGGCTGCCGTCACGTTCTCCTTCTCGGCGGCCTACCCTCGCGGGAACCGGGACGCTCCATCGTCCTGATCGAGATCGAGCAGGCCCTGCGTCGTGGTGGGAACACCCGCCTGATCGCCTCGACCTTGAGAAAGAGCTGCGGCGCCGATTTCCCGGATCCCGCTCGGGATCGCGTGCGGGAGCTGCTGACGATGATCGAGCTGACGTTCCCCGGCTTGGTGGACGTCGCCGTTTCGAGCGGAGGGTGCTCGCGATGAACAACGCAGGTCACGATCGCACGAGAAGCGCGGCAGACTCTTCGCGGCCGGCGGGAGAGGCGCGGACGATGCTGGTGCGTCGGCTGCTACGACGTCTGGAAGAGCAAAGTTGCTCCGAGTCTGAGCGGCTCGGTCGTAACGAACTTCTGGAGCGGTTCGGGCCCGAGGTCGTCGGCGCGTCCATCCTGCTCGGAGCCGGCATCGCTTCACGGGCGGGTCTCGAGGAGAGGATGGCGAATTCCCGGCTCGTCGTCGTCGTCGAGGTTCCTCATCAGGATTGGATAGAGCCGATGCTCAAGGCGGCACACGTCGTCTTCGCCGAGGATGCCCCTCTTCTCGAAGAGAACCAGCGTGCGGTGCCCGAGCTCCGCCCTCCTCCGATCATCATCGGTCCGCCGCGCGGAGGACGCGCAGTCGACCACGACGGACCTCTGCGCTCTGCCCGGGCACTACGAGAACACCGTAGTCTGATCGGCATCACGACGGGTGCGTCCACATCGCTCCCCAGCGATCTCCTGCTCGCGTGCGAGGAGCGAATCGTCGTCGGAAACTTCGATCCCGAACTGGTCCAACTGCTTCTCGAACATGTCGTCGGGAGCGCGCCCGGCAGGCTGCTCGAGCCCGCGGCCGCCTCCGCGGTCGAGCCCGTCGATCTGCGGATCGCCATCCATCGCGACCGAGGAGCCGAAGGCGCACTCGACCGCTTTGCAGCCGTCCTGGAAGCCCGTCTCCGGCGGCGTGAGCACATGGATTTCCCGCCTCTGGAGAACCTCGCCGGCTACGGTGCTGCGGCGGAGTGGGGCCTGACGGCCGCCGCCGACCTCGCGGCCTATGCCAGAGCTGCGCTCCCGTGGTCGGAATGCGAACCGGCAGCTCTCCTGGCCGGCCCACCGGGAATAGGCAAGACGTCCTTCGCGGGCGCCTTGGCGCGATAGGCAGGGGTTCCGCTCGTATGCGGATCGCTCGCGCAATGGCAGTCGGCCGTCGAAGCCCATCTCGGAACGACCATGAAGGCCATGCGCGAGTTCTTCGATGCGGCTCGCAAGGCAGCCCCGTGCGTGGCCTTGATCGACGAGGTCGATTCCTTCGGCGACCGAAGACGCTTCATCGAGCACGATCGTCACTATTGGACCATGGTGGTCAACGGCTTTCTCGAAAGCCTCGACGCCGCCGGTCGCGCCGGGATACTTCTGATCGGCACGACGAACGATCCCGACCGGATCGATCCCGCCATCCTTCGCTCCGGCCGCTTCGAACGCTGCTTCAGGATCGCGCCCCCTTCCGTTTCGGATCTCGCCGCCATCCTGCGTCACCATCTCGGGCGGGATCTCGCCGCGGCGGATCTGAATGCCGCCGCCAGAAGGGCGGTGGGCGGCACCGGAGCGGACTGCGCCGCATGGGTCCGCAGGGCCCGTAGCCGCGCGAGGCGCGCGAACCGCGAGCTACTGACCTCGGATCTCATCGCCGAAATCGATGTGCTTCAAGCACTGCCGAGCAGGGCCGACGATCATCGCGCCGCGGTGCATGAGGGCGGGCACGCCGTGGTGGCGCACGCCCTCGGCTTCGAACTCGGCACCATCGCCATTCACGGCGCCTTCGGAACAGGCGGCATGACCGATGTGCGTCGACGGGACATGTACCCGACCGACGAAGAGCTGCACGAGCTCCTCGTCGTCCACCTAGCAGGCCGTGCCGCCGAGATCCTCGTCCTCGGCCGGCCCAGCACCGGATCGGAGAAAGACCTCGCCGAGGCTACCGAGATCAGCCTCCGCATGCATTGCAGATGGGGCCTCAAAGGAAGCCTGGCGGTTCGACCGAAGCCGATGTCGAGCGACGACATGTCGAGCGTGGAGCTGGATCTACGACAGGCGAGCGCGACGGCGACCTCCATTCTCACGGAACGCAGAACCGAGCTCGACCGCCTCGTGGAACTGCTGACCCGGCGGCGGGCGCTGGACGATGCCGATCTGACCTCGCTGCTCGGATCGGTCGGGCGACATCGTCCGTCGAACGGCCCGAACGCCGGAGCGGGATCGGGCAACGCTCCGGATCGGAGCGGGAGCCCGAAGAGCCGTCGCGTCGAACGGTCGGGGCGTTTCCAGGAAGGAGCGGACGGATGACGATCCTCCACCACGGCCCAGGTCCGTTTCCGGACCTCGCACGACGGGCGCGCAAATATTGGGCTCTCGCCGAAGATCTCGATCGCATCGCCCGCGGAGAACATCCCGGCGAAGCCGAACTGCACGACGCTCCGTATCTCACGGACTGGCGGACATACGTTCTGCCGATCCCCTACCTGCTGGGTACCGTCTTCGGCCACCCGGAGATCGAGAACGGACAGATCTGCCGGACGAGCGAGCTGATCACGTTCGATCCGCGTTCGGGCTATGCCCGGACGTACTCGCGCTTCTATCGTCTGGGCGAGCGCCTGAAGACGGTCGATCGGCAATAGGGCGACCGTTCGTCGGGAGGCGGCGGATCGCGATGCCCGCCGGTCGGCGGTCGTCGTCCGCGGCCTCGATCGGCACGGGCCGTCCGCGGGAAGCGAGGCGGCCGCGGGGCGATCCGATCGACGGGGCTTCGGCGGCACGATGGACGCCTTCGGCCGTGACGGGACGCCCGACCGGCGGGAGCGCGACGGGGCGGATCGGGGACGAGCCCCGTCGTCGGCCGACGATGTCCGTCGAAGGAACGACCGCGATCCGGATCGGCTGCGGCGACGCCGTATCGAGCCTCCGGATCCGGTCGGCTGCGCGGGGCCGGGCGCGGGCCTGGGACGAGCCGACGGTCCCGACGGGACGCTGCGGCTTCGATGGCAGCACGAGCCTGCAAGGGAGACGAGCTTGACCGTCCGGACACCGAAAAGCATCAGAGGTCTGCTGCGCGGCACCAGAGGCGACGGGGTGCTGACGCTCGAACTGTTCGGGTCCGCCGTCGCGATGCATGCGGCGCCGGCCTGGAGTTTCGATGACCTCCTCGACCTCGACGAGGTTCTCGGACCCGGCCTCTATATTCTGGTCGGCCTGGGCGAAGGTCTGGACGCGAGGTCCCGCGCGATCGTCGGCGAGGGCGGGCTGGTCAGGGAACGGCTCGCGGCCCATGCCGCCGATCCGAAACTCGACTGGGTCTACGAGGCCGTCGTCGTGACCGGTCCGCGGGTCCTGTCCGAGGTCATCCGCTTATGTCTGCAGCGGCGTCTTGCCGACGAGCTCGTGCTCGGCGGCGGCATCGGACGAGTGGTCGGGCATGATCCCGAACGGGCTACGGCGAGTTCCTACGAGATGGCCGCGGCGGAACGCATCCTGGAGGACATCCGGGCGCTGGCGGGCCTCGTGTCCCCGGGTCTGATGGCCGATGTGACGCCCGTCCTCGAGCCGATCTCGTCCCGGCCATCGATGTTACCGCGCGGAGTGGATGCGGTCGGCCTCACGTGGACGACCCACGAGATGGCCTACGCGGGGGCACGGGCGCGTGCGTCGATGCTGGGGCGCGAGACCATCGTCCTGCCTGGAAGCACGATCGTCGCCGCGAGCAGAGGCACGTCGAAATGGCTTCCGGAGCGTAAGGCCGAGCTTCTCGGAAGAGGCGTCCTGACGGGTCATGCCGATGCGAGACTGCTGCGCCTGACGACGTTCGTGAAATTCAGGACCGCCCAGGAAGCCACCGCCTTCGTGTCCGGCGGGGCCTGCGCCTCTGCTTGTCTGACGTGGCGTCCCGTCGAGGATCGCTGACGGCCGCCGGCATCCGGACGCGCGTCCGACCCTGCACGACCCGAAGGAACCGCCGCGCCGTCGGTCCGGGATCGCGCGGCGATCCGCTCGAAGGAATGAACAAGCAGCTGCGCCTCATGACGAGAAGCGCCGAAACGAAGGAACTAGCAATGACGCGTGGTTATTCCCGCGGCCCTGTCCGCGCCAAATTCCGAACAACCGTAGATAGAGACGCCAATATTCGCACAGATATATTCTCTATGGAGTCGAACAATATCATTGATTGGCTCGGGAACATCGAAACACTATATGGAGGCAGGCTGTACCTGAGCCTGCAGGAGACGGCTATGCTAATCGGTGTCAGTACCAGAACGCTAAGACGCCACGCGAATGCGGGCGACATCGGCTTCTCCCGGCACGGTTTCGGACGACGGCGTATCCGGCGCCAGTTCGCAGCGGCCGACGTCGCGAGGTTCTGCGCGCGCGGGCGCTGACCGTCGGGAACGGCTCCGACGGAGCCGAAAGCTGCGCGCCGCCGCGACGCAGGATCGCCTCCCGCACGACCTTCTCAGCCGCGGTCGTCGGACCCGTTCGATCCCGCAGGATACTCCCCCCTCCCATTTCCGATTCCGAGACGAGAATGCCACGCAAGCGTGCCAACGACGGCCTCACCAAACGGCCCGACGGAACGTATCATTTCGACAAGGGCAAGAAGGAGAAGCGCGTCTACATAGCGACCGGAAAGCGGGATCGCCGAGAAGCTCGTCTTGCGGTCTCTCAGGAGCTGGCGAGACGCGGGATCGATGCCTCGTACTTCAAAGCCGGACGGTTGTCTCCGACAAGGGCCTCGCACACGACGCCGACGCTCGAGACCCTACTCTCCGCCTGGAGCGCGAGGCAGGACACGACCTACACGAACGAAGCGAATTTGAAATATATGAAGATATGGGCCCGAAGGCTCGTTGATGAACTCGGACCCGATAGGCAGATTTCAGCTATCGACATTCAGCAATTGAGAAACATCGCGATCAGACACCGCGAGAGAGGATTATCGGACTCCAGCATCAAAACCATGGTCATTGAGCCAATGCGGGGATGTACAATCTCGCGCTGACGGAGTTCGGCGCGACGAATCTGCCGTTCATCAAGTGGACCACCATAGGTCGCACACCCAGGAATGCACGCAGCCGCTATCTTCGCGCGGCCGAAATGGAGAGCATCATCCGGGCATGCACGGACCGGGACGCCTTCCTCCACGAGTTCACTTGGCTGACCGGCATCAGAATACGGTGCATCCTCGATCTGCGTTGGACCGACATCGACTTCGATCTGGGCCTGATCACCGCAGCCAGAAAGGGGGGCGGAACGTACGCCGTGCCGCTGACGCCGGACACGCGCAGGCTGCTCGAGGCGGTCCGAGGGCACCCGACGCACGTGTTCACCTATACGTGCCGCCGCACCGGCGCGTGGAAGCCCTTCACGTATACGGCCATGGCGAAGCGTGCCGCGCAGACCTTCCGCAGGGCCGGCGTGGACGACTACCGGCTTCACGACCACAGGCATACCGCCGCCTGTCTCGCCCTCGTGGCGAGCGGGTTCAACATCTACGCGGTTCAGGAACTCCTCGGTCACGCGAACAGGAATTCGACGGACCGCTATGTCCATCTGGATAAGTCCAGGCTACGGGCCGAGCTCGGCAAGATAACGTCCTGGAAGGATTTTGAACGGGTCGGGAAGGCTTCGGCATCGCCGTTCTTCTCCGACGGTCCCCCGGACTTGTCCATCGCCTACGCGCGGGCCAACGACAACTTCGAACGACCGCGCCGCTGAAGCGTGCCCGCTCGGCGCACGGTTTCGTCCCCACGACGGCTGCCGACCCGTGGAGCGATCGCGGCGAGGGTCCGTGCGGCTCGTCCCGAGTCGGCGAACTTCGATCGACCGAGCGGGAACAGCACCGGGATCCGGTCTTCCGGATCACGGCGGCGGCCGCCTCCGCGGCCATCCGGCGAGGCTGAAGGAGAGCCCGGCGACCGGGAACCGCGACGAAGCGGCCGGATGCGTGGCGCGATCGCACTTTGCCGCGTCCGCCGATCCGCGCACTCTCCGGGATGGAAGGACTGGCGGTTCCGGCACCCGGCCGCGCATCGTGGCGGCGGTCGGCACGCGGCGTGGGGAGGCGGGTGCGCGCGTTGCCGCCCGAGGCCGCAGAGGCCGCAGAGGCCGCAGGCGGAGCCGGAGACGCGTCCTCGGAGAGGCTCGACGGCGGCGGCGCCTCGATGCCGTGGCGTGCGGCTTCGACCCTTCCCGTAGCAGGCCTCGTAGCAGGCCCCGTAGCAGGCGCGGGGGGCGCCCCACCGGGCCGGGCGACCCGGCACGTGCCTGCGGCGCGACGGTCCTCGCCTTCGGTCTCGGGGGTTGCATTCCGACGCCTTCGAGGCCGCTCTCCGCTTGGGGTGCATGCGGACCGGCGCGGCGGCCTTTCACGACGGCGGGCGCGAAACGGAGCCCGATTTCGGACAAGCTCCTGGCGGACAGGAGTTTTTCGGCCGCGTCGACCTGACTGCCTATTATCTACTTCACGCGCAGAATCGCGTCTCGCTCACCGGCAGAAGTGAACGCGTGCGCACTTAGCGACACGCAAGGGAACCGTTCGGAACAAAGATTCCCGACGAATTCCCGACGGAACGCAGATACAAGGCAACAACCTTCGATTGAAAGCGCAAACTCAGAGGGCTGTGCGACTTCCGGTCAGATTGACGAGAATTCTAGCGTCCGGGCGCACCGAATCGTTGGAAGCTTTCTTGGCGCGACGAAGGAATGATCGATTACTACCTCGAAGAGGCCGCGGTGTAAACGTCATACCTTACCGAAGGAATGGAGAACAGCTCGGCGAACACCGGGGCAGCCGCCGTCGAGGGTGGCTGCGGCTTGGCATCCGACAAGGTGCCCTATGTCGCAGCAATGAAACCGCCGAGCTGAGGGCGGACAGCACCCGAATTTGAATCGAGATACTGAAACGAGCGGCGTACAAGGGCTGTCATACATCCTTCCTGGTGGACGGGATGAAACTTCCAGGATCCATGACGGCTTCGCATTCCTCGAAGGCAGGAGCGGCCCAGGGAATCCCGCTTTTTGCTCCCTCTGTCCGCGTCAACGCAGACGTGAAACTCGCCTTTTCGATTTCGTACGCGTCCAGAATTGCTTTCGTCCAGAGCTTCATGCCCTCGACCTTCAACCCCAGTTTCTGAGATCGGTTGTAATGGAGCTCTGTTACGGGAAGCATGCGCTCTCGTTCGTACTCGCGTTTGAGATCCTCCCTATACTCCCGATGAGCTATGATGGCCGACGCAGAGCCGCCGAGACCGTGATCTCCCAGGAAGGTGACGATCGCACGGCGAACGTCATGCGGGATCCACGGCTGAATCCCATGTCCCGCGAACAGATCGACACCCTGGCTCTTGGATAGTCCCGTCCTGGCCTTGCCTCGGATTCTCCTGGCGTCGATAGTTCCCCGACCCGAAGGCTTGGTCCTGTGACGTATGCCTTGAAGCCGCCGTAACAGGCCTGCCAACCCACCTTCGGTGACAGGCCCGAAGCCCCGGAGGCTCGGGAACATCCAATCCGACCGATCGCCGTCGCGCCTTGACCTCCAATACCCGAGGATCGCGATCGTCTCGGGCGGCACGGGAAGCCAATGAGGCAACGACAGCCCTTCCACCTTCTTAACCTCTTCCGGCTTCCAGGTCAGAACCCGCCATCCAACCGGTACCTTTGGGGATTCGAGGAGGCGTCCGGTCGGCGTGCGGAGCAATTGACCAACCCGCTGACCGGTCAGGACGAGCGCCCAAAGCGCACCGACCATGGATGCATCGACGGCGCCTGCGCTGTGAGACTGTTGAGACAGGGAGTGGAGATGCTCAACGAGAACGAGCGTTCTCGCGAGTTCGGAGATCGTCGGAGCGTGGTCCCGGACGCCGCTCTTGCGCGCAATCTTCCACCGCCCCCAAAAAACGAATTGGAGCTTGGCGAGCCCCGTCCTAGAGGCATGCTCGGCGTAAGCCCAATTCAGCATCGATCTAGCAATCGAGATGGTGCGAGATGCCTGAGATTTTGATTTCGATCTATTGAGATCGTCGCGTATCTTCGCAAGATCTTCATAGTCAAGCAAGCCGACCGGTTTGTTTCCTATCGACCTAAAGCATTTATGATGCAAAAGGACTTCATATTGGGAGGCCATCTTTCGTTAAGCGTTGTGAGTTTGTGCTCAAGATACTTTTTCCTTAGATAAGACCAAGTCCAGAGCTTGTCGGGCATCGCGACTTCGGGTCCATGGGTAGTCCCGTCGTCGTCGATCCAAACTCCCTCCTCGTAGTAGTACGCGGCTTCTTCGCCCTTGTTCGCCCTGACTTGGCGGATCTTCTCAAGGAAAATGCGAGCGTCGTCGACCGTGCCGAAATGCGAGACCTTCCGCACCATCTCACGTGCGGCGAGCACCGAGGTGTCGTCGATCGTCCCGATGCGCAGGGTGGAAGTCCTGCGACGTAGGTACTAGGTCGCCGCGGTCGAGGTCAGACGCAGCACGAGCCCCTTCTGGGTGGAATCCCGCCACTCGATCACCATTCCTTTCGTCGCGCCACGCTCGACGTACCGTTTGGCCTGCACGACGATGTCGAGCGTGATGACCAGAGTGACGCTCCGCAAAGGAGCGACGACGTCCTTCGGCTCGGGCGGGATTGGGCGAAAGTTGCTCGGGCCCGGCAGCCGTCGGATGGTCTCGGCGTTCGTCATCTCGATCCCCATACAACGGCTGTACAACTGGAGCCCCCAAATCCTCGCGATGCCAGGGTGTCGCCCTAACGGGAAAAACGCAATGTCGTGACGATGTTGCTGAAAAAACGAATGATGGATCGGGTAACCGCGCAGTAAATGCGTCCGCCTTCCAACCTGAATACCCGGGTTCGATTCCCGGTACCCGCTCCAAGCCCGCCGCGCTCTGCGCCGTCGGGCTCACCCATCAGATTTCCTCAGGCGACGCCCGTGAAGAAGGCGGCGTAGCCGTCGTCGTGCACCCGGGCGAGATAGGCCCGGTACGGCGCGTAGCCCGGGTCGTCCGGCCCGATCCGCCCGTACCCGTGCGCGCCCGCCTGCTCGGGCAGCAGCGCCAGGGGCGCCGCGGCCGGGGTCAGCTGCGTGCCGCGCCCCGCGTGGAGGGTCGTGAGGACCCCGTACATCTCGCCCTGGATGTTCGGGCGGCACAGCACCGCGAGGCGGTGCTGCCCGTGCCAGTTGGTCACCAGGTAGATCATGCCCGACTGGCTCGGCACGGCGACGCTGCCGGATTGCGCGAAGGGGGCGTCGAGCCGCTCGGCCTCGCGGAACACGAGGCGGGCCGCGTCCGGATCCCAGGCGATCTCGGTGCGGTAGGCGAAGACCGCGCCCGCCGTCCCGAACGAGGGCCGCAGGGTGAGGTAGCGCCCCTCGATCCAGGCCACGCTCTCCCGCGAGTAGGAGCCGAGCTCGTCGGGCGCGTGGCGGGCCGCCTCCGGGGCCGGTCGCCCCGTCTCCTGGCGGAGGGACTGGCCCAGGGCCTCCTCCAGACGGATCGTCGTCGCCAGGGTGAAGGGCCTGCGGCCGGCGAGCGCCTTCTCCAGGGTCGAGATGCTGATCCGGGCCTCCTCGGCCAGCGTCTGCCGGGAGATGCGCCGACGGGCCAGCGCCTCGCGCACGGTCTGGGCAATGGCGCGGCTCTGCGCCTCGGACAGTTCGATCTCGCTCACAGGTACGGCTCGCGCGGGCTTGACCCGCACAGATCCGCACGAAACCGCACATTCGCGCAAGCGCGGCCAAGCTGGCCGTCCACGCCGACCGGTCAGGAACGCCCCGCCTCCGAGGCCAGTTCGGTCTCGACGATCAGCCGGAGCGGGCCGGCCTGCAGCGCCTCGAGAGGCCAGCAGGTGACGAGGTCGAGGTGCCGGCCGGGGGCCTGCGGGTCGATGCCCGAGGCGTCCCAGCGGGCGACCCGCGTGCCGGTAACGCGGAAGCGCAGGGTCCGGCCGTCGCGGCCGGTCACCGCGACCGGATCGCCGGGCCCGAGCTGCCCCAGCACCGCGAACTGCGTGTCGCGGTGGGCGGCGATGACGGCGGTTCCGGGCGCGCCGGCCTCCGGGGTGCCGTCCAGATGGCCGGGGCCGAAGGCCAGGGCCTGGCCGCTCCCGCCCCGCAGCACCACGAAGCTGCGGCCCGCGACGGTGAGGCGGGCGACCGGCTCGGTGTCGGCCCAGGGCCAGGGCCGGGCGGGCCGGCCCTCGGCCAGCGTGCGGGCGAAGGCGCGCTCCAGCAGCAGCTGGGCCAGGGCGGCCTTGGCGGGGATCCAGGCGGCCTGCGCCGCGAGCCCGAGCCCCGCGAGGGTGAGGAGGGCCGCGAGGGCCCTCCCCAGTCCGGTCACCGTGCGCCGGCTCATCGCGCGTCCCCGGTCCGGCGGCCGCCGGCCGTCGGGCCGGCGCCCAGCAGGAGGCCCAGGAGACCCAGCAGGGCGAGGAGCAGGCCCAGGCCGAGCTGCGCCAGGATCCCGGCCCCGGTCCGCGGCAGGTCGACCGCCGCGCCCTCGGCCCGGATCGGCACGATCCGCGCCGCCCCGTCGTCGGCGGGCGCGGCGCCGGGCCGGCCCGTGCCGAACACCTTGGCGAAGTCCCAGCCCGCCGGCAGGTTCAGCGGCAGGTCGGCGGCGACGAGAGGCGTGCCGGGCGCCCGGCGCGGCGTGGCGTCGACGGCCACGAGGCTGGTCAGCCGCGTCGTCAGGCCGTGCTCCAGGGCCAGCGCCAGAATGGCGGCGTCGGCCGCGTCCGTGCCGAGGCGCCCCGTGATGCGCGCCGTCTCGGTCTCGCCGATCCGGGAGCGCGCCCAGACCTTGGAGATGCCGGCGCCGGGGCCCGCCTCGACGAGGGGGAGCGTCCGGGTCCAGGTCCGGCCGCCCACCCGGCCGGTGACGGTCACGGTGCCCTCTGCCGCCCCCGGCAGAAGCGCGGCGAAGACCAGCGGCTCGCCGCGATACAGGTCGGGCAGCGCTCCCGGCGTGACCGCGACGCCCGGGACCGAGAAGGTCGCGGTCAGGTCGGTGACGGCGGGGGATTCCAGCTTCTCGTAGAGCGCGCGGGTCCGCTCGCCGACCTGCGCGAGGTCGCGGATCTCGGTGAAGCTGCCGCGGCCGATCTCGGCCGCGTGGCGCATCAGGTGGCCGTTGGGCGCCGCGCCGATGCCGACCATGAACAGGCGCGTGCGCCCGAGATCGGCGTGGATCGCCGCGAAGATCCGCTCCTCGTCGCCGACGGCGCCGTCGGTGAGGAACACGACCTGACGGACGCGCCCGTCCTCCGGGTGGGGGTCGGCGAGGGCCGCCTTGAGGGGCGCCAGCATCTCGGTGCCGCCGCGGGCCTCCAGGGCGGCGACGAAGGCCTCGGCCTCCGCCAGGGCCGCCGGCGTCGCCGGGACCGGCTCCGGATGCAGCGCGTCCCAGGTGTCGTCGAAGCGGATGACGTTGAAGCGGTCCCGCGGGGTCAGGCGGCCGAGGCCGGCCAGCAGCCCGGCCTTGGCCTGCCGCATCGAGGCGCCCGACATCGAGCCGGAATTGTCGATGACGAAGGTGACGTCGCGCGCCGGCCGGGCGGCCGCGTCGGCCTCGATCGCCGGCGGGTTCACGGTGGCCAGCAGGTAGGTCCGGCCCGCCACGGTCTCGCGGAACAGGCCGAGGCCCGGCACCCGGCTCGGGACCGGCGCCCAGGTCAGCTCGAGGTCGCGGTCGGCCGGGACGACGCCGTCGGCGAGCGTGACGGTCCGCGCCTCCGGGCCGGTCTCGGTCACGCGGATCGCGTGGGTCGCGCTGCGGACGTCGCCGACGGGGAAGCCCGCCTGCAGCCGCACGGTGACGGCGACCGGATTGGTCGGCGACGACAGGGCCGGGTCGAGCACCGGCGGGCTGATCCGGGCGCGATCCGGGACGGGGTCGCGGGCCGCGCCGGCCACGCCGTCGAGGGAGACCGCGTCCACCGGGGCGGGGGCGGGATTGTAGCGGGGCGCCACTACCAGGGGCAGGCGCAGCGTCCGCGTCTCGCCAGAGACGGGGATCGTCTGCTGGTAGGTAATCTGGACCACCACCGTCTCGCCGGGGCCGATATTGGCGACCGCGTTGGTGAAGACGTTGGGCCGCTCCTGCGCGGTCAGCGCCGCCGACTGCCCGGCCACCTTCGCGGCCTCGTAGGCGCGCTTGGCCGCCGCCCGCTCGCGGATGTCGGCGACGATCACGCGGGCGCCGACGACGAGCTTCATCCCGTCGACGGCCGCGTCCTCCGGAAGCGGGTACACGTAGGTGCCCTCGACCCAGTCCGCCGTGACGTTGCGGAAGGCCTGGGTGACGGTGGCCCGGGCGGTCGGGCCGCTGACGTCGACGCTGATGTCGGTCGCGAGCTGGACGGCCTCGACCGGCGCGGTGCCGGCCGGCCCGCGCAGCCTGAGGCCGCCCCGCTCCGGGCCTGGCGCCGCGTGGGCCGAGGCGAGCATGATGAGGAGCGCCAGCAGCGCGAGGAAGAGCGGCGACAGCGCGGCGTTGCGGGGCGGCTCGACCGCGGATCGTGGAGCGAAGAACGGCATGGGGGAAATCTCCTGCGCCGGCGGATCGATGCCGGCTCGCCGCTGAAGCTCCCGCGCCAGCCCCTCCGTCGCCACGAGAAGCTTCGCCCTTTTCCAGGCTCGGACCGCACCGACCGGCCGCGCCCGGGCGGATCTGTGCGGAGCCGGTGCGGGGCTGTGCGTCCCGCGGCGCTTCCCGGCGGATCCGCTCTCGGCTTGACATATGCGCAATCTGCGTCTTAGTTATGCTCAACTTGAGTAGAAAAGTCCGATGACCGAATCCGAGTTCCTGGCAGGCTACGATCCTGCGAAATACGAGCGCCCCGCCCTGGCGGTCGATCTCGTCCTCGTGGGGATCCGGGCGGGCCGGCTCGCCGCTCTCCTGCTGCGCCGAAGCCAGCTGCCGCAGGCCGGCCTGTGGGCGCTGCCGGGCGGGTTCGTAGGCATCGCCGAGACCCTCGACGCCGCCGCGGAGCGCGTCCTGCGCGAGAAGGCCGGGATCGGGCGGGCGCGGCTCGAGCAGCTCTACACCTTCGGCGCCGTGGACCGGGATCCGCGGATGCGCATCGTCTCGGTCGCCTACCTGGCGCTGCTGCCGGAGGCGGCCCTCGCCGAGGCCCTGGCGGGCAGCGCCGCGCCGACGGCGGCGACGCTGATCGTGCCCTGGGCGGGCGAGGCCGGCGGCCCGGTCTCGGCCGAGACCGAGGACGGCGCCCCCCTCGCCCTCGCCTTCGACCACTCCGACATCCTCGCGCTGGCCGTGAAGCGGCTGCGCGGCAAGCTCGACTACACGGATGTCGGCTTCGCGCTACTCCCGGAGCACTTCACCCTCCGGCAGCTCCAGGACGTGCACGCGGCGATCCGCGGCGCGCCCCTCAACAAATCCGCCTTCCGCCGCCGCATGCGCGACCGGGGCTGGATCGCGCCGACCGGCGCCCGCGAGGCCGGGACGGCGTTCCGCCCCGCCGAACTCTTCCGCTTCGACAGCTCGGGTCAGTTCTGAGGAGACCATCATGGCAACGGTCCGCAACATCGGTGTGATCGCCCAGCTCCGGAGCGAGGCGAGCAGCCACATCATCCGCTTCCGCAACGGCCGGGTCCGGCAGAGCGGGCGGGGTCTGGTCTTCTGGTTCCGGCCCGAGACCGCCAGCATCAGCGAGGTGCCGGTCGACGACCGCGAGATGACCCTGTTCGTCCGCGGCCGCAGCCGGGACTTCCAGACTGTCGTGGTCCAGGGGACGATCGGCTGGCACGTCGTCGATCCGGAGCTGCTGGCGAGCCGGGTCGATTTCTCGATCGACCTCCGCAACGGGCGCCTCCAGGGCGAGCCGATCGAGCGGATCGAGGCGCGCCTCGGCGGCATCGCCGGCCAGGCGGCGCTCCAGTATCTCGGGGCGAGCCCGATCGGCGCCCTCCTCGACGCCGGTCCGGAGCCGCTGCGCGCCGTGCTGGAACGGGTCCTGTTCGCCGCCCCGGCGCTGGCCGAGATCGGCGTCGCGGCGGTTTCGGTGCGGCTCACCAACCTCGCGCCGACCAGCGAGCTGGAGCGCGCCCTGCAGACGCCGACCTTCGAGGCCCTGCAGCAGAAGGCCGACGAGGCGACCTTCGCGCGGCGCGCCCTGGCGGTTGAGAAGGAGCGCGCCATCGCGGAGAACGAGCTCGCGACCAAGACCGAGTTGGCCCGGCGCGAGACCGTGCTGATCGCGCAAGAAGCCGAGAACGCCCGCGACCGCGCCGCCGGCGTCGCGGAGGCCCGCGGCCTGGAGGCGGCCGCGGAGGCCGAGCGGATCCGGCTCGTCGAGGGGGCCCGGGCCGACGCGGAGCAGCGCCGCGCCGCAATCTACCGGGACATGCCGCCCGCCGTCCTGCTCGGGCTGGCGGCCCGGGAACTCGCCGGCAAGCTGGAGACGATCGAGCACGTCAACGTCACGCCCGACCTGCTGGCGGCAATCCTCGGCGAGGTCCGGGGCGCGCTTCCCGCGCGGCTCGCGCCCCGCTGAGGAGGCCCGCCATGCCGGCCCTCACCCCCCGCGTGGTCTTCGTGATCCGCGACACGGATTACGAGCTGCTCATCGCCCGGCACGCGACCCGCGGCCAAGTCCGGTTCTTCCTGGAGAGCAGGGGCCAGACGCTCGCCGCGGTCGAGGCGCGCCACGCGCAGTTCCAGGCCGTGCTCGCCGAGGCCCGGGCCTCCGTGCCCCTGGACTGGCGGCAGGCCCTGGTGCGGCGCCCCGACCTCGACCGCTTCCTCTTCGCCCCCGAGGACGTGGTCGTGGCCGTGGGGCAGGACGGGCTCGTGGCCAACGTCGCCAAGTACCTCGACGGGCAGCCGGTGGTCGGGGTCAACCCGGCGCCCGACCTCTACGACGGCGTGCTGGCCCGGGCCCGGGTGGAGGCACTCCGCGCCCTGCTGCCCGCCAGCGCGGCCGGCGCCGCCCCCCTGCAGCGGCGCACCATGGTGCAGGCGACCTTCGACGGCGGCGAGCGGCTGCTCGCCCTGAACGAGATCTTCGTCGGCCACCGCAGCCACCAGTCGGCGCGCTACCGGATCGACGACGGGGCGCGGGCGGAGGACCACTCGTCGAGCGGGCTGATCGTGGCCTCGGGCACCGGCCTGACCGGCTGGGCGCGCTCGATCAGCGAGGCGACGCACCTCACCGTGGAGGTCGGCATCGAGGAGGCGGCCTTCGGCTACTGGGTGCGCGAGCCGTTCCCGAGCGTCGCCACCGGCACCGATCTCCGCGGCGGCAAGTTCGCCGGCGCGCCGCTCACGGTGGTGTCGCGGATGAACGAGGGCGGCGTGGTGTTCTCGGACGGGATCGAGCAGGATTTCGTCGCCTTCGACTGGGGGCGGCGGGTCAGCCTCGCGCCGGCCGACCGCACCTTCAACCTCGTGGCCGCGTAGCGCGGCCCCGACCGGGAACCCGATGATCGACATCCGGACCGACCGCCTGATCCTGCGGCGTTTCAGGCCGGACGACGCCGCCGACCTGTTCGCCTACCTGCACCGCCCGCGGGCGCGCTGCTTCCAGAGCGGCCGCCTCGACACGCCGGCGGACGCGGAGGCGGAGGCCGTGCGGCGCGGCCGCGACGACGAGCACGTGGCCGTGTGCCTGGCCGCGTCCGACCGGCTGATCGGCGACCTGTTCTGCCTGCCCGAACCGCCCGACACCTTCTCGGTCGGCTGGAACTTCAACGCCGCGTACGGCGGCGCGGGCTACGCCCTCGAGGCCGCGACCGCCCTGTTCGGATACCTGTTCTCCGAGCGGCGTGCGCGGCGGCTCTACGCCTATGTCGAGGAGGACAACGCCGCCTCGCGCCGCCTGTGCGAGGCGCTGACGATGCGCCCCGAGGGCCTGTTCCGCGAGTTCATCTCCTTCGTGGACGACGATCGGGGCAACCCGATCTTCGAGAACACGATGCAGTACGCCATCCTGCGCCGGGAATGGTCGCCGCTGTCTTCGCGCGTCTGAGGCTTCGGGGCCGGCCCTCAGCGGACCAGGCAGGGCTTCTTGTTGTCGAAGGTCCAGCCGGGGATCAGGAACTGCATGGCGGCCGCGTCGTCGCGGGCGCCGAGGCCGTGGTCGCGGTAGAGGGCGTGGGCCTCCTCCACCGCCGACATGTCGAGCTCGATGCCGAGGCCCGGCCGCTCCGGCACCCGCACGAGGCCGCCGCGGATCGCCAGCGGCTCCCTGGTCAGGCGCTCGCCGTCCTGCCAGATCCAGTGCGTGTCGATCGCCGTGACGTTGCCGGGCGCCGCCGCGGCGACGTGGGTGAACATCGCGAGCGACACGTCGAAGTGGTTGTTCGAGTGCGAGCCCCAGGTCAGGCCGTGGTCACGGCACAGCTGGGCCACCCGGACCGAGCCGGCGAGCGTCCAGAAATGCGGGTCGGCCAGCGGGATGTCGACAGCACCGAGCTGGATCGCGTGGTTCATCTGCCGCCAGTCGGTGGCGATCATGTTGGTGGCGGTGGGCAGGCCGGTGGCGCGGCGGAACTCGGCCATGATCTCGCGGCCCGAGAACCCGCCCTCGGCGCCGCAGGGATCCTCCGCGTAGGCCAGGACGTCGCCCTGGCCCTTGCAGAGGCGGATCGCCTCCGCGAGGGACCACGCGCCGTTCGGGTCGAGCGTGACCCGCGCCTTGGGGAAGCGCTCATGGATCGCGGTGACGGCGGCGATCTCGTCCTCGCCGCGCAGCACGCCGCCCTTCAGCTTGAAGTCGTTGAAGCCGTACTGGTCGTAGGCGGCCTCGGCGAGCCGGGCCACGGCCTCCGGTGTCAGCGCCTCCTCGTCCCGCAGGCGGAACCAGCCGTCGCGGGCGGTCGGCGCGCGGTAGCCGAGATCCGTGCGGGTGCGGTCGCCGACGTAGAACAGGTAGCCCAGCATCTCGACGGCGTCGCGCTGCTGGCCCTCGCCCAGGAGCGCCGCGACGGGCACGTCGAGGTACTGGCCGAGCAGGTCGAGGAAGGCGGACTCGACGGCGGTGACCGCGTGGATGGTGATGCGCAGGTCGAAGGTCTGCAGGCCGCGCCCGCCGACGTCGCGGTCGGCGAAGCGCGTCCGCATGGCGTTGAGCACCGCGTTCCAGGCGCCGAGCGGCTGCCCGACCACGAGATCCCGGGCATCCTCCAGGGTCTTGCGGATGCCCTCGCCGCCGGGGACCTCGCCGAGTCCGGTGGCGCCGGTGGAGTCGGTCAGGATCACGAGGTTGCGGGTGAAGTACGGCCCGTGCGCGCCCGAGAGGTTGAGCAGCATGCTGTCGTGGCCGGCGACCGGCACGACCTTCATGGCGGTCACGGTCGGCGTGTTGCGGGCGGCGTGGCGGCTCTCGTTCAGCATGGCGTCCTCCTCGGGGGCCCCCGGCCGGTCTGCGCCGGGCGCGAGGCGGGATCGATGCGGGGCCGGACCGGCCGGCGGCCGGTCCGGCGGGCGGGTCAGTGGGCCTTCAGCTCGACGCGGCGGATCTCGCCGACCACCACGAGGTAGCAGAAGCAGGCGACGAGGGCGTTCAGGCCGACGAAGACCAGGGCGCCGTTGAACGAGCCCGTGCTCTGGACGATGTAGCCGATCGCGATCGGCGTGGTGATGCCGGCGGTGTTGCCGAAGGTGTTGAACAGGCCGCCCGAGAGGCCGCCGCTCTCCCGCGGGGAGGTGTCGGCGACGACCGCCCAGCCGAGCGCGCCGATGCCCTTGCCGAAGAAGGCGAGCGCCATCAGCCCGACCACCACCGCGTCCGCCTGGACGTAGTTGCAGCCGATGATGCTCATCGACAGCAGCATGCCGCCGACGATCGGGATCTTGCGGGCCGCCGTCAGCGAGAAGCCGCGGCGCAGGAGCAGGTCGGAGATCACGCCCCCGAGGATGCCGCCGATGAAGCCGCAGAGCGCCGGCAGAGCCGCCGCGAAGCCGGCCTGCAGGATCGACAGGCCGCGCTCCTTGACGAGGTAGACCGGGAACCACGTCAGGAAGAAGTAGGTCAGCACGGTGATGCAGTACTGGCCGACATAGATGCCGAGCAGCATCCGGTTGGCGAGCAGCTGGCGCAGCGTCCGGCCGGCATCGCCCTGCTTGGTCCGGCTCTGCCCGTCCATGTCGAGCAGCGCGCCGCCGGCCTCGATGTAGTCCCGCTCCGCCTGGTTCATCGACGGGTGGTTCTTCGGGCTGTCGACGACGCGCAGCCACACCACCGCGAAGACGATGCCGAGCAGGCCCATGCTGGTGAAGACGTGGTGCCAGCCGAAATTGTGGACGATCCACGCCATCAGCGGCGTGAACAGCACCGTGGCGAAGTACTGCGCCGAGTTGAAGAACGCCGAGGCCATGCCGCGTTCCCGGGTCGGGAACCACGCGGCGACGATCCGGGCATTGGCGGGAAAGACCGGCGCCTCGGTGAGGCCGACGGCGAGCCGCAGGGCGAAGAGCAGCACCACCGCGGTCAGGCCGGTGAAGAAGCCGACGGCGCCCTGGACCAGCGTGAAGCCCGACCACAGGGCGACGGCGGCGGCGTAGACCCACTTGACGCTGTAGCGGTCGAGGAGCCAGCCGCCTGGGATCTGGGCGAGGACGTAGGACCACGCGAAGGCCGAGAAGACGTAGCCCATCTGGACCGGCGAGAGGCCGAGTTCCTTGGCCATGTCGGGCCCGGCGATCGAGATGGTCGCGCGGTCGGCGTAGTTGATCGTCGTGGCGGCGAACAGCATCGCCACGATCAGCAGGCGGACGCGGGTGCGGCGACCCGCGTCGGCGGCGTCGAGCAGGGTGCTCGGCGCGCCGGTCGAACTGGCACTCATGGACGTTCTCCCTGGCTCTCTGCCGCCCGGTTGATCCAGGAAGCGGGTCGTGGCCGCCGTTGGCTCGGCGGATCCGTCGTTGTGCGCGTCGCGGGGGTTCAGCGACGGTCGCCGATCAGCGTCGTCAGCTCGGCGCGCTCGGCCGCGTCGAGCTCGGTCAGCGGCGGCCGGACCGGGCCGGCGTGGCGGCCGACGGCGCTCATGCCCGCCTTGACGATCGAGACCGCGTAGCCGCGCTTGCGGTTGCGGATCGCGATGTAGGGGAGGACGAAGTCGCGCAGCTCCCGGTAGACCGCGTCGCGGTCCCGGCGGCGGACGCTGTCGTAGAAGGACAGCGCCCATTCGGGCAGGAAGTTGAAGATCGCCGAGGAGTAGGTGGTGACGCCCATCTCCAGGTACGGCAGCGCGAAGGTCTCGGCGGTGGGCAGGCCGCCGATATAGGTCAGGCGGTCGCCCAGAGCGGCGTAGACCCGGGTCATCAGCTCGACGTCGCCGACGCCGTCCTTGAAGCCGACGAGGTTTGGGCAGCGCTCGCACAGGCCGGCCAGCGTCTGCTCGTTGAGCTGGGCGTTGGCGCGGTTGTAGACGATGATCCCGAGGGACGTCGCGCGGCAGACCGCCTCGATATGGGCGGCGAGACCGGCCTGCTCGGAGCCGACCAGGTAGGGCGGCAGCAGCAGGATCCCGTCCGCGCCGGCGGCCTCGGCGGCCCGGGCCATCTCGACCGCCAGGGCGGTGCCCTGGCCGGCGGGGGCGATGACCGGGGTCCGGCCGCGGGTCTCCTCGACGGCGGCGCGCAGGACGCGGTCGATCTCGGCGGGCGTCAGCGAGAAGAACTCGCCGGTGCCGCCGGCGGCGAACAGCCCCGACACCCTGTAGTCGGCGAGGCGCCCGAGATTGTCCCGGTAGGCGGTCTCGTCGAAGCTGAGATCGTCGCGGAAATGCGTGACCGGGAAGGACAGCAGGCCGGAGCCCAGCACGCGCGCCATCTCGGCCGGGGTCATGCTCGCCATCGATTCTCTCCCTGGAACGCACCGTTCGGTGTCGCGTTCGGGGTTAGGCGCCGGCGTTAAATGCGTCCAACGTTGATTTTGGCTGGATTATCCCGGATCCTGCATCAATGTTCGACCTCGGCCACGCCCGCAGCTTCGTCGCCGTCGCCGAGGAGATGCACTTCGGCCGGGCCGCGGCGCGGTTGAACCTGACCCAGTCGCCCCTGTCGCGGCAGATCCAGATGCTGGAGCAGACCCTCGGCGTGACGCTGCTGGAGCGGACCACCCGGGCGGTGCGCCTGACCCCGGCGGGCCGCACCTTCCTGGCCGAGGCCTACCGGGTGCTGGCGGCGGCCGAGAACGCGGCGCGCATCACGCGGCGCGCCGCCCGGGGCGAGAGCGGGGTGCTGCGCCTCAGCTTCACCGCCGCCTCGGCCTACCGGACGCTGCCGCAGGTCGTGGCCCATGTCCGCCGGACGCTGCCCGAGGTCGACCTCGTGCTGGAGGAGATGGTCTCGGACGAGCAGATCCTGGCGCTGGCCGAGAACCGCACCGATCTGGCGATCCTGCGGCCGGCCCCGGTCCTGCAGGATCCGAAATCCGCGATCGCCACCGCGCCGCTGGCGCGCGAGCGGCTCCTGCTCGCGGTCCCGCGCGGGCACCGCCTCGCGGCGGCGCGCGCGCCGACCCTGCGGGACCTCGACGGCGAGGCCTTCGTGACGTGGTCGCCCCGGGGCGGGCGCTACTTCATCGACCTGCTCGACCGGCTGTTCGAGGCCGGGGGCGTGCAGCCGCGGATCGTGCAGCGGGTGAACCAAGTCCACGCGATGCTGGCCCTCGTCGGCGCCGGCATCGGCGTCGCCCTGGTGCCGGGCAGCGCCCGGGGCAACAGCATGGCCGACATCCGGCTCCGGCCGATCGCCCTGCCGGCCACGACCGGGCCGGAACTGTGGCTCGCGTGGCGCAGCGACAACGCCAATCCCTGCCTGCCCTCGGTGCGGGCCGCGGCGCTGGAGACCGGCGAGGCGTGACCGCCGGCGCCGCGCTGGAAAGTCGCCGCGGCCGGCGATAGGCTGCCCGCTCGCCCCGCTTCCGGTCGCGCTGCCGGCCGGGGCCGCCCCTCCCGGATCAGGCAGGCACCATGAAAGTTTCGGCCGACCTCTGCATCGTGCCGATGGGCGTCGGCCCGTCGGTCTCGCCCTACGTGCGGGAGATCAAGGGGATCATCGAGTCGAGCGGACTCACCGCCACGATGCATCCCAACGGCACGAACATCGAGGGCGAGCTGTCGGAGATCTGCGCGCTGGCGGAGCGGTGCGAGGCGAAGCTCGCCGAGCTCGGCGTCCAGCGGACCTTCTTCACGCTGATCTTCTCGACGCGCCGGGACAAGGACCAGTCGATGGCCGACAAGCTCACCGCGGTCTCCTGACCGCGCGCCCATCGCCCGCCATCCGGGGGTCGCGCCGCGGAGCCGGTGATGCAGTGCCGGGGTCGGCAGGTCTCACACCGACGGAGCGTTGCGATTCCGGGCCCGCCTTCGGCGCCCCGAAACGAGAGCGCCTGACCCTCTGGGAGGCCTCATCTCACCGAGGTCGGGACGGCGACGATCGCGGAGCCTGTCCCGAGCGAGGCGCGGGTCCCCTCTCCCGTGCGGGAGAGGGACAGGGTGAGGGATCAGGTCTGTCCGAACGCGGGGCAACCTGGCCGAGCCGCGATGGCGTGCGATCCGGAAACGTCGTGCCCCTCACCCCAACCCTCTCCCGGACGGGAGAGGGGGCGCGTCGCGGCTGTCTCGAACGTAGATGCGTTCTCCAGACCGTCGAAACGCGATCGGAGGCGGCCCTAGCCGTGGCAGGCGCAGCCGGCGTGCTCGCAGCCGGCGTGATCCTTGTGGCCGTCCGCGCAGTCGTCGCAGCAATAGGCCTTGCCGTCCCGCGACACGGCCTTGGAGACGGGAATCACACAGACGCAGTCCTGGCAGGCACACTTCACCATGTCGACGTCGACGCTGGCCATAATCTTCTCCTCCGACGGTTGGTCCGCTTGTCGACGTTACGGCCGCGGCACCGGCAAGGGAACCCGTGCGCGGGCGCGGTGACGCGCCCGTGATCCCATTCGCCCGCTCGCGCGTTCCCCCGGTCCGGTGATCGCTGCGCCGGGTGGAGGGCGCCATGGCCGATCAGAACACCGACGACGTCCGGATCGAGCCCTACGACGGGCCGGCGGGCGGCTGGGGCTCGGCCCGCTCCCTCGTCGAGATCCTGACCCGGGAGGGCGTGCCGGTCACCGGCTCGGCGATGCTGCTGAAGCAGAACAAGCCGGACGGGTACATGTGCACGTCCTGCGCCTGGGCGAAGCCCGCCAAGCCGCTCGCCTTCGAGTACTGCGAGAACGGCGCCAAGGCGACCGCCTGGGAGCAGACGCGCCGCCGCGCGACGCCGGACTTCTTCGCCGAGCACACCGTGACGGAGCTCCTCGGCTGGAGCGACTACGCCCTGGAGGAGCAGGGCCGCCTGACCCACCCGATGCGCTACGACTCGGCGACGGACCGCTACCGGCCCGTCGCCTGGGCGGAGGCCCTCGCGGAGATCGGCCGGGAGCTGGAGGACCTGCGCGCGCAGGACCCGCGATCGGTGGTGTTCTACGCCTCGGGCCGGGCATCCCTGGAGACGAGCTACATGTGGGCGCTGCTCGCGCGCCTCTACGGCAACAACAACCTGCCGGACTCCTCCAACATGTGCCACGAGCCGACCTCGGTGGCGCTGCCGCAATCGATCGGCGCGCCAGTCGGCACAGTGCTGCTAGAGGATTTCGAGACCACCGACCTGATCTTCTTCTTCGGCCAGAACGTCGGGTCGAACGCGCCGCGGATGCTGCACCCGCTCCAGGAGGCGCGGCGCCGGGGGGCGCAGATCATCACCTTCAACCCGCTGCGCGAGCGCGGGCTGGAGCGCTTCACCGACCCGCAATCGCCGGTCGAGATGCTCACCCGCTCGTCCACGAAGATCTCGACGCAGTACCATCAGGTGAAGGCCGGCGGCGACCTCGCGGCGCTCACCGGCCTGTGCAAGGCCCTGCTCGCCCTCGACCGGGCCGCGGAGGCCGCCGGCCGGCCCCGGGTGCTCGACCACGCGTTCATCGCCGAGCACACCCACGGCTTCGAGGCCTTCGTCGCCTTCTGCGACGGGCAGGACTGGGCCGCGCTGGAGCGGCGCTCCGGCCTGACGCGGACCGCGCTGGAGGCCGCCGCCGGAGTGTACGCCCGCGCGAAGGCGGTGATCGGCATCTACGGGATGGGCCTGACCCAGCACCGCAAGGGCACCGAGACCGTCCGGATGCTCGTGAACCTGCTGCTCCTGCGCGGCAATATCGGGAAGCCCGGCGCCGGGATCTGCCCGGTGCGGGGCCACTCGAACGTGCAGGGCCAGCGCACCGTCGGCATCACCGAGAAGCCCGAGCTGGCGCCGCTGGACAAGCTGCGGGAACTCTACGGCTTCGAGCCGCCGCGGGAGAAGGGCCTCAACACCGTCGAGACCTGCGAGGGCCTCCTCGACGGGCGCGTGAAGGCCTTCATCGGGCTCGGCGGCAATTTCCTGCGGGCGGTTCCCGACACTGCCCGGATGGAGCCGGCCTGGCGGCGGCAGCGCCTCACCGTCCAGATCTCGACCAAGCTCAACCGCTCGCACCTCGTCAACGGCACCGTCGCCTACATCCTGCCCTGCCTGGGCCGGATCGAGATCGACCAGCAGGCGAGCGGCCGGCAGGCGGTGTCGATGGAGGATTCCACCGCGCGCTTCCACGGATCCCGGGGCGTGGCCGACCCGGTCGGGCCGCACCTGCGCTCCGAGCCCTGGATCGTGGCGGAGATCGCCAAGGCGACCCTGCCGCCCAATCCGCGGATCGACTGGGATGCCTGGGTGGCCGATTACGGGCGGGTGCGCGACGCGATCGAGGCGACCTACCCGAGCGTGTTCCACGACCTGAACGGCCGGATGTTCCAGCCCGGCGGCCTGACGAAGCCGCTCGGCGCCCGCGACCGCAAGTGGGAGACCGAGACCGGGAGGGCGAATTTCGCGGTGCCCGAGGGCCTCGAGGCCGACCCGGACCTGCCCGACCGCGGCCCGGACGTGCTGGACCTGATCACGCTGCGGTCGAACGACCAGTTCAACACCACGGTCTACGGCTACGACGACCGCTTCCGCGGGGTTAAGGGCACGCGGGACGTGCTGTTCATGAACCGGCGGGACATCGCGCGGCTGGGCTTGAGGGACGGGATCAGCGTCGACGTGGCGACCGAGGCGGACGACCAAGTGCCGCGGCGCGTGGGCGGCCTGCGGGTGATCGCCTACGACATCCCGGAGGGCAATTGCGCCGGGTACTACCCGGAGCTGAACGTCCTCCTGCCGCTCTGGCACTACGACGAGCAGTCGAAGACCCCCGCCGCCAAGGCGATCACCGTGCGGGTGACGGCCGCGACCACCGCACCCTGAGCGGAGCGTCTGGCGTCCGGTCGCACCTTCCGGCAAGGAACGACCATGGACCAGGCGACTCCCCCCGACGCGCGACCGGACGCTCCGGTGGAATCGCGGCTGCGCGCGCTCGTCGGCCGGATCGCCGCCGGGGCGCCCCTGCGCGAGCCGGGCGCGGACCTGTCGCAGCTGAGCGCCGGACCGGGCGCCCTCGCGGCCGTGCCGGATGCCGGCCTCGTCACGGACGCCGAATCCGGCGGCCTGGCGCTCGTCGGCGCGGACCTGTCCCGCGCCCGCATGGAGGAGGCCGACCTCTCCGGCGCGAACCTGCGCGGGGCGAGCCTCACCGGCGCGGTCGGGCGCTCGACGCGCTTCACCGGGGCGATCCTGGAGGCCGCCGACCTGTCCGAGGCCGATCTCTCGGGGGCGGACTTCACCGGCATCGTCGCCGGGCAGGTGAAGTTCGCGGGGGCGATGCTGGAGGACGCCCGGTTCGGCCAGGCCGCGATGCGCTTCGCCGACCTGTCCGGCGCCCTCCTCGACGGGACCGATTTCGCCGTAGCCGATCTCTGGGGCGCGGATTTCTCCGGGGCGGACGCGGACGACACGGTCTTTCGCGGCGCGCGCCTCGACGAGGCCAAGCTCGCCGACGCCAACCTGACCCACGCGGATTTCGCCGAGGCCAGCCTGACCAAGGCGAGCCTCGCCGGCTCGCGCCTGCGGGGCGCGCACTTCGCCGGGGCGAAGCTCGACGGCGCCGATCTCTCGGGGGCGGATCTCTCGGACACCGACTTGGTGCGACTCAACCTCGCCACCTGCCGCCTGCGGCACGCCCGCTTCGCCGGCGCGTGGCTCAACGGCACGCGGATGAGCGTGGAGCAACTCGGCGGGGCGGTGGGCGAGGAGGTGGCCTGCGCCTACGACGCCGCCCAGGCGAGCTACCTCGCCCTCGAGCAGAACTGGAAGAGCATCGGCAACCACGACGCGGCGAGCTGGGCCTACAAGCGCGGCCGCCGGATGGGCCGCTTCCATGCCGGGCAGCAGGCCCGCGCCGCCTGGTCCGGCCGGGACTGGTCCGGCGTCCTGCGGCACGGCTATCGCTGGACCGCCGACCGCTTCGTCGAGTGGCTCTGCGACTACGGCGAGAGCCTGTCGCGCATCGCCCGCGCCTTCGCGCTGCTGATCGTGCTGTTCGGCGGGCTCTTCGGCCTGACCGGCGGCCTGTTCATCCTGGAGGGGCCGGAGGCCGGGCCGACCTACAACCCCCTCGATCTCCTGAGCTACAGCGCGCTCAACATGATGACCGCGAACCCGCCGGAGATCGGCCTGAAGCCCACCGGCCGCGTCACCAACCTGCTCGTCGGCATCGAGGGCGGCGTCGGCATCATCCTGATGGGCCTCTACGGCTTCGTCCTGGGCAACCGCCTGCGGCGGTGAAGCAGCCAGCTCCGGAGCGGCGTGCCCGGATCCGGGCGGTTCTCAGTCGTTCACGCTGAGCCGGTCGATGACGAGGCTCAGATCCTTGCGCAGGGCGCGGATCTCCGGCTCGCTGAGTTCGAGCTGGCACATCACGCTCTCGCGGACCGAGACCGCGTCGGCGCGCAGGGCGGCGCCCTCCGGCGTCAGGGCGATCTCGACCTCGCGCTCGTCGGACTGGCGGCGGGTCCGGAGCAGGAAGCCCGCGCTCTCCAGGCGCTTCAGAACCGGCGTGAGCGTGCCGGAATCGAGGCGCAGGCGCCGGCCGATCTCGGAGACCGTGACGCCGTCCTGCTCCCACAGTACCAGCAGAACCAGGTATTGCGGATAGGTCAGTCCGAGCCGCTCGAGCAGCGGCCGGTACGACTTGGTCATCCGATGCGCGGCAGCATAGAGCGCGTAGCAGAGCTGGTTATCGAGAAGCAGCGGATCCGTCTCCGGCTGCGCCTCAGCCGTATCGGCACTGTACGCCATATCGTTCGCCCATCGCGGTCCACGCACCGCCACTCTCGACCGCGACCGCGGGTCCGTCATCATACCATAACACGGGATGCCGGCGCGCAAGCTCCGGGCGTCAGGCCCGTTCTCTTAACAACCCTATGGGGTTCGTCTCCCGTTCGCGACCGGCGGTAGCGCCGCCAGGGCGTCGAGGAAGCCCGGTTCGTCCTCGAGCGTCCGGAGATCCAGGCGGACGGCCTCGTCGCTGATCCGGCCGATCACCGGCACCGGGAGCCGGCGCAGATCCTCGGCGAGCCGCCGACACCGCCCGCCCGCGCCGCGGCCTCCCGCCGAGGCCGGCGTCAGGATCAGGGCGGCGCTGGGCAGCGTCTCCACCGGCAGGGCACCGGATCCGATCTGGCTGATGCAGTCGGCGACCGTGATTGTGGCGCGGCCGGCGAGCCGCTTCGCCACCGCGGGGGCGAGGCGCTCGGCCTGCGCGGCGATCGCGTCGCGCGCGCGAGTGAGGAGCCGCAGGGTCGGCAGCTCCGCGCGCAGCCGCTCGGGGTGCAGGTAGAGCCGCAGCACGGCCTCGAGGGCCGCGTAGGTCATCTTGTCGACGCGCAGGGCCCGCTTCAGCGGGTTCTTGCGCACGCGGGCGATCAGGTCCTTCCGGCCCGCCACGATGCCGCACTGGACCGCGCCGAGCAGCTTGTCGCCGCTGAAGGTGACGACGTCGGCCCGCTCCAGGGCGGCGCGGATTGTGGGCTCGGGGGGCAGCCCGTGGGCCGCGAGGTCGACGAGGCTGCCGCTGCCGAGATCGTCCGCCAGCGGCACGCCGCGCTCCCGGCAGAGGGCGTGCAGGGCGACGGGATCCGCGGCCGCCGTGAAGCCAGCGATGGCGTAGTTGCTCGGGTGCACCTTCATCACGAGGCCGGTGCGGGGCCCGAGGGCCTCCGCGTAGTCGCGCAGGTGGGTGCGGTTGGTGGTGCCGACCTCGCGCAGGCGGCAGCCGGCCCGCACCATCACGTCCGGCACGCGGAAGGAGCCGCCGATCTCCACGAGCTCGCCGCGGGAGACCACCACCTCCTTGCGCATGGCGAGCGCGTTCAGCACCAGCAGGACCGCGGCCGCGTTGTTGTTCACCACCACCGCGGCCTCGGCGCCTGTCAGGCGACAGATCAGGCCCTCGACGTGGTCGTCCCGCTCGCCGCGGGCTCCGGTCTCGAGATCGAATTCGAGATTGCTCGCCTGCACCATCACGGCGGCCACCGCCTCCGCGGCCGAGCGGGGCAGCAGGGCGCGGCCGAGATTGGTGTGCAGCACCGTCCCGGTCAGGTTGAAGACCGGCCGCAGGGATGGGCGCCGCTCGGCGGCGAGTCGCGCCGACGCCGCGGCCCGGATCGCCGCCGCGTCCGGGACGGGCCCGCCCCCGGCCCGGATCCCGGCCAGGACCGCCCGGACGGCGTCCGTGTAGGCCGTCCGCCCGTAGGCCTCGAGATCGGTCGGCGGCGCGCCGCCGACGAGGCGCTCGACCGAGGGGATCCGGCGCGGGGACGGCGCCGGGTCGTCGGCCTGAGGGGTGGGGACGGGTCCGTTCATGTCAGGCCAGAGATAACCTTCCCACTGCACGGAGCCAGCCCGTCGACGCGCGGATAATGCGCGCAGGTTGTTCCGGTCCCGGCCCGACGGTAAGGGCAGATCCTGAAATCGGCGCCCGAGAGTCCATCGCACCCGCGCGGGGCGGGCTCGGCCGCGCCAACCCCGCCGAGCCCTCTCGGGAGACGTCGCCATGTCCGGGCCTTCGATCCAGATCCACCCGATGATCCTGTGCGGTGGGACGGGGACGCGGCTGTGGCCGGCATCGCGGGAGAGCATGCCCAAGCAGTTCGCCCGTCTGGTCGACGCCGAGCGCTCGACCTTCCAGGCGACGCTGGCGCGGGTGTCGGACGCGTCCGTCTTCGCCACGCCCACCGTCATCGCCTCGGCCGAGGCCCGCTTCATCGTCGCCGAGCAGCGCGACCAGCTCGGTCTCTCCGCCGACATCCTGCTCGAGCCGCAGGGCCGCGACTCCGCCGCCGCCGTGGCGGTCGCAGCCCTCCACGCCGCCGCCAGCGACCCGCAGGCCGTGGTGCTGATCATGGCCGCCGACCACGTCGTGCCCGACACGGCGGCCTTCGTGGACGCCGTGCGCCGCGCGGCCGCCGGCGCCCAGGCCGGCTACACGATGACCCTCGGCATCGAGCCCGACCGGCCCGCGACCGATTACGGCTACATCCGCCGCGGCGAGCCGATCGCCGAGGCCCCGGGCGCGGCCCGCGTCGCCCGCTTCGTCGAGAAGCCCGACCGGGCCGGCGCCGAGGCGCTGATCACCGACGGCGCCCTGTGGAACTCGGGCTACTTCCTGTTCCGCGCCGACCTGATGCTGGCCGAGCTGGAAGCGTTCGTCCCCGAGGTGCTGGCAGCGGCGCGCGCGGCCCTGGAGGCGGCGGTGACCGACCTCGACTTCGTGCGCCTCGACGCGGCGGCCTTCGCCCAGGCGCCCAAGATCTCGATCGACTACGCGGTGATGGAGCGGACCGCCCGGGCCGGCGTGCTGCCGGTGTCGTTCGCGTGGTCGGATGTCGGCACCTGGGACGCGGTCTGGCAGGTGCTGGACCACGACGAGGCCGGCAACGCCGTGCGGGGCCGGGTGTCGCTGATCGGCACGAAGAACAGCCTCGTGCACAGCCAGGGCGAGGGCCTGACCGCCGTGGTGGGCCTGGAGGACGTGGTGGTGGTCTCGACCCCCGACGCGGTGCTGGTGGCGTCCAAGGCGCAGTCCGGCAAGGTGAAGGAGCTGGTCGGCGCCCTGCGGGCGCAGGGCGCGCCGGAGGCGGACGCGCATCTGCGGATGTACCGGCCCTGGGGCTGGTACCAGCGCATCGATCTCGGCGAGCGCTTCCAGGTGAAGCGGATCCAGGTGGTGCCGGGCGGGCGGCTGTCGCTGCAGAAGCACTACCACCGGGCGGAGCACTGGGTGGTGGTGCGCGGCACCGCCGAGGTCACGATCGACGACCGGGTGGTGCTGGTCCACGAGAACGAGGCGGTCTACCTGCCGATCGGCTCGATGCACCGCCTGGCCAACCCCGGCAAGATCCCGCTGGAGCTGATCGAGGTCCAGGTCGGTTCCTACACCGGCGAGGACGACATCATCCGCGTCGAGGACATCTACGGGCGCTGAGCCCCGGCCTGGCGCCTGCGACCCGATCACCCGCGGGCGCGCCCGGAACATGCGGCCGTCCCGATCGATAGCCTAGCGTGGGGCCGCTCCGGTGCGGCCGCACCGCAGCGTCGAGGGAACCGCATGAAGCACAAGCCGCTCCGCGAGCAGGTCATCGTGATCACCGGCGCCTCGTCGGGCATCGGCCTCGCCACGGCCCGGATGGCGGCCGAGCGCGGCGCCCGGGTGGTGCTGGCGGCCCGCAGCGGCGACGCCCTGGCGCGCATCCGGGCCGAGATCGAGGGCGTCGGCGGCAAGGCGATCGACGTCGTCGCCGATGTCGGCCGGCGGGCCGACGTGCAGGCGGTGGCCGACCGGGCCGAGGCGACCTTCGGCGGCTTCGACACCTGGGTGAACGTGGCGGGCGGCTCGATCTACGGCCGGCTGCGCGAGATCAGCGATGCCGACCACGAGCGCCTGATCCAGACGAATTTCTGGGGAACCGTCTACGGCTCCCTCGTGGCGACCGAGCACCTGCGCCAGCACGGCGGCGCCCTCATCAACGTCGGCAGCATCGCCTCCGACCTCGCCTTCCCGTTCCAGGGCATGTACGCGGCCTCGAAACACGCCGTGAAGGGCTTCACCGACGCCCTGCGCATGGAGCTGATGGACGAGAACGCGCCGATCTCGGTGACGCTGATCAAGCCGGCCTCGATCGACACGCCCCTGCCCCAGCGGGCGCGCAACTACATGGACCGCGAGCCGAGCCTGCCGCCGCCGATCTACCCGCCGGAAGAGGTGGCGAACGCCATCCTGCACGCGGCCGTGCACCCGCAGCGCGACATCTTCGTGGGCGGGGCCGGCAAGGCCTTCGTGGCCGGCAAGGAATTCGCCCCCGGCGCCTACGACTATCTCGGCCCGGCGATCATCGCCCTGCAGAAGCGCGGGAGCGCGCCGCGCAACCCGGACGGCGCCCTGCACGCCCCGGTGGCGGCCGGCGAGACCCGGGGCGACCCGCCCGTCCCGGTCATGCGGACCAGCGCCTACACCCGCGCGACCCTTCATCCCCTCGCGGCGGCGGCCGGCCTCCTCGGCGTGGGCGCGGCCACCGCCTTCGCGGTGCTCGGCACCTCGTCCGGACGGCGGCGGCGCCTCTAAGTGGCCGTCGCGATGGAGACCCTGCCCGGCCCCGCCCGACCGGCACGGGAGGCCGGGAGCGGGACCGGCGCCGAGGCCGATCCCCGGATCGTGCCGCGCCAGATCGTGTCCCTGGCCGACGACCGGACGATCGCCTACGCGGAGACCGGCGCCGGGCCGGACCTCGTGGCGATCCACGGCACGCTGATGTGCCTGGAGGACGTCTGGCTCGGCCCCGTGCCGGCGCTGGCCGAGCACTTCCGCGTGGTCGCCGTCGATCGCCCGGGCCACGGCTTCAGCCGGCGGCCGCGGGGCGGTGCGGCCGACATCTGGGATCAGGCGGCCTCCATCCGGGAAGCGGTGCGGCGCCTCGGCCTAGACCGCCCGGTCATCCTGGGCCACTCGTTCGGGGCCGCGGTCGCCCTCGCCTACGGCATGCTCCATCCGGACGAGGTGGCCGGCATCGTCGCCCTCGCGCCGATCTGCTTCCCCGAGCCGCGGCTGGAGCAGGTGCTGTTCGGGCCGCGGGCGCTGCCGTTCGGCGGCGACACCCTGTCGGCGCTTCTCGGCGCGAGCAGCGACCGGGCGCTGCTCCCGCTCCTGTGGAACGCGATGTTCTTCCCCGAGGCGATGCCGGCGCGCTTCGCGCGGGACTTCCCCTTCGCCCTCGCGGGCCGCCCGGCGCAGATCACCGCCGAGGGCGAGGATGCAGGCTGGCTCTGGCCGGGGCTCACGCGCAGCGTCCTCGGCTACCCGTCCCTGCGCCGCCCCACGCGCATCCTGGGCGGTAGCGCCGACCTGGTGGTGAACACCGCCCTGCACGGCCGGCGCGCGGCCAGCCTGATCCCCGGGGCGCGGTTCGAGCGCCTGCCGGGGGCCGGCCACATGCTCCACCACCTTCAGACCGACGCGGTCGTGCGCGCGGCCCTGGCGGTGCGCTCGGCGGCCTGACGGGCCCCGCGCGGGGCCTCTCTCAGCGGATGAGCGCCTTGATCTGCTGCTTGGCGCCCGCTCGCAGCCGGGCGAGCCCGCCGCGGGCCTGCCGCTCGCGCTCCTGCCGCAGCGTGCGCTTCTCGGCGTTCCAGGGATGCTCGTGCCGGAGCGTGTGCCCGGGCGCGCGGACCCCGAAGCCGAGGGCGTAGGCGCGCCGCGGCCCGGCGCTGAGATTCGGCCCGGCGCAGTGCAGGGTCCGGCAATCGTGGAAGGTGGCGCCGCCCGCCGGCAGTGGGCAGGGAACCGCGCGCTCCACCGGAACCCCGAGGGCCTCGAGCCCGTGGATCCGCGGATCGCCGCCGATGCTGCGATGGGTGAGGAGCGGCTCCCTGTGGCTCCCCGGAACGTAGAGCATGCAGCCGTTCTCCGGCGACACGTCCTGCAGGGGCATCCAGACCGTGATCGCCCGGTAATTCGTGTAGGCGGCGTAGAAGGCCTCGTCCTGATGCCACGCGGTCGCCGCACCGATCTTCGGCGGCTTGCGGATCGCGTGCTCGAAGACGAGGGCCGCGCGGCTCCCCAGGAGCTGGCGCGACATGGCCAGGGCGTTGGCCCGGAACAGGATGTCCCGGAGGAGCGGCTCGAAGCGGGACGGATTGAGGAGCTGGGGCGAGCGCGCCTCGCTGGCGCCGCGGTCGATGTCGACGAGGTCGAACAGGCTCCCGTCCTTCCAGCCCCGCGCCTCCTCGAACAGGCGGTCGTAGGCGCCGCGCAGCGTGTCGAGCTCCTCCGAGGTGGTGATTGCCGGGACGGTGACGAAGCCGTCGCGCCGGAACGCGGCGATCTCGTCCTCGGTCAGGAGCCGGGTCGGGACGCGCGCCGCCGCCCGGTTGCCCACGATCCAGCGGACGAGCCGCGACCGCGCCTCGGCCACGCGGGCGGAGAGGCCGTTCCCGGCATCGGGGACAGCGAGCCCCAGGCGATCCGGAATCGTGACTGGCATCGCGCCCTCCGCTTCGAAGTGATCGCGCGAGAATGCCCATGTCTATTCCGACGCTTACAGTACCAATTCCTAGGTATGACTGCCCATCCCGGTTCAGGGATTTGTCTTCAGCTTCACCGATCACCACTTCCGGTTGAGATCTCCGGCGACACGTCTTCACCGCGCCCGGCGGGCGGCCCGGCGGGCAGCGCGGCCCCCGCAGCCGCGGGATGCCCGGCGCGAAAGCGCCGCGCCGATGCATCGCCCCGGCCGCATTCCCGAAACCGTTCTCTTTCATGGCCAATATTTAATGCATCCCGAGAGCATATTGACGGGTTAGATGCTCGATCGGGGCGATCAATACGGTACGATTACTCGGAGAATAATCATGAATATTTTAACCAAAGCTGCCGCGGCCGTGGCCCTGGCGGCGCTGCCGGTATCGGGGGCGCAGGCGATGCCGGTCCTGGCCGATCCGGGCATCGCGGCGCCGATCACCCTGGTGGCGGGGGGATGCGGGCCGGGAGCTTGGCGCGGTCCCTGGGGCCACTGCCGCAGCACGCCGTATGTCGGGCCGCTGCCTGGCGGCTGGTACCAAGTGCGGGCGGGGAACGGCTGCCCGCCCGGCTACTGGCGCGGACCGTGGGGCCATTGCCGCAACACGCCGTATCACGGACGGCTGCCGAACGGCGGCTACCGGTAGCCGGCCCCCTCACCGTCGACAGAGCGCGGCGCCGGAGCGCTGGTGGGCGGTGAGGGACTCGAACCCCCGACCCTCTCCGTGTAAAGCCGAGAGCCGGTGTGATCATTCGGCATCATGCCGCATTTTCCGCCGAAATTAATTACATGGCGGCAATGGGTTCGGCACCCGACCCTCTTCCGAGCGCGAGCAATTGGCGGCATCAACGGCCCTCCGGGAAGCGCCACTGTGCTTCCCATGCGCTTCCCAGTCAGGTCCCATGCGTTTGTCCCGAGCAAACATCAGCACGCTCGAAATTCCGCCGGGAAAAAGCGAGCGGATCGTCTTCGATGATGCCCTGCCCGGCTTCGGGATCAGGCTCAGGGCAGGCGGGAAGCGCACATGGGTGGTGCAATACCGGGTCGGCACTAAACACCGCCGGGTCACGCTGGCGAACGCCGCCACTCTCGACCCCGAGGAAGCCCGCAAGCGCGCAAAAGACATTCTCGCCAAGGCGCAGCTCGGGGGCGATCCGCAGACAGAGAAAATGCAGGCCCGCGCCCGCGCTGCCGTCACCCTATCCGGTATCGCCACGGACTACCTCAAGCAGGCGGAAAAGCGCCTGCGGCCGACTTCATATGCCGAGGCCGACCGTTACCTACGCCGCTATCTTGTCCCGTTGCATGAAATGCCGGCTCACGCGGTGTCCCGCCGCGACGTAGCGGGATGGGTCAATGAGGTTGCCGAACAGCATGGCCCTCATGCCTCGAATCGCGGTCGCACGTGCCTATCCGCCCTTTTCTCATGGGCGATGCGGCAAGGGCTGGTCGAATTAAACCCGGTCGTGGCGACTGGAAAAGCCGTCGAAGAAACGAGCCGCACCCGCGTTTTATCCCGCGAGGAAATTGGGCAAATTTGGCTTGCTTGCCGTGACGACGACCACGGCCGCATCGTGCGCTTGCTCCTCCTGACAGGCCAGCGCCGCAATGAGGTTGCGGGGATACGATGGTCGGAAATCGACCGCGACGCCGGCCTTTGGCGCCTTCCGGCCGAGCGCACGAAAAACGGGCTCCCGCACGATGTGCCTTTATCTGCGGACGCCCTGGCCATTTTAGACGGCGCACCGGTGCGGAACGGAAAGGATTTGATTTTCGGCGATCGAGAAGGCCCATTTCAGGGATGGTCCCGAGCAAAAATCTCGCTCGACAATCGAATTAATGAGTCTCGCGTCTGGTTCTCCGGCCGAAATGCGGTCGGGATTTCGCCGTGGCGCCTTCACGACCTGCGGCGGACCGTCGTCACGCACATGAACGAAAATCTCGGGATTTTGCCGCACGTGGTTGAGGCGGTCGTAAATCACGTGACAGGCCCCGCGAAAATGGGCGTGGCCGGCGTCTATAATCGCGCGTCCTATGCGACAGAGAAAAAGGTCGCATTAAATTCCTGGTCGAATTACGTCACCGAATTAATTCGCACCCACCGAGAAAAATGAGCCACCGCCAAAAGCTGGCTACAATAGATACCGCCATCCCACCCATCGTAGCCAGAACATCCACGCCACCAGTTCAAAATTTTGCTTGCAAACGACCCTCACAGGCGGCAGCTTGCCCCAAGCCTCACGGTGTTGTGAGGCCCGGAGCGAGAGAATGTCCCGTCCTACTCAACGGAGTGAAGCGGTAGCCCGCGCCTATCTCGACAGCCTGCCGCCCGAGATGGCGCGCAAGCGGGTTGTCGGCGCTGCAGAGGCTGCCGCCTTCTGTGGTTTCTCTGTCCAGCACTGGCTTCGCCTCAACCGAGCCGGCAAGGTCCCCAAGGCGGTGCGGCTGAGCGGCAGCAAGCTCGGCTGGCAGCAAGGCGCCTTGGTGGACTTCATCACACAACGCGCAGGCTGATGCAGCGGGCGGTACAGCCCCTCACAGCGCCTTCCCCGGCCACAGACGCGAGGATGCCCCTTCCCTCGCCTTGAGGCCGCCTCGACAGCCGTGAGCGACGGTCTAAGCGCGATCGTGCCGCTACACCGCTGAAGCGGCGCCGGCCAATGCTTCCGACGACGGCCCGGCGCCTACCGCACAGCCTTGGTACGACAAGGGAACGGTACGCCCATGAAAAACCCACAGCCCGCCGCGCGCAATAACCCAGCCTCCGGGAGTTCTCCGGCACCGACACTCAGAGCCCCACCGCGGCACGTCGCCGGCATCGAAAACGCCAGACTGCGCACTTACCGCACGCATGGCCATCCGGTGGACGGGGTGCTCGGTGCTGGCCCCGAAAATCTGCCGCCAGACTTCATCGCTCGGAGCCTCGCCCGGATCGTCCGCAAGGGTATTCGTACCGGGCACGTCCTGGAAATGGGCGAAGGCTCATTTGCGCTTAGCCCGCAGCTTCCGGCCGGCACATTTGCCTTTCGCACAGCCGACCGGATCACGCTTTACCGCTCAGAGACCGCGGAAATGATCGTCACCGTGCCGTTTGAGAGGGAGTGAAATTCGAACCTCAACCGCAAGCAAATCACCGACATTCATCAAAGGGGCGCTCGCAGGGCCCCTTTTCACTGGCTGGCCGCTCAATTCATCGCAAATCTTTTTGAGCATCTTCCATGGTCATACGCCATTTGACGCTCAACAAGTTGTTTGCAAAACATCTTTTACCGGACCGAGACCTGGGATAAACCAGACGCGCCCGTCCAAGTATCGATACGTTTGAACATCGATCCGGGCGACCGAGCGTTTCCGTGCGACGACCACTTCGCATGACGGCTCAACACAAATCCGAGCTAACTTGCGAGGCCTGTACACATGCCTGACAACGAAGACACGATTGCATTCTCTATCATCGCCCGAATGAAAGAGATTTCAGAAGTCAGATACGTTCGCTCCGATGACAATTTGACTGATGTAGAGCGGGATCACGCCGCCGAAATGGACTATCGGGCGTCAGTCGAGCGAGAGAACCGACTATCAGGCAAGGCGGTAAAGGATCCGATTTGGCCCGAAGCCGCACCGGAGCACTGGGTGTGCGCTTGGGGCATGTCTCCATCTTCTGACGTTTATTACGACTTGCTTGAAACGCTGGAAGCCCACGGCGCGAAGGACCGACCGAGATTGCCCGGCGTCACGCTGGCGAATGTCGAGCGACGTGAGCGGTTCGTGAATACTGCGCTCGCCAATCGCCTTGAAGCGGTCAAGGCGCAGAAAACAGAACGGGGGCGTACCCGCTAGGATAACACCCCCGCCCCCAAGGCGCGCTGAGCACGGACCTTTCCCAAAGCCCACTCCAGCAACCGAAAGCCAAATTAATGAAGGACCGTGGCAAGTCAACGTCGAATTTTGGCGAGGCAACACATCGTTTTCGCGAAGCCGGTATTCCGGCCCGTGCCTTGCTCCCGATTGCGCCCGTTGACGCCAAGATTTCTGGCGTGGGTGATTTAGACGAAGGCGTCCTAGGAAAAGCCCCTGGCCGTTATAATTCCCGGTCCGACGACTGGCGCGGGCTTGGCGGCGGCTACACCAGCGACGGGGTGCCAAAAAGGGAGTTGGCTGCGATCGAGGCGTGGCCCACGCCCAACGTCGGCATTCTCGGCCGCTTCGCACCCGGTATCGACAGCGACGCCGAGACGGAGGACGCCCGCCGGCTGGTCGAGCGCGCGTTGAGCCTCACGTTCGGGGATAAGGCTTGCTACGCCGAGCGCACCCGGGGCACTGGGCCGCGCCGGCTGTACGCGTTCCGCTGCACAAACCCGGGCGACGAAGCCGAGCTGGTCCGCGGCCGGCATTTGTCCTACCGCCTGAAAGGCGAGGATGAGCGCCACGCGCTGCATAAAATCGACATTATCGGCACCGGCCTGCAATACCTCATTGCCGGGACGCACCCGAGCGGCGACCTGTACGGCTGGCATCCGGATTGGGACCTTGCGGACCTTTTCCAGTCGGACGAAATCGAGCGCATCAGCAATTCCGACGTGGCGCGCTTTGTCGAGGTTTTCCGCGAGCTGCTAGAGGCGGAAGGCGGGGAAATCACGCGCGCGACCGGCGGGCGCACGCCGGGCGAGGAACGGGATTATTCGGCCGAAGACCCGATTTTCCCGGTACGGGATATTTTCGACGGCCTCGACCGCATCCCGAACAATGCGGAGAATTTCGAGAGCCGGGACGAATTCGTGTCCATGCTGGCGGCCATCCGTGCGGCGCTCGGCGCGGAGGCGGACGACAACGTGGAACACGTGGCGTCATGGGCCTGCGAAGACCCGGACTGGTGCCCCGATGAATATTTCTGGAAGTGCTGGGACAGCTTGGGCCGCGGCGTCCGCGTGGACCGCCACAGCCTCGACCGGCGTTTCAAGCGGGCCGGTGTCTTCGCCTCTGCCCGGGTCGAGTTTGCCGGCGCCGGGCCGGCCGATATGCGAGAAATCCGAGCCGAGAAGGCCAAAAAACGGGACGCTGCGGCCGACCTACTCGACAAGGTGCGGTCTCGCTACGTCTTCGGCCACGTGAACACGCGCACGGGCACCAAGGCCATGCAGATGCGCACGATATGGGACCCAAGCCGAGAATGGCCGGTGCAGGATTGGTGGCGCCACGAAACAACCCAACAGGATATCGACCTTGTGCAAGAGCTTCGGTCGGTTGAGCGATGGGCTGATCCAAAGCACGGGATGTGGGAATTTCTCCGAGACCTGGAGCGCGGCCACCGAGACATTTTCTACACCGGCGAAACTCGAAGCCCGCTGCACGCTCGGGGCGAGGTTGTAGCCGAGGAAAACCCGGATGGCTCGGTCACCCGCGAAGTGAATATGCGGTTTTTGCCGCGCGTACAGCTCTTCGCAAAAAAGCCAGCGGCGGACCCGCGACAAGCCCATCGAGACGTGGACACCATTCTGGAATTTACCCGGCGCGTCTTCGGGGAGCTGGCAAATTATGAGCTGGATACCCTAGCCTACATGGTCCAGACGGGGAAACGTCCCGGCCACATGCTGCTGCTGGTGGGCGAAAGCGGCGTTGGGAAATCGACTTATATTCAGATGCTCATCTCCATGTTCGATGGCGTCGGACGGGGCATGGGTAGTCAAATCGACGGCACGAAGATGACCAATGAGGCGGCTCGCCGGTTCATTCTGTCGAAAGTCGAGGGGTGCCGGATAATTTCGATTAAAGAGCTGCCGGAAGGCTCGACCGCGCATAACATGGCCGCGGTGACTTCCTCGATTAAGCAAATCGTGGACCCGGGCGTCGAAGGTGACTACATCGAAGTTGAGCGCAAAGGCAAGGATACCGCTGCAATTCGGAACCATGCACGGGTCGTTGCGTCGTCCAACTATAACAATTCGCTTTTGATCGAGGAAAACGACCGGCGCATTTTCTTCGTTCGGTGCCAAATCGACCTCGATAACCGGCCAGAGCTGCGTTACTACGAAACGTTAGATGAAATCCGGGGCTGCCCGGAGCGGCTGGCAGCGTTCTGGCGCTACCTCAAAGGCCGGGACGTGTCCCGATACCATCCGGCAGTGCCGCCGCCGGTCTCGCGTGAGAAGCGCGAGGCCCAAATTGCGGGCCTGCCGCCGTGGGACCGGCATATGCAAGGTGCGCTGGAAACTCTCCGCGTCGGCAAGCGGTCGCTTTTCGACCTTTCTGAGCTGGGCGAGCTGATGACGGCTATGTCCGCGAATGAGCGCACTAACTCAAATGGGGACGTGGACGATTTCACTGTCTATGATTTCGGGAAAATGCCCTCCGCAGCCAAACGGCTGCGGCGCCATGCCGTCCAAATCAAGGAAATTAGGTCCAACGGCGAGCGCTTCGGGACTGTTTATTGCCTGCGCAGCGCTCCGCCATCTGTCAGAGCCTTAAAGGGCGCGAGCGGACCCGATGTGCGAGACGCCCTCGACCGAGACCGCGAAAACCGTTTGTCACCGGACCATAGCTGGTCCGTCTTCTCGGGCCCGCTCAAACCGCCCGCCGGGCGCCGGTAGGCCATACTTGGCCGATACAGAGTTTCGGGGTGCCGCATGGGCGCTCCGGGACCCCGGGGATGGCCTACGGTGCCGCCTTGGCTCGATACCATGCAGCCACCGATCGAGGGGCAACAGGACGCGCAGCACCGGGCGGTGATTGAGGGGCACCGGATCGATTGAGTTCCGATCGCTGCCCACGCCGCCGTCGTGCGGCCGACCTATTCCGCAGATGCCGGGCCCGTGCCAACCGCGCCCCATCAGGACTCGGATAAGAGCCGCCGGTAGGCTGTTCCCTTATGCCTAGCTCAGGCGATCCTCACATCCACGTGCTAAGAGTCCGTCCGAGAAGTCAGGCTGAGCGGGCCAGTCGCCTGACGAGGATCATGACGGCTGCTGCGTAGAGGAATGCTCTGGCCGAGGCGATAGTCGCCTCTGGGTCCTTCCAGAGGCGGCGATTGCGGCTGATCCAGGCGAAGAACCGTTCGACCACCCAGCGGCGTGGATGCACGGCAAAGCCGACTTGATGGGGCGGCTTGCGCACGATCTCGACCGTGATGATCGTGGCGGTCGCCGGTCTGTTGCCGGCATAGCCTGCATCGGCGAAGGCTTTGGCGATGAACGGGAAGGTCCGACGCGACAGGCGCAGCACCGGCACGGCTCCGTCGCGGTCCTGTACGTCGGCAGGCTGAGGATCGAGGACGAGCGCGCGCCCGTCCATGTCGACCAGCGCTTGGCGCTTGCGCCCCTTGACCCTCTTGCCGGCATCGTAGCCGCGCGGGCCGCCGCTCTCCGTCGTCTTGATGCTTTGGCTGTCGAGGACCGCGGCAGATGGTGAGGCTTCCCGTCCGACTCGCTCGCGATCGGCCATGACCAGGTGGTGGTTGATCCGGCCAAACAGCCCTGTGTCGCGCCAGCGGCTGAAGTAGCCGAACGTGGTCGAGCGCGGCGGTAGATCCTTGGGTATCAACCGCCAGGAGATCCCACCCCTCAGAACGTAGAAGATGGCGTTCAGGACCTCCCGTGTCGTCCAGAGCGGAGGCCGGCCACAGGGCGCTGGCCTCGGCATCAGTGGCTCGATCACCGCCCACTCGGCGTCGGTAAGGTCGGTTTCATAGCGAAGGCCCACGCGGCTATGCTGCCGCCGGGTGGTCGGGGTCCACATGGCGCTTCCAGGTCAGGCTTCAGCACCCTCCTGGAATCATCGCCATCCCGGCCACTCAACCCCGCCTCAGACCCTTACCGGACGGGCTCTAAGAGCGGACCGGCGATAGCGGTCTCGCGCCAGTGGCCGAAATCTGGCACTTGGTACCCGTGATGAGAATCTGGTCTCGACCCAAAACGGTCCTTCGGAAGGTCTGCTTGCTGGCGGGTCAGCTGGCCCCAAACGTCCGAGGTCCAGCCTAAAATCACCCGGACGCCTCGCGAAATGTAGCGAGCCTGACGTTGCCGTTCAGCCGACTTGGCCCGATCTAGACTTAGATTGCGTTAGGCTCCAGAGACTGGCGTCGGTGTGAAATGGTTATCCTCCAGTTGGAGGAGGCCCTCGAAGGAAAACCCTGGGTTGCCTGGACGTGATTTGAGCGGCCTCTCGCGCGAGGAGCTGGAAGCCGAGGTGCGCCGGCTGCGCGAACGGGTTCGCAGCGGCAGCATGGACGCGGCCCGGCAAAACGCGGTGTTCGAGAGCGCCTTGGATTTTGCGATCGTCGTGACCGATCACGAGGGGATCATCACCGGCTGGAACAGCGGGTCCGAACACGTCATGGGCTGGACCGCTGACGAGATGCGCGGCCAGGACGCCGGACGCTTCTTCACGCCGGAGGACCGGGCCAACGGTCGGGTCGCCTATGAGATGACCACGGCCCTCTCTCAGGGCCGTGCCCCCGATGAACGCTGGCACCTGAAAAAGGGTGAGGAGCGTTTTTGGGCATCGGGCGAGATGATGCCGCTGCGTGACGACGATGGCAGCCACATTGGCTTCGTCAAGATCATGCGCGACCGCACCATCGAGCATCTGACCGGGGTGGCGTTGCGAGATGGCGAGGTGCGGCGCAAGGCGCTTTTGGAACTCAGCGACCAGCTCGCAGAGCACGATGCCGACACCGCCAGTCTGGCCGATGTGGCGAGTGGTGTTCTCGGGCAGGTCCTCGATGTGCAACTCGTCGGCTACGGGCTGGTAGACGCGGAGGCTGAGACCATCACCGTCGAACGGGATTGGACCAGCGGTGGGGCTGCCTCCGTCGCCGGCACACTCCAGTTCCGGTCCTTCGGTAGCTACGTCGAGGACCTCAAGCGAGGCGAGACGGTCGTCATCAACGATGCCCGCGAGGACCCGCGCACGGCCGAACAGGCTGCGGCGCTGGAGGCCGTCAACGCGCGAGCCCTGGTCAACGCCCCGGTGTTCGAGCATGGCCGCTTCGTGGCGCTGCTGTTCGTATGCAGCGCTACCCCGCGCGCGTGGACTGACGACGAGCTGGAGTTCATCCGCGAGGTCGCCGCACGAACCCGCGCAGCCACCGCGCGGCGGATGGCGGAGAGCGCCCTGCGCGCCAGCGAAGCCCAACTCCGGCTGGTGACCGACGCTCTACCGTTCCTGATCTCGTTCGTGGACTGCACGCTGACCTACCGGTTCGCCAACGCGGCTTACCGGGAGTGGTTTGGCTGGACGCCGGAAGAGGTCGTCGGGCGGACCATCCCGGAGATCGCCGGGGCGGATGGCTATGCAGTGCGCCGTGCCCAAATCGAGCGCGCCTTAGCGGGCGAGCCGGTGCAGATGGACTTGGATTGGCCGCGGCGGGACGGGGAACGGCGGATCGCCGACATTCGGTATCTTCCTCGGCACGACGCCAGCGGTGCGGTCGATGGGTTCTACGTGTTCGTCCAGGACGTGACCGCCCTGCGCACTGCATCGGCCGTACTCGCCCAGCGAGCGGATACGCTGGCGCACGAGGTGGCAGAACGCACGGCCGAGCTGGATGAGGTCTGGCGCTACGCCACCGACCTGCTGTCCGTGCTGCGCATCGACGGCTGCATGGTGAGCTGCAACCCGGCCTGGACAGCGGCGCTGGGATGGTCCGAGGCAGAGCTAGTCGGTCGGTCAGTCTTCGACCTGATCCACCCCGACGATCAGGAGCGATCCACGGTCGAGCTGGCCGGGCTGGCACGGGGCGAGACGGTCATCGGGTTCGAGAACCGCTACCGGCACAAGAATGGTAGCTATCGCTGGCTGTCCTGGAACGCAGTGCCGACCCGCGACCGGATCTTCTCCACGACCCGCGATGTAACCGAGGCCAAGGAGCAGGGGCTCGCCCTGGAAGCCACCGCCGAGGCGTTGCGTCAATCGCAGAAGATGGAAGCGGTAGGCCAGCTGACCGGAGGCGTGGCACACGACTTCAACAACCTGCTCACCATTATCCGCTCGTCGGTGGACTTCCTGCGCCGGCCCGACCTGCCAGAGGTCCGGCGCAAGCGGTACATGGATGCCGTGTCGGATACGGTGGACCGGGCGGCGAAGCTCACAGGTCAGTTGCTGGCCTTCGCTCGGCGGCAGGCCTTGACGCCCGAAGTGCTGAACGTGGGTGACCGCCTGCGCTCTGTGGCCGACATGCTCGACACGGTGACCGGCGCCCGGGTCAAAGTGGTCACCGAGCTGGCGGACCACGCCTGTTTCATCAAGGCCGACCTCAGCCAGTTCGAGACCGCGCTGATCAACATGGCGGTCAATGCGCGTGACGCGATGGACGGCGAGGGCACGCTGACCCTGCGACTGGGTTGCGGAACAGCCATGCCGCAGATCCGGGGCCACGCAGGCGCGGATGGCCCCTTCGTCAGGATCGAGCTGAGCGATACCGGCAGCGGCATCGCTGAAGCGGACATGGCGCGGATCTTCGAGCCGTTCTTCACGACCAAGGAGGTCGGCAAGGGCACCGGCCTCGGCCTGTCGCAGGTGTTCGGGTTTGCCAAGCAGTCCGGTGGCGACGTCGATGTGCACAGCGTGATCGGCGTAGGCACCACGTTCATCCTGTACCTGCCGGAAGTCGCTGCGGAGACCGAACACGAGACGCCCGACGACGACACCGGTCCGGCCCCTAGTGGCATCGGCCAGAAGGTGCTGGTGGTCGAGGACAACATCGAGGTCGGGAAGTTCGCGACGCAGATCCTCGAAGACCTGGGCTACCGGACGGAATGGGCGGCCAACGCCGAGAGCGCACTGACCCGCCTCGGCACGGATGGCGATGGGTTCGAGGTCGTGTTCTCGGACGTGGTGATGCCGGGCATGGGCGGGATCGCCCTGGCTGAAGAGCTGCGCCGTCGTCTGCCCCGGCTGCCGGTGGTGCTGGCCTCGGGCTACAGCCACGTGCTCGCCGAGAACGGCGCGCATGGGTTCGAGCTGCTGCACAAGCCGTACTCGGCCGACCAGCTATCCCACGTGCTGCGCCGGGTCACCAGCGGCAAACGCAAGCGTAAGAGCCGGTAAATAAAACGGATATACGCACCGCCTAACCGGTAAGAACAGCATGTAATAATCGACATTTCGGAGACGAACGACAACGCTTTTAACGACTGGGACGGACGCAGAAACGAATGCCTGCTTCCGGGCGGGGGGGTAATTACTACTTTCCACCCTGAGCCGCAGTTGGCGGAGAGCCGCTTTGGGAAGCGCCGACAGCGGTCCCGGCTGTCGCGTCAGATCGCAGACGGAAGGTCCGTTGCGGGCGGGGCAAATCCCGCGTCTCACCTCAAGCCCACCCCAGAAGTGAGCACCAAGCGTCAAATTTTGACCACTAGTTAGCTCCCGGCCGTGACGATCGAGCTTATCTCGGCTCACTTAGCCAATTAAGTCCGCCGCGGGGTGATATCGGCCTCTCAATTCCTCTCTGGGGTGGTTCAGGCTAATTAACGGGAGATAGCGGGCCTGCGGGAGGACGCTCGCGCAATTAGCGAGGTATAGCAAGTGCTATAATGACGGGCAGGGACGCATTAGGGGCGCTTGAGGAACGCACCAGGGACCCGTTCAGGGACGCATTCAGGGACGCTTTTTTTGACCTAAGATACTGATTTTATTGGTAGTGGCTAAAGGGGGTTGTTACTACTGTACGTGCGAGAGCGCTTAGCCCGTGATCGCCTGTTCGGGCCCGTGCCTATAGGAGGGGTCGTCGGGAAAGCGTCCCTATGCGTCACTCAGAGGGGGAAAGCGTCCCTGAAAGGGTCCCTGATGCGTCCCTGCCCAAGGCAAGTCCTCGATAGGCGCTAGACAGCGCCCGCCGCTAAATTGGCCCCCCGGAGCGCTAAGCCGACGTTGCAGTTTCAGAACGCTAAATCGCTAATCACGGATTGTGGCGTTCGATACCGCGGGCCGGCTTCGACCGGATCGGGGGGCCCGTGCGGAATTAGGCCGGCGGTGCTCCGAAACCCGGCCGCGAGGGCTTGTGTAACGTGTCCATATGGACGTATAGAAACGTTACACACGCCCGGGACACTCCCATGTCGGACACCATTCGCCCCCTGATCGCCTACCTCCGTGTCTCGACCGACCGCCAGGGCAAGAGCGGTCTCGGCCTGGAGGCGCAGCGCGCCGCGGTGACAGCCTTCGCCACGGCCGGCGGCTTCACGATCGTTGGCGAGCATATCGAGGTTGAAACTGGCAAGGGGAGCGACGCCCTCGACCGCCGGCCAGAGCTGGCGGCGGCCCTGGCAGCGGCGCGCCGGCTGAAATGCGCTGTCGTGGTCGCCAAGCTCGACCGGCTGTCCCGCGACGTGGCCTTTATTGCAGGGCTCATGGCGCAGCGGGTGCCATTCCTGGTGGCTGAATTGGGCGAGGGCGTGGACCCCTTCGTCCTGCACCTGTACGCCGCGCTCGCTGAAAAAGAGCGGGCCATGATTTCCGCCCGCACCAAGGCCGCGCTGGCCGCGAAGAAAGCGCAGGGCGTGCAGCTCGGCAATCGCACGAACCTCGCCGCTGCCGCCGCCAAGGGCCGGGAGGCACGGGAGGATAAGGCCGACGCCTTCGCGGCCAACGTCCTGCCCGTGATCGCCAGCCTACAGGCGGCCGGCATATCGTCCCTGCGCGCCATCGCGTCCGAGCTGAACGCTCGCCGGATCGAGACGCCGCGCAAGGGCGAATGGTCGGCCATGCAGGTCAAGCGGGTGCTGGACCGGGCAGCATGAAGCTCGGGGCGTCCCCTGCCGAAATTCAAACGAAACTCCTGATTTAGCCCCCCGCCCCCACGATGGGACCCGGCACCGTCGCTGCAACGGTGGTCATGCCACACGTACCCGCCAATCCAGCCGAGAAACCTTTTCGCCCCCCCCACCCGGGGACCTTTTCCAAGAAACTTGTGCCGCCGAAAAAATCGAGGGCGACCGTACGCTCGTGCACGCATTCCGCTTCGATTTGAAGTAAGTAGCCCAATATTACGGCTCGGGCCTTCCTCTAGCAACACCATCAATTTCCTATCGAGAAATCTTTGTCAGAAAACTTAGGGCAGTGAGACTTGATGGCGCGCAGAAATCGACCACAACTCGCGCTCCGCCGTGCCGCCTGCTCGAAATCCATGCGGCAAAACATATCTACACCTGTCGAAGTTTCGCCGTAGCTGATTTTCTTAGATTTAAGTGCTTCCTTAAGGCGCGACTTGCCGCCAAATCCATCGGCATTGTCATTCTCATGCTCTATTATAAAATTTTACCCATCCATTTGCACCGTACCTGCGATAATCCAATTCTCGATCATTCTGTCCGGACAGCAAAACACGATGCCGCCTACATCGATATTTTTAGCTGCGAGCATCTCTCGAAGCTGCTGTTCCATATCCTCGGATGCGATGTCCCTGCTTTCCCTGTCGACGACGACATAAACAGGACTAAAACGATCCTTAAACAACCTAATAAAGCTCTCGACCTTATCAACGATTGCCGAAAGCGTGACATCCCTCCCATTCAGCTGTGTGATTCTGACTGTAGCGTCACCACACAATCTTTGAATTATCTTCTTTTCCGAAACGCCATCGACAATGAACGCAATGGACATTACTCGATAGCTCCCGCAATGTAATAGTAGCCGAGGCCGAAACCTGTCCTTCGGATTTCAGCATCTAAATCTTCGCTGTTACTGGCTCTGCTCGCGACCGTATACCCTTGATCCATGCTAACAACGATGATTTCATCCGGACGACAATGGTTCAATATGGTTTCGCTGTGTGTTGTCACTATAGCAAAGCGATCAATATCGTTGTCTTCGATGTCAAATCTATCTGAATATTGATTGCGGACAAGATTCACAATCTCAGCCTGCATGTTCGGATGAAGGAAGTTTTCAGGCTCTTCGATCGCAAACAGTCTTCGGTTTGTGATAACAGCCGTCACCAACGCATACCATTTGGCAGTTCCATCGGAAACAAAGCTGAAAGGCAATCTTGTAACAACTCCATTGTAATCCAGATCGACAAGGATTCTTAATTTACTCTCAAATGCATCGGGCTTAACATTGATATTTGATATGGCATCATTGATTAATCTTCCGGATGAAATGATTTGCTTTCGGATGCTTGAAGCATTCCGAAAGGATCGCTTGTTGTAAAATAAAGGCTTATATCTATGATCTACCTGATCTATATCTGTTTGGAGCGCATACAGCGTCGCAGCGAAGCCGCTTCCATCTGGCTGCACAGTAGCTGGACTTGCAATATCTTCCGGTTCCCTCACCTTGCTCGGCAAGATGTTGTACGAGGTTGATCCAGCAAGATCTTGGCTCGGAAAATCAGCATTCTGCACAATGCGATCTAGATACGAATATAAGACAAAGTTGTTAGCTAAATGCCTAGACGTATCAGATATCTGAAATCTAGCCTCATCCTCGCTCTGCCTTTTATGATAGCGCAAATCACTTTTATCAAGCGCGTGTATGACAGTATCTACATTGCCATCAACATTCAGACGAGTCTCGATATCAAAGTTTGGGCGTCGCGTTTTATCAAATAATCCATCGCCTTTTAGATCGCGGTCAATAAATCCTGTCAGACGTTGGTGCTTGAAAACCAAACTTCCATCCGACGTGCTGAAGCTTACAGTCCCTTCATACTCATATGCGCCAAGGAACGATTTTTCCGCATAATAATCAAAGTAGACGCCGCCGCCGATTATTTTAAATCGGATGTCTTCCGCCACATGATACTTTTGACGTCTGAACGCCGTCCCAGCTCCTCCGACCTGACCAATAGCCTCAATAAGCGGCATTCGGCGAAGCGACCCGAGAAACTGAAGGAACAGAATAATATTTGTTTTTCCGCTGCCATTGGGACCTACAATGACGTTCAATCCGGGCTTAAAATCTATCTTGAACCCATCGAATGACTTGAAGCCTGAGCATTCTAACGTCCTCAGCATTGTGGGCTCGCTTCAGAGGAAATTCAAAGCTTGGATCGGCTGAGAGCCTGGAAAGACGCACAGTAAGCTTGCCGCCGTTCGAAGCGGCCCCACACCGGTTGCCAATCGAACTCATCTGCGAGCCTCATTCTCGCATAGAGCCCGCAACCTACCGTAAAGTGGCACAACCCGTGAGCGAGAGCCACTTCAGATGCGTCGCAAATCCGCATAAATCTCTACCCCCGTATCGAGAGGGTTCACCTGAGATGCCGCGTGTGCTTCCCATACGCTTCCCAGAACGCGTTTTTGGGAAGCGAGCCGATTCGGTTTCGGCACTAAGTCGTTGAATTTAGTGGTGGGCGGTGAGGGACTCGAACCCCCGACCCTCTCCGTGTAAAGGAGACGCTCTACCAACTGAGCTAACCGCCCGGCCGGCGACCGTTACGGCATGGCGCCGGTCCGGTGCAAGGGTCCGCGCCCCGGATCCGCGTCAGCGGTCGATGAGCCGAGCCGCCAGGGCAGGTCCGAGGCCGACGCTCTCCACGGGTTCGGGCGCGGAGCGGGCCGGCCCGGACACGTCCGCCGCCAGAACCGCCCGGGTCCCGGCCGCGACCGAGCAGATCACCGGGACGGGAACCTGCGGAGCGATCCGCCCGGCGAGCCCCGCCAGACCGGCACCGCCCAGGATGACCGTCTCGGCGCCGGACACCGCGCAGGCGCGGCAGGCCTCCGCCAGCATCGCCAGGGCCGCGTCCGGGTCGCGGGCGATGGCGCCGCCGCTCGGAGCGACCGTGCGGAGCGCCGCCAGGGCGTCGGACAGGCCGAGCGTCGCCACGAATTCCCGCAGCATCGGCTCCCAGGCCGCGCTCCCGGTGACGATGCCGAAGCGGCCGGCCGCGGCGGCCTCGCGGCAGGCCGCCTCCGCCAGGCCGATCACCGGCACCCGCGACAGCTCGCGCAGGGCGAGAAGGCCCGGATCGCCGAAGCAGGCCAGGTAGACCGCGTGGCAATCGGCCCCGTGCTCCGCGAGGGCATCGAGGGCCGCGTGGCCGGCGATCGCCGCCGCCGCCCGGCTCGCGATGTAGCGGGCGCATCCGGTCCTCCGCGCCTGATCCCGCGCATGAAAAAGCCCCCGGGGCTCAGGGCACCCGGGGGCTCGTCTCACGCAGTCAGCCGGCTCAGTGGGCCACGAAGGCCGCACCGTCCTCCTCGGTCCGGGCGGGCTTGGCCACGGGCAGCGGCTCCTCCCACTCGATCGCGACCGGCTGGCGGACCAGCGCCTTCTCCAGCACCTGATCCATCCGCGACACCGGGATGATCTCCAGCCCGTTCTTCACGCTGTCGGGCACCTCGGCGATGTCCTTGGCGTTCTCCTCGGGGATCAGCACCGTCTTGATGCCGCCGCGGAGCGCGGCGAGCAGCTTCTCCTTCAGGCCGCCGATCGGCAGGACCCGACCACGAAGCGTCACCTCGCCGGTCATCGCGACCTCGCGACGGACCGGGATGCCGGTGAGCGTCGAGATGATCGCGGTGGCCATGGCGATGCCGGCCGACGGACCGTCCTTCGGGGTCGCCCCCTCGGGAACGTGGACGTGGATGTCGCGGCGCTCGAAGAGCGGCGGCTCGATGCCGAAGTCCAGGGCCCGGGAGCGGACGTAGCTCGCCGCCGCCGAGATCGACTCCTTCATCACGTCCTTCAGGTTGCCGGTGACCGTCATCTTGCCCTTGCCGGGCATCATGACACCCTCGATCGTCAGCAGCTCGCCGCCGACCTCGGTCCAGGCCAGACCCGTCACCACGCCGACCTGATCGTCCGCGTCGATCTCGCCGTAGCGGAACTTCGGCGGGCCGAGGAAGACCGGAAGGGTGTCCGGGGTCACCGCGACCGACTTGGTCTTGGTGATCAGGATCTCCTTCACCGCCTTGCGGATGAGGTTGGACAGCTCGCGCTCCAGGTTGCGGACGCCGGCCTCCCGCGTGTAGCGGCGGACCAGCATCATCAGCCCGTCGTCGTCGATCGACCACTCGTGCGTCCCGAGGCCGTGCTTCTTGAGGGCGTTCGGGATCAGGTGCTTGCGCGCGATCTCAACCTTCTCCTCCTCGGTGTACCCGGCGATGCGGATCACCTCCATCCGGTCCATGAGCGGGCCCGGGATGTTGAGGGTGTTGGCCGTGGTCACGAACATCACGTTCGAGAGGTCGTAATCCACCTCCAGGTAGTGGTCGTTGAAGGTGCTGTTCTGCTCAGGGTCGAGCACCTCGAGGAGCGCCGCGGACGGGTCGCCGCGGAAATCCATGCCCATCTTGTCGATCTCGTCGAGCAGGATGAGCGGGTTCGAGGTCTTGGCCTTGCGCATCGACTGCACGATCTTGCCGGGCATCGAGCCGATATAGGTCCGGCGGTGACCGCGAATCTCCGCCTCGTCGCGCACGCCGCCGAGCGACATGCGCACGAACTCGCGACCCGTCGCCTTGGCGATGGACTTGCCGAGCGAGGTCTTGCCGACGCCGGGGGGACCGACGAGGCACAGGATCGGGCCGGTGAGCTTGTTCGCACGCTGCTGCACGGCGAGGTACTCGACGATCCGCTCCTTGACCTTGTCGAGGCCGAAATGGTCCTCGTCGAGCAGCGCCTGGGCGCCGAGCAGGTCCTTCTTGATCTTCGAGCGCTTGCCCCACGGGATGCCGAGCATCCAGTCGAGGTAGTTCCGCACGACGGTCGCCTCGGCCGACATCGGCGACATCTGGCGCAGCTTCTTCAGCTCGGCCGTCGCCTTGTCGCGGGCCTCCTTGGAGAGCTTGGTCTTCTCGATCTTCTCTTCCAGCTCGGCCAGCTCGTCGCGGCCGTCCTCGGAGTCGCCCAGCTCCTTCTGGATCGCCTTCATTTGCTCGTTCAGGTAGTACTCGCGCTGGGTCTTCTCCATCTGCCGCTTGACGCGGGTCCGGATGCGCTTCTCCACCTGGAGCACCGAGATCTCGCTCTCCATCAGCGACAGCACGCGCTCGAGGCGCTGCGCCACCGTGGGGGTCTCCAGGATGCCCTGCTTGTCGGAGATCTTGACGAGCAGGTGCGAGCCGATCGTGTCGGCGAGCTTGGACGGCTCGTCGATCTGAGTCACGGCGGAGACGACCTCGGGGGAGATCTTCTTGTTCAGCTTGACGTAGTTCTCGAACTCCGAGAGCACGGAGCGCGCGAGCGCCTCGGCCTCGACGCGGTCGCCGAGCTCGTCGTGGAGGGCCTCGGCGGTGGCCTCGTAGAACTCGTCCGAGCGGGTAAAGTCGACGACCTTCGCGCGGCCGACGCCCTCGACCAGCACCTTCACGGTGCCGTCGGGCAGCTTCAGCAGCTGGAGCACGGAGGCGAGCGTGCCGATCTTGTAGATGGCGTCGGTCGCCGGGTCGTCGTCACCCGCGTTGATCTGGGTGGCGAGCAGGATGTGGCGATCGGTGCGGACGGCCTCCTCGAGGGCGCGGATCGACTTCTCGCGGCCCACGAACAGGGGCACGATCATGTGCGGGAAGACGACGATGTCGCGCAGAGGCAGGACGGCGTAGGTGCCCGTCGAACCCGGGACCACCGGCTGGCGCGATTTCGACTGTGACATGCTGACTTCCTCTCAGGGACGCCCAGGTTTGGCGCCCCCATGCACGGAGCGCGCCTACAGCCGGGTGCCGACCGGGCCGCGAGGGTCGGATTTCGCTAACTTTGCGGCTGGCGACGCGGACCGGACCTCGAAGGAGCGTGCGGCCACCGCGCTGAGCCTGAGGTGGCTGCGGGGGGGGCCGTTTTCAAGACGGTCCCCGCAGCGCGCCCGGCCTGAGCCGGGCGCCTCATGCAACCCTACCGAGCGCCTACGCGCTGACGCTGGCGGGCGCGTCCTTGTTGCGGTCGCCGTGGATGTAGAGGGGGCGCGACTTGCCCTCCACCACCTCCGGACCGATGACCACCTGCTCCACGGACTCGAGGCCCGGCAGGTCGTACATCGTGTCGAGCAGGATCGTCTCCAGGATGGAGCGCAGGCCGCGGGCGCCGGTCTTGCGCTCGATCGCCTTGCGGGCGACGAGCGACAGGGCGTCGTCCTGGAACGTCAGGTCGACGTTCTCCATCTCGAACAGCCGCTGGTACTGCTTGACCAGGGCGTTCTTCGGCTCCTGCAGGATCTTCTTCAGCGCGGCCTCGTCGAGGTCCTCCAGCGTCGCCAGGACCGGCAGGCGGCCGACGAACTCGGGGATGAGGCCGAACTTCAGCAGATCCTCCGGCTCGACCGAGCGGAAGATCTCGCCGGTGCGGCGGTCGTCGGGGGCCTGCACGGTCGCGCCGAAGCCGATCGAGGTGCCCTTGCCGCGCTGTGAGATGATCCGCTCCAGACCCGCGAAGGCGCCGCCGCAGATGAACAGGATGTTGGTGGTGTCGACCTGCAGGAACTCCTGCTGCGGGTGCTTCCGGCCGCCCTGGGGCGGGACGGAGGCGACCGTGCCCTCCATGATCTTCAGGAGCGCCTGCTGCACGCCCTCGCCCGACACGTCGCGGGTGATCGACGGGTTGTCGGACTTGCGGGAGATCTTGTCGATCTCGTCGATGTAGACGATGCCGCGCTGGGCCCGCTCGACGTTGTAGTCCGAGGCCTGGAGCAGCTTGAGGATGATGTTCTCGACGTCCTCACCGACGTAGCCGGCCTCGGTCAGCGTCGTGGCGTCCGCCATGGTGAACGGCACGTCCAGGATGCGGGCCAGCGTCTGCGCGAGCAGGGTCTTGCCCGAGCCGGTCGGCCCGATCAGCATGATGTTGGACTTGGCGAGCTCGACGTCGTTGTGCTTCGTCGCGTGGGCCAGCCGCTTGTAGTGGTTGTGCACCGCGACCGAGAGGACCTTCTTGGCGAAGTCCTGGCCGATGACGTAATCGTCGAGGACGCGGCGGATTTCCTTGGGGGTCGGCACGCCGTCGCGGCTCTTCACCAGCGAGGATTTCGACTCCTCGCGGATGATGTCCATGCACAGCTCGACGCACTCGTCGCAGATGAACACCGTGGGGCCGGCGATCAGCTTGCGGACCTCGTGCTGGCTCTTGCCGCAGAACGAGCAATACAGCGTGCTCTTCGAGTCGTTGCCGCCAGTCTTGCTCATATCGGTCTCCGATTCCTCGCGTCCGCAGCCGGCTACGGGCGAACGCGCATCGCATGAATGTAGGGGGCCCGTTTAAAGAAACAGTGTGCTGCGCGCCTTTGACCGAAGGGCCCGAACCTCGATGCAAACACGCTGCCGCGGCGGGATCAAGGCCGCGCCGCGGCGGTCAGGCGACGCGGGCCGGTCAGGCGGCCGCCGGCTCGGGACGCTTCTCGATCACCTCGTCGATGAGCCCGAACTCCTTGGCCGCGTCGGCGGTCATGAAGTTGTCGCGCTCCAAAGCCGTGTGGATCGTGTCGTAGTCGCGGCCGGTGTGCTTCACGTAGATCTCGTTCAGGCGCCGCTTCAGCGCCTCGATCTCGCGGGCGTGGATCAGGATGTCGGTCGCCTGGCCCTGGAAGCCGCCGGACGGCTGGTGGACCATGATCCGGGCGTTCGGCAGGGCGAAGCGGTGGCCCGGCTCGCCGGCGGTGAGCAGCAGGGAGCCCATCGAGGCGGCCTGGCCGACGCAGAGGGTCGTCACCGGGCAGCGGATGAACTGCATCGTGTCGTAGATCGACAGGCCCGAGGTGACCACGCCGCCGGGGGAGTTGATGTAGAAGGAGATTTCCTTCTTCGGGTTCTCCGCCTCGAGGAACAGCAGCTGCGCCACGATCAGCGACGCGCCGTAATCCTCCACGGGGCCGGTGAGGAAGATGATGCGCTCGCGGAGCAGGCGGGAGTAGATGTCGAAGGCGCGCTCGCCGCGGCTCGACTGCTCGACGACCATCGGCACGAGCGCGTTGTTGTAGACGTCGATCGGATCTCTCATCTCGTCCTGCCCCGGAGTGAGGCCCGGGGCTGCCGCGAATCAGGGCAGCCCCGGGCATGTCAGCGAACACCGGCGATGCTTAACCATCGCCTAACCCTTGCCCGCCGTCCTGGGACAGAGCGGGACTCAGTCGGCCTTGGCTTCGGTCTTGGACTCGTCCTTGGCCTCGGCCTTGTCTGCCGGCTTCCCGCCGGTCGTGTCGTCGTCATCTTCGTCCGCGAAAAGCGCCTCTTTCGAGACGGGCTCCTCGACGAGCTTGACCTGCCCGAGGACGTGGTCAACGACCTTCTCCTCGAACAGGGGCGCGCGGAGTTCCGCGAGCGCCTGCGCATTCTTCCGGTAGAAGTCCCAGACCTGCTGCTCCTGGCCCGGGAACTGCCGGACCCGGGCGATGAGGGCCTGGTTCACCTCCTCGTCCGAGACCTTGATATCGGCGCTCTCGCCGACCTGCGCAAGCACGAGACCGAGACGGACGCGCCGTTCCGCGATCTTCCGGTACTCGGCCTGGGCCTTCTCCTCGGTGGTGTCCTCGTCCTCGAAGGTCTTGCCCCGGGTCTTGAGGTCCTGCTCGACCTGGGCCCACACGGCGGCGAACTCCTGCGCCACCAGGGACGGGGGCAGCTCGAAGGCGTACTTGCCGTCCAGCGCGTCGAGCAGCTCCTTCTTCAGCCGGCGGCGCGAGGCGGCCTCGAAGTCCCGGCCGATCGCCTCGGACACGGCCTCGCGAAGCTTCTCCAGCGACTCCATGCCCATCGACTTGGCGAACTCGTCGTCGATCTTGGCCTCGCCCGCCGCCTGGATCTTCGTGACGGTCACGTCGAACTCGGCGTCCTTGCCGGCGAGGTGCTCGGCCCCGTACGACTCAGGGAAGGTGACCTTCACGAGGCGCTTGTCGCCGACCTTGGCGCCGACCAGCTGCTCCTCGAAGCCCGGGATGAACGAGCCGGAGCCGAGCTCGAGGTCGATGCCCTCGCCCTTGCCGCCCTGGAACTCCTCGCCGTCGATGCGGCCGACGAAGTCGATGGTGGCGCGGTCGCCGCTCTGGGCCTCGGCGCCCTCCTCGCGCTCGGTGAACGGACGGCTCTGGCCGGCCATGCGCTCGAGGGCCTCGTCGACCTCCGCGTCGGAGGGCTTGGCGACGAGCTTGGTCAGGCTGACGTCCGAGAGGTCGGCGAGCTCGAAGCTCGGCATCACCTCGAGGGCGACCTTGAAGGCGAGGTCGCCCTTGGCGTCCAGCGCCTTCTCGACCTCGGCCTGGTCGGTCGGGAACTCGACCTGCGGCTCCAGGGCGAGCTTGAGGCCGTTATCGCTGACGATCTGACGGTTCGCCTCGTTGACGGCGTTCTGCACCACCTCGGCCATCACGGAGCGGCCGTAGACCTTGCGCAGGTGCGCGACCGGCACCTTGCCGGGGCGGAAGCCCTTGAGCTGCACCTTGTCCTTCATGCCGGACAGCTCGTTGGTCAGGCGCTCCTCGAGTTCCTGGGCGGCCAGCAGAACCTGAAACTCGCGCTTCAGCCCCTGGGCGTTGATCTCGGTCACCTGCATCGTCGTCGTCGCTCTTCAAAGAAACCTGGGGTCGCCGGCCGGGCCGGCGTCGTGCTCGCGCGGACCGGGATGCCGAGATGTCGGGTACGGGGCGGAGGGTCCCGAGGGGACCGCAACCTCAGCAGAGGTCCTGGTGCGGGCGGAGGGGCTCGAACCCCCACGTCTTGCGACACTGGAACCTAAATCCAGCGCGTCTACCAGTTCCGCCACGCCCGCGCGCGCCGACATCCGGCGCATCGCCGGCCGCCGGAAGCGGGCCCTATAGCATGGGCCGGCGGGCCCGCAGCAAAAAACTTGCCCCTGTGGCGCGGGAGCCCGCGCGCCGCTAAGGAGCGGACCCGTCGCGAGTTGCAGCCGAGATCCCATGCCGCCATCCCGCACCGTGCCGCCGACCGATTCGCGTGCCGGCACGCCGTCGCGCCGGACGCTGCTCACCGCCGCGGCGGCCTTCGGGCTCGCGCCGGGGGCCGCGCGGGCCCAGGCGCCGGCCGCCGCGCCGGGGGTGCCCGCGCCGTCCCCGACGCCGTCCCCCGCGCAGCCGGAGCCCGCGGCCGCGCCGGCGACCCTGCCGGCGGCGCCCGGCAGGACGCGGTTCAGGCCGGACCCCGCGCCCGAGACGCCGGTCTGGTGCTTCGACGGCAAGACCCTGCCGCCCGTCGTCCGGGTGAAGCTCGGGCAGGCGGTGCGCCTCAAGGTCGAGAACCGGACCGACAGGCCGCTGTCGCTGCACTGGCACGGGGTGCGCAACGTCAACGCCATGGACGGCGTCGGCGGGGTGACCCAGGCTCCGATCCCGCCGGGCGGCGACTTCCTCTACGCGTTCACGCCGCCGGATGCCGGCTCCTACCTGATCCGGCCCCTGGTCGTCGGCGGGGCGAGCGAGCCGTCGGGCCGCGGGCTCGCCGGCATGCTGGTCGTCGAGGAGACCAACCCGCCCGCGGTCGACGCCGACGTCAGCGTCGTGCTGCAGGACTGGCGGCTCGAGGACGACGGCACCCTGATGCCGTTCGGGCAGACGGCGCTCGCGGCCGCGCACGGGCGCCTCGGCAACCTCGTGACCGTCAACGGCAAGCCGGTGCCGGGCGCCTTCGAGGCGAAGCCCGGCTCCCGGGTCCGCCTGCGCCTCGGCAATGCCTGCAACGCCCGGGCGACGCGCATCAAGTTCGAGGGCGTGAAGGTCTACGTGGCGGCGGTCGACGGCCAGCCCACCGACACGTTCGAGCCCCTGCGGGCCACCCTGCCCTTCCCGCCCGGCACCCGCTACGATCTGCTCGTCGACCTGCCGGAGGAGGAAGGCGCCACCTGCGAGATCCAGGCCCTGATCGGCAAGGGGCTGGTCCTGGCGAGCGTCGTCACCAAGGGCGCCAGGATCGCCGAGAAGCGGCCCTCGATTGGGCCGATCGGCGAGAACAAGCGCCTGCCGGCCGAGATCAAGCTCCAGAACGCCCTGCGCCGCGACGTGGTGATCACCGGCGGCGCCTTCGTGCCGAAGGGTAAGGACGGGGCCAAGGACGGCACCAAGGACGGCCCCGCGCCCGTCCCGGTCTACACGGGCGACCCGCAGAAGATCTGGTCGGTGAACGGCGCGAGCGGCACCGCCGGCCTCGCGCCGATCTTCACGGTGAAGCGCGGCCAGGTGGTGGTGCTGGCCCTGCGCAACGAGACCGCCTTCCCGCAGGCCCTGCACCTGCACGGCCACTGCTTCCGCCTGCTCCACCCCCTGGATGACGGCTGGGAGCCCTACTGGCTCGACACGTTCCAGCTCCTCGAGGGGCGAACCGCCCGGATCGGCTTCCTGGCGGACAATCCGGGGCGCTGGCTGATCAGCGCCACGGTGCTGGAGCGGTTCGACACCGGCCTCTGGACGATGTTCGAGGTCACCTGAGCGGTCAGCCGCCGGGTCAGCCGCCGGGTCAGCCGCCGGGTCAGCCGCCGGGTCAGCCGCCGGGTCAGCCGCGGGGTCAGCCGCGGGGTCAGCCGCCGCTCGACGCGACGAGGTCGCGCAGCACCGCCGGCATCAGCTCGGGGATGTCCTCGGCGATCAGGCCCGGCCCGTGGCGCAGGCCGGCGTCCCCGTGGAGCCAGACGCCGGCCGCGGCGGCCGTGAAGGGCTCCATGCCCTGCGCCAGAAGGCCGGCGATCAGGCCGCCCAGCACGTCCCCGGACCCGGCCGTCCCGAGATAGGGGCTGCCGTGGTCGTTGATGGCCGCGCGCCCGTCGGGGGCCGCGATCACCGTGTCGGCCCCCTTGAAGACCACCACGGCGCCGGTCAGCGCGGCCGCCGCGCGGGCCCGGGCGACCTTGTCGGCGCCCTCGGCCATCGCGTCCGTCCCGTCGAAGAGCCGCGCGAACTCGCCGGCATGCGGGGTCAGCACGGCCCGCGCATCCCCGTCTGCGAGATGGGCGGCGAGCAGGGGCGCCTTGCCGGCGAAGCTCGTCAGCGCGTCGGCGTCGAGGACGAGGCCGCGCCCGGCCGCCGCCGCTACGGCGACGCGCTCCCGGGTCGGCTCGCCGGTGCCGAGCCCGGGTCCGGCCAGGATCACGTTCAGCCGCTCGTCGGTGAGCAGGTCGTCGAGATCGTCGGCGCTCTCGCAGGGCCGCAGCATGATCGCCGTGAGGTGGGCGGCGTTCTCAGGCAGCGCGGCGACCGGGGACGCGACGGTGACGAGCCCGGCGCCGACCCGCAGGGCGCCGCGGGCGGCGAGCCGGGCGGCGCCGGTCTTGGTGGCGGGCCCGGACAGGACGAGGGCGTGGCCGCGGGTATACTTGTGGCTCGCGCCGGTGAGGTGCGGGAAGTCCCGGCCCCACAGGTCGGGCCCGTTCCGGTCGAGGGGCGCGCCGGCGGCCAGGCCGGCCTCCAGCGCCGCCGGTCCGGTCCCGATATCGGCGAGGCTGAGCTGGCCGCACAGGCCCCGCCCGGGCTGGAGCAGGTGCCCCGGCTTGAGGGTCACGAAGGTCACGGTCTCCACCGCCCGGATGGCGGCGCCGCGCACCGCGCCGGTATCACCGTCGACCCCGCTCGGCACGTCGACGGCGAGCACAGGCATCCCGGCCTCGTTCACCGCCTCGACGAGCGCGCGGGCGGCGCCGTCGAGGTCGCGCGACAGGCCGGCCCCGAACAGGGCGTCGATCACGAGGTCGCCGGACGGCAGCGCGCCGCTCTCGACCGGACGTACCGGCCTCGTCCAGGCCTCGGCCGCCAGGGCGGCATCCCCCGTCAGCGCCGACACCGCGCCGAGGCAGAGGAGTTCGACCGCGTAGCCGGCTTCGGCCAGCAGGCGCGCGGCCACGAAGCCGTCGCCGCCGTTGTTGCCCGGCCCGCACAGGACGACCACGCGGCCCCCCGCCGGCAGCCGGGCCCGAGCGCGGGCGGCCACGGCGGCCCCGGCCGCCTCCATCAGGGTCAGGCTCGGCACGCCGCCGTCGATTGCCGCGGCATCGACCCGCCTCATTGCCGCGACCGTCAGCAACCGCATATCCGTCTCCGCCTCTGCCCGTGCACCGATCAGCCCTGACTAAAATCGCGCCAGATTCCGGTGAAGCGCTCTAAGGATGTGCGTGCATCGCACAGCAAATAGGCACTATGGTCGGACACGCCGCGAAAACGGCATGGCGAAGGCGTCACGAGGATGTTAGAAATGCCAGGCACCGCAGCGCAGGCCCGAGCGGCATGAAGAAGATCGAAGCGATCATCAAGCCTTTCAAGCTCGACGAGGTGAAGGAGGCCCTCCAGGAGGTCGGCCTCCAGGGCATCACCGTCATCGAGGCGAAGGGTTTCGGCCGTCAGAAGGGCCACACGGAGCTCTACCGGGGCGCCGAGTACGTGGTCGACTTCCTGCCCAAGGTGAAGCTCGAGATCGTCCTGTCCGACGCTCTGGTCGAGGGCGCCGTGGAGGCGATCCGCAAGTCGGCCCAGACCGGGCGCATCGGCGACGGCAAGATCTTCGTCTCGACGATCGAGGAAGCGATCCGCATCCGCACCGGCGAGACCGGCACGGACGCGATCTGATCGACCTCCGCCCGCTATCCCGAGACCGCCGGCGGCCGCGTCCTCCGCAATAACTGCCTAAGATTTCGCACTGCGCGAATGTCCGGCATCGGCTCCTCCGGCCCTGGAGCGCCGTCTTCCGCACCCCACATCATCCGGAACGGCCGGCTCGATCGGCCGCTCGAACCGGATGCAGGAGGAAGTGCGATGGCCGCCACGGACCCGCGCGAGACCGCCAAGATCTACGATCTGTCCGCGTTCCGACGCGCGCGCGAGACCGCCCGGACGGTCCCGGACGCGAAGCCCGCGCCCGTGCCGAGCTTCGGCGGGGGCGCTTGGTACCACGAGGCCGCCATCCGCGAGGACGAGCGCCCGCGGCGACCGTAACCTCGGACAGCGCCCCGTCCGCCATGCCCCCTCTCCCGTGCGGGAGAGGGTTGGGGTGAGAGGATCCGGTCTTTCCGGAGAGCTCGCATCCCTCACCCTGTCCCTCTCCCGCACGGGAGAGTGGCCGCGCCTCGTGCGGCGCGGGCTCGGCGACGACCTCAACTCAATCCGAGCGGGAACGGCGTTCGGTTCCGGGCTCGCCCGCGGAGCCCCGGAATGCTGGCGCGGGTCGCGCCCGCCCTGCCGCCAGCCACAGTGTTCCCTGCCCCGGAAACGGCGAAGCCGGACCCGAGGGCCCGGCTTCGTCGATGGCGGCGGGGAGCCCGAGGCTCCCCCCGCGTCTCACGCGGCTGCGGCGGCCTCGGTCGGCACGGAAGCGATCGTCTTCAGCACCTGCGAGGCGATCTGGTAGGGGTCGCCCTGCGAGTTCGGACGGCGGTCCTCCAGGTAGCCCTTGTAGCCGTTGTTCACGAAGGAGTGCGGCACGCGGATCGAGGCGCCGCGGTCGGCCACGCCGTACGAGAACTCGTGGATCGAGGCGGTCTCGTGCTTGCCGGTCAGGCGCATGTGGTTGTCCGGACCGTAGACGGCGATGTGCTCCTCGCGGGCGTTCTTGAACGCCTCCATGAGCTTCTCGAAGTACGCCTTGCCGCCGTGCTCGCGCATGAAGGCGGTCGAGAAGTTGCAGTGCATGCCCGAGCCGTTCCAGTCGGTGTCGCCGAGCGGCTTGCAGTGGTACTCGACGTCGATGCCGTACTTCTCGCAGAGGCGCTGTAGGAGGTAGCGGGCCATCCACATCTCGTCGGCGGCCTTCTTCGAGCCCTTGCCGAAGATCTGGAATTCCCACTGGCCCTTGGCCACCTCGGCGTTGATGCCCTCGTGGTTGATGCCGGCGTCGAGGCAGAGGTCGAGGTGCTCCTCGACGATCTTGCGGGCGACGTCGCCGACGTTCGAGTAGCCGACGCCGGTGTAGTACGGGCCCTGCGGCGCCGGGTAGCCGGAGGTCGGGAAGCCGAGCGGGCGGCCGTCCTTGTACAGGAAGTACTCCTGCTCGAAGCCGAACCACGCACCGGCATCGTCCAGAATGGTGGCGCGCTTGTTGGACTCGTGCGGGGTCACGCCGTCCGGCATCATCACTTCGCACATCACCAGCACGCCGTTCTTGCGGGCGGGGTCGGGGAAGTGGCGCACGGGCTTCAGCATGCAGTCGGAGCTGCCGCCCTCGGCCTGCTTGGTGGACGAGCCGTCGAAGCCCCACATCGGGAGCTGCTCGAGGGTCGGGAAGCTGTCGAATTCCTTGATCTGCGTCTTACCGCGGAGGTTCGGGGTCGGCGTGTACCCGTCGAGCCATATGTACTCGAGCTTATATTTGGTCATTCCGGTTCTCTCGTCCGTATCGATGCGCGACCTGGGCAACCCGGGAAGACGCGAACGGCTTGCCGCCTCGTCGACGGCTGCGGCCGCCTTCGCATGGATCGTGCCAGAAGGGCCATTGCCGGAGAACAACGGTGCCCTAGAAACCGTGCTGCCCGATCACGCTTGCGAGATCGGGCGCGAGAACAGACGGATCGTTCTATCCGGCAGCCGATTCCGATCTCCGGCGGGTGGCAAGGCGCGCCCGCGCCGGATATCAAGCGCCGCTTGCCGGCGCACGCGACCGCGTGCGGGTGCGCCACGAGAGACGATTCAGAGATCCCTGGAGGATGCCCACGATGACCACTGCGGCCGAGGTGCTGAAGACGATCCGGGACAACGACGTGCGTTACGTGGACTTCCGGTTCACCGACCCGCGCGGCAAGTGGCAGCACGTCACGTTCGACGTGTCGCTCATCGACGAGGAGATCTTCGACGAGGGCACCATGTTCGACGGCTCCTCGATCGCCGGCTGGAAGGCGATCAACGAGTCCGACATGCTGCTGATGCCGGATCCCGTCACCGCCACGCTGGACCCGTTCTTCTCGGCCGCAACCATGTCGATCGTCTGCGACGTGCTGGAGCCGGCCACCGGCGAGCCCTACGGCCGCGACCCGCGCGGCACCGCCAAGCGCGCCGAGGCCTACCTGCAGCAGACCGGCATCGGCGACACGATCTACGTCGGCCCCGAGGCCGAGTTCTTCGTGTTCGACGACGTGAAGTTCGGCGCCGACCCGTACCGCACCGGCTTCGAGCTCGATTCCACCGAGCTGCCGACCAACGGCTTCACCGACTACGAGGGCGGCAACCTCGGCCACCGGGTCCAGACCAAGGGCGGCTACTTCCCGGTCCCGCCGCAGGATTCGGCGCAGGACATGCGCGGCGAGATGCTCGCGGCCATGCAGTCCATGGGCGTGAAGGTCGAGAAGCACCACCACGAGGTGGCCTCGGCCCAGCACGAGCTCGGCATGAAGTTCGACACGCTGACCCTGCTCGCCGACCACATGCAGATTTACAAGTACTGCATCCACAACGTCGCGCAGAGCTACGGCAAGTCGGCGACCTTCATGCCCAAGCCCGTCTACGGCGACAACGGCTCGGGCATGCACGTCCACCAGTCGATCTGGAAGGACGGCAAGCCGGTCTTCGCGGGCGACAAGTATGCCGGCCTCTCCCAGGAATGCCTCTGGTACATCGGCGGCATCATCAAGCACGCCAAGGCGCTGAACGCCTTCACCAACCCGTCGACCAACTCGTACAAGCGCCTGGTGCCGGGCTACGAGGCGCCGGTGCTGCTCGCCTACTCGGCGCGCAACCGCTCGGCCTCCTGCCGCATCCCGTGGACCAAGAGCCCGAAGGCCAAGCGCGTCGAGGTCCGCTTCCCCGACCCGATGGCGAACCCCTACCTCGCCTTCTCGGCGCTGCTGATGGCCGGCCTCGACGGCATCCGGAACAAGATCGATCCGGGCCCGGCCATGGACAAGGACCTGTACGAGCTGCCGCCGCGGGAGCTGAAGAAGATCCCGACCGTGTGCGGCTCGCTCCGCGAGGCCCTGAACAGCCTCGACAAGGACCGGGCCTTCCTCAAGGAGGGCGGCGTGTTCTCCGACGACCAGATCGACTCGTTCATCGAGCTGAAGATGACCGAGGTGCTGCGCTACGAGATGACCCCGCACCCGATCGAGTTCGTGCAGTACTACTCGCTGTGAGGTGAGAGCCGGCCGGGCGCGATGCTTGGCCCTGCGCCCTCTTTCCGGGCCGGGGCCTCTCGCGGGGCCCCGGCCTTTTTCTTGGGGAGCGCTCCGGCGTCACCCATCCCCGCCCGATCCCGATGCGCCCGTCAGCGCGGAGGTCGGGTCGGGGCCCGCACGGCCCGGAGAATGTCCGGCGGCCGCGCAGGCGCCAGCGGTCACTTGGAGCCCGCCCGATGCTCACCCTCGACCATCTCGTCGTCGTCGCGCCCGATCTCGCGGAGGGCGTGGCGCATGTCCGAGACTGCCTCGGCCTCGCCATGCCGGAGGGCGGCCGCCACCGCGAGATGGGCACGCGCAACCACCTGCTGCGCCTCGGCGACGCCCTGTTCCTGGAGGTGATCGCCGTCGATCCCGACGCGCCGCCGCCGTCGCGCGCCCGCTGGTTCGGCCTCGGCGACGCCGCGCGGGTGCGGGCCGACTGGGATGCGGGCCGGCGGCTGCGCGGCTTCGTCGCCCGCACGGAGGATCTCGACGGCACGCTCGCCGCCCACGGCGCGCTCCTCGGCGCGGCGGCGACGATGACCCGGGGCGACCTGTCCTGGCGCTTCGCGGTGCCCCCGGGCGGGGCGTGGCCGGCGGACGGGGCCGCGCCCTGCGCGATGGCGTGGGGGCCGCGCGGAAACCCGGCCGCGACGATGCCGGACCTCGGCGCCGGCCTGGAGGCGCTCGTCCTGACGCACCCGGATCCAGGCGCCGTCGCGGGGCTTCACACCGCGCTCGGCCTCGCCGATCCGCCGCAGGTCGTGGCGGGCCCGGGCACGCGCTGGACCGCCCGGATCACGACGCCGTCGGGCCCGCGGAGCCTGACCTGACAGCGACGGACCCTCCTCGCCGGCCTGATCGGGTGGGCGACCGGCGAGGAGGGCCTGGCCGGGACTCGGAAGCCCAGGCGGCCACAACCTACCAGCGACACATCGCGGTGCGGTGACAGGAAAGTCTCACTCCGCACAGGAAGTGTGCGGGGTCCTCCGCGCCCTCAGGTGTGCGCGAAGATGTCGGTCTCGGGCCAGCCGTCGAGGTCGAGGCGGGCCCGCGTCGGCAGGAAGCCGAAACAGGCGGCCGCGAGGTCGGTGCGGCCTTCCCGGGCCAGCATGGCGTCGAGCCGCTCCCGGGCCGCGTGGAGGTGGAGCACGTCCGAGGCCGCGTAATCGAGCTGGGCCTGCGACAGGGTCTCGGCGCCCCAGTCCGAGGATTGCTGCTGCTTCGACAGGTCGACGCCGACCAGTTCGCGGACCACGTCCTTGAGCCCGTGGCGGTCCGTGTAGGTGCGCGCGAGCTTCGAGGCGATCTTGGTGCAGTAGACCGGGCTCGGCATCACCCCGAGGGCCCTGTACAGGACCGCCACGTCGAACCGCGCGAAGTGGAAGATCTTCAGGACCCCGGGGTCGGCCAGGACCCGCTTGAGCACGACCGGCTCCGGCCCGTCCTGCGGGATCTGGACCACGTCGGCCGTCCCGTCGCCGGTGGAGAGCTGCACCACGCAGAGGCGGTCGCGATGCGGGTTGAGCCCGAGCGTCTCGGTGTCGATGGCCACCGCCCGGCCCGCGTCGTAGGTGGCGGGCAAGTCGCCGCGGTGAAGACGTACGGTCGGGCTCGGCATCGTTCTCGGACCTTGCGGGGTTTTCGGCCGGTAACATCGGTGCCAAGTGCCGGCAAGCCGCGGACGATTCGCGCGGCCGGGATCGACAGGGAGCTGGACATGACGGCAGCCGAGGTGATCGCGACCCTGGGGTTGAAGCCCCATCCCGAGGGCGGCCATTACCGCGAGACGTTCCGCGATGCCCGCACCGTCGACGGCCGTTCGGTCGGCACCGCGATCTACTTCCTGCTCGACCTCGGCGAGGTCTCGGCATGGCACCGGGTCGACGCCACCGAGATCTGGCACTGGCACGCCGGCGCGCCGCTGGTGATCACCACGAGCCCCAACGGGCACGACGCCGAGGCCCGGCATCTCGGGCCGGACCTCGGCGCCGGGCAGCGCCCGCAATGCGTCGTGCCGGCCGGCCACTGGCAGACCGCCACCAGCCTGGGCGCCTGGACGCTCGTCGGCTGCACGGTCTCGCCGGGCTTCGACTTCGCCGGCTTCGAGATGGCGCCGCCCGATTGGCGGCCGACGCCGCGCGGATGATCCGCCGCTATCATGGCGGCGGCCCGCCGGGGCGTGCGGGGTCACGCCCCTGTCACCGTCCCCCTCTACCGGCGGCCTGAAACGGGAGGTTCGCGATGCGTGCGATCATGTTGGGGCTGGGGCTGCTTCTGGGAGCGGGCCCCGCGCTCGCCGGCGAGGCCGCCCAGCTCGGCCCCCGGCCCTTCTACCTCGTCGACCAGCTGAAGCCCGGCCCGCTCAAGGACAGGCTCGCCGCCTGCGGCGTCGACCGGACCTACACGCCCCGGACCTTCTCGATCTCGCACCGCGGCGCGCCGCTGATGTTCCCGGAACACACCCGGGAGGGCCTGCTCGCCGCGTACCGGATGGGCGCCGGGATCATCGAGTGCGACGTGGCCTTCACCAAGGACCGCCAGCTCGTCTGCCGCCACAGCCAGTGCGACCTGCACACGACCACCGACATCCTCGCCCGGCCCGAGCTCGCGGCGAAGTGCACGCAGGGCTTCACGCCGGCCGACCCGGCCACCGGGCGGAAGGCCTCGGCCAAGTGCTGCACCAGCGACCTGACGCTGGACGAGTTCAAGTCGCTGAACGGGAAGATGGACGCGTCCGACCCGGACGCCACCACGGTGGCGGCCTACATGAACGCGACGCCGCGCTGGCGCACCGACCTCTACGCCGGAACCGGCACGCTGATGTCGCACAAGGAGTACATCGCGCTGGTGAAGGGGATGGGGCGGAAATTCACCCCCGAGCTGAAGGCGCCCCAGGTCCCGATGCCGTTCCAGGGCACCTACACGCAGGACATGTACGCTCAGCAGCTGGTCGACGAGTACCGGGAGGCCGGGATCCCGGCCTCCGACGTCTACCCGCAGAGCTTCCAGCTCCGCGACATCCTCTACTGGCTGGAGAAGGATCCGGAATTCGGCCGTCAGGCGATCTTCCTCGACGACCGGGACGAGACCGCGAAGGGCTTCGACCCGGAGACGCCCGCCACGTGGCAGCCGGGCATGGCCGAACTCGCCCGGAAGGGCGTGAAGATCCTGGCGCCGCCGCTGTGGATGCTGGTCCGGCCGGGCCCGGACGGGACGATCGAGCCCTCGACCTACGCCCGGGAGGCCAAGGCGGCCGGGCTGGGGCTGATCGCGTGGTCGCTGGAGCGCTCGGGCCCCCTGAAGGGCGGCGGCGGGTACTATTACCAGTCGATCAAGCCGGTGGTCACCGGCGACGGCGACATCCTGCGGCTGCTCGACGTCCTGCACGGTCAGGTGGGCGTGCTGGGGGTCTTCTCCGACTGGCCCGCGACCACGACCTTCTACGCCAACTGCGTCGGCGCCCCGTAGCGCCGCCGCTCAGTCGGCCCAGAGGGCCACGAGGGAGAAGAAGCCGGCCATCACGAAGTTCACGATCAGGAAGCCGGTGATGATGAGGGCGAGCGTCATGGTGGCCTCGGAGGCGGAGCGGTCTGGGGGATGGGGGCGCGGCGCGGCCAGGCCTTCGTGGACCTGCGCCGCCCGCCGATGAGCCCCGCGGCACGTCCGCGGGGCCGCGCGTGGGGTCCGCCTAGTGCGGGCTCAGCACGTGGAGGAGGTTGAACAGGTACTCGCCGCTCAGCGGCTTCCAGCCGAGCCGCCGCCGGATCAGGCCGTAGCCCGCGCAGGTCAGCGCGGCGGAGCCGAGGACCGCGAGCGTGAACCAAGCGAGGCTGGCGGTCGCGAACCCGACAGCAATGCCGAACAGGGCCGCCGTCACGAAAATGATCCGGCTCGGGTTGCGCGGGCCGCGCGTCGTCACGTCAGACATGGGGACCTCCCTCGATCCAGATCAGCGGGCGCGGCAGTTCGGGCCGTACCAAGTCATGGTCCGGCGATCCATGCCGCCGTCCGAGGAGGCGCCGCAGACGGGGAACCGCGGGTCGCCGGTGCGCTGCAGGCTCATCACCCTGTAGAGGTCCTGCTGCGCCTCGCGGCGGCGGTTCTGCTCGGCGAGCTGCGCCTGCCAGTACAGGTTGCTGTTGGACTGGGCGACGGCGCGCTGCTGGTGGAGGCCCATCATGCACTCGGCGAAGCCGTCGGTGCCGGGCTCGAAGCCGAAGGCGTAGCACTGGTTCTGATCCAGCGCGTGGCGCTCCTGCGGGGTGACGCAGGCCGCCAGCCCCAGGGCACAGGCCGCCGCGAGGCCGAGCTTCGCTGCGGCGTGGAGCGCGGGGCCGCCGCGAACGGTCGAGCGGTCGGCACGCGCCCCGGTCGTGCGGGAAGAACAATCCTGGCTCTCGCCGATAAACTGAACGCCGAATTTACCGTGAAACCAGTTGTTCATGATCCTCGGGACCTCGATTTCTGTCGGCGGGACCATCCATGAGCCGATGGAAGGAGATCTATACGAGGCCGCTCGAATTGTTCGTGTCTCAGGACACGCGGGCCATCGTGCCGATCGCTGCCCGCAATGCCCGTTATCCCGGCCGACGCGCGAATCCCACGCCGGGAAGGACTTCCGTCATGCTTGGTCGGCCGGATCGTCCGAGGCCGCGACCGCGGCGGGCGGGGCGCGGTTCATCGGCCGGGCTGGCGCCGCCCGGCGCGCGCTCGGTCGCCGACATGCGGGACCTCCGCGCGGCGCGGATCGGCGCGCGCCGCCGTCGGGCTCGGCTGGGACAAGTGTCGGAAGGAGAGGTGCGCGGCCGGCATCGTCGGACGGCCCGCCGTCGCGGCGCGGCCTCCGGAGCCTCGGCCTGAGGCGGGCGCGCCGGGTCGATCCGGCGCGCCCGCGGGCGGTCAGACGAAGTGCTGGCCGCCGTTGATGGTCAGCGTCGAGCCGTTCACGAAGCCGGCCTCGTCGCTGGCGAGATACTCGACCGCGTGGGCGATCTCGTCGGACTCGCCCAGGCGGCCGGTCGGGATCGTCGAGATGATCTTGTTGCGGATGTCCTCGGGCACCGCCATCACCATCTCGGTGGCGATGTAGCCGGGCGCCACCACGTTGACCGTGATGCCCTTCGAGGCGCTCTCCTGCGCCAGGGCCTTGGCGAAGCCGATCACGCCGGCCTTGGCGGCCGAGTAGTTGGTCTGGCCGGCCTGACCCTTCTGGCCGTTGATCGACGAGATGATGATGATGCGGCCGAAGTTGCGGCTGCGCATGCCCTCGATCAGCGGACGGGTGCAGGTGAACATCGAGTCGAGGTTGGTCTTGATGACCGCCTGCCACTTCTCGAACGTCATCTTGTGGAAGGCGCCGTCCCGGGTGATGCCGGCGTTGTTGACCAGGATGTCCACGGGGCCGAGCTCGGCCTCGATCGCCTTGATGCCGGCCTCGCAGCTCGCGAGATCGCCCACGTCGAACTTGAAGACCGGGATGCCGGTCTCGGCCTTGAAGGCGTTGGCCGCCTCGTCGTTGCCGGCGTAGTTGGCGGCGACTTTGTAGCCCTTATCCTTGAGCCGCTTCGAGATCGCCGCGCCGATACCGCGGGTGCCGCCCGTCACGAGGGCGACGCGTCCTTGAGCCATTGTTTCCTCCTGTTCGCATCACTTGATGCCGCGTGCGGATGGCGTCCGCACGCGATTTTTTCTGACTTCGGCCTTAAGTCTATGTTGTGAGCCGATACTGTCGTGACAGACCGATCAGGTCCGCTCGACGCACATCGCCACACCCATGCCGCCGCCGATGCAGAGCGTGGCGAGGCCCTTCTTGGCGTCGCGGCGCTTCATCTCGTGCAGCAGGGTGACGAGGACGCGGGCGCCCGAGGCGCCGATCGGGTGGCCGATGGCGATGGCGCCGCCGTTGACGTTCACCTTCGCGTCGTCCCAGCCCATGTCCTTGTTCACGGCCAGCGCCTGGGCCGCGAAGGCCTCGTTAGCCTCGATCAGGTCGAGGTCGGACGGCTTCCAGCCGGCCTTCTCCAGGGCCTTGCGCGAGGCCGGGATCGGGCCGGTGCCCATCACCTTCGGGTCGACGCCCGCGGTCGCCCAGGACTTGATCCGGGCGAGCGGGGTCAGGCCGCGGCGCTCGGCCTCCGAGGCCGACATCAGCACCAGGGCGGCGGCGCCGTCGTTGAGGCCCGACGCGTTGGCGGCCGTGACGGTGCCGTCCTTGGTGAAGGCCGGCTTCAGCTTGCCCATCGCCTCCAGGGTGGCGCCGTCGCGGATGTACTCGTCGGTGTCGACGACCGTGTCGCCCTTCTTGCCCGGCACCGTGACGGGGACGATCTCGTCCTTGAATCGGCCCTCCTTGCGGGCGGCCTCGGCCTTGTTCTGCGAGCGGGTCGCGAACTGGTCCTGCTGCTCGCGGGTGAGCTGGAAGGCCTGGGCGACGTTCTCGGCGGTCTGGCCCATGTGGTAGCCGTTGAAGGCGTCCCAGAGCCCGTCCTTGATCATGGTGTCGACGAGCTTGACGTCGCCCATCTTCTGGCCGCCGCGCAGGTACTGCGCGTGCGGCGACAGGGACATCGATTCCTGACCGCCGGCCACGATGACCTTGGCGTCGCCGTTGGCGATCTGCTGCATGCCGATGGCGACCGTGCGCAGGCCCGAGCCGCAGACCTGGTTGAGGCCCCACGCGGTGGCCTTCTCGGGGATGCCGGCCTTGATGGCGGCCTGACGGGCGGGGTTCTGGCCGGCGCCCGCGGTGAGGACCTGACCGAAGATCACCTCGTCCACCTCATCGGGCGAGACCTTGGCCCGCTCCAGGGCGGCCTTGATCGCCGTCGCGCCGAGCTCGTGGGCCGGCACCGCCCCGAAGGCGCCGCCGAACGAGCCGACCGGCGTGCGCGCCGCCCCGACGATGACGATCTCTTCGTTGCCTGCCATGTGAACGTTCTCCTCTCGCGAGCCGGCGCGCCTTCCACGTCCCGGGCGCGCTCTGTGCCGGCCCTGGGATGAAGGGCTTGAGGTCGGCGAAGTCAAGGTTGTGCATCGAAGCGCGAAAACGCGCCGATGACGCGGCCGCGAGACTGAAATGGCGCGGCCACCCAGGCCGCTCTGCATTATTCTGCGTTGAAGAGGTGCAGTTTGCTGTTTTCTGCGCCCGGGGAAGGCTTTAAGGATCGTGCTGCGGGCGCGAAAACAGCCTCCGTCAGACAGCACCGCGCGTCTGCAACGCCCCCCGGTCCCGAGTCCAGAAAGGCCGTTCCCGATGGCGGATACCGTCAAGGCCACCCAGACCGTCATCAAGAAGTACGCCAACCGGCGCCTCTACCACACCGGCACCTCGACCTACGTGACGCTGGAAGACCTCGCCACGATGGTCCAGAACGGCGAGGATTTCGTCGTCTACGACGCGCGCACCGGCGACGACATCACCCGCTCGGTCCTCACGCAGATCATCTTCGAGCAGGAGAACAAGGCCGGCGCCGAGAACCTGCTCCCGGTGGCGTTCCTGCGCCAGCTGATCCGCTTCTACGGCGACAGCATGCGCACGATGGTGCCGAGCTTCCTCGAGTTCTCGATGGCGAACTTCGCCAAGGACCAGGACGGCCTGCGCGAGAAGTTCGCCCAGAGCTTCGGCCCGTCGGCGTTCCAGAACGCCATCGAGCAGCAGGTGCGCACCAACATGAACTTCTTCGGCGACGCCATGAAGATGTTCACGGGCTTCGCGCCGCCCGCGCCCGGAGCCCAGCCGACGGCGCCGGCCGCGCCTCAGTCCGCACCCTACGGGGGCGGCGAGCTGGACGATCTCAAGCGCCAGATGCTGGAGATGCAGCAGCGCCTGGAGGCGCTCGCGAAAAAGTAATTCGGCCGGACCGACCGGACGAAGGGTTGACGATCGGTAAACGTCGGCCCCACCTTTGCGACACGGGCACGGAAACGTGCGGAGAATGTGCGCATGGTGCGTATCGGAACAGTCAGCCGTCTCGGCCCGACACAGGTCCGCTCCACCCGGCGCGCGCCGGTCCCGGACGCGGACGCCTCCCCCGAGACGGCGCGGACGGAGGTCCAGGCGCTCGCCCTGATCGACGGGGGCCGGTCCGATGAGCCCCCCGCCCCCCGGACAGCAGAACGCGCGGCCGCGGGGAGACCCCGCGCCGGCTTCATCGCGCAATTGCTGACGGCCGACGACCCGACGCTGCTACCGTCGCGTCTGGAACGGACCCGGATGGCCGCCGCGCGCTACGCGGAGGCCGCGCGGCGCCTCGCCTGAGGCGCCGCGCTCGCGAGGCTCAGGCCTCGGCGGACTTCACCTTCAGGACCTGACGGCCGCGGTACATGCCGGTCTTCAGGTCGATGTGGTGCGGGCGGCGCAGCTCGCCGGAATCCTTGTCCTCGACGTAGGTCGGCGCCTTGAGCGCGTCGGCCGAGCGGCGCATGCCGCGGCGGGAGGGGGAGGTCTTTCGCTTCGGAACGGCCATGGCTGGATCCTTCGTGACGCCGCGGACAAAGCGGCGCGCGGGCGGCTCCCCGATCGAGGATCGCCACGCACACCGCGGGATACGGATGAGGTCGGGCTTATAGCTCCGGCGCCGGCCCGTGACTAGGGGTGCCGGACCACAACCGTTAAGGGCGGGTTCAAGCGGAGCGGCGCAGATCTGGCGGGACGGCACCGCGGTGCGGGCCGCGCCTCTCGGGAGAACGCCATGGCCTCCTCCACCAAGACCCTCGCCCTCCTCGCCCTCCTGTCGAGCCTCGCCGCCGCCCCCGCGCTGGCGCAGGCGCCCCAGGCGCCGACGACCGCGGCACCGACGGCCCCCGCGAAGCCCGCAGCCCCGAGCGCGCCGGTTGCCGGATCACCGAACGCCGCCAAGGGGGCGCTCATCGACCTCAACAGCGCCAGCACCGAGGAGCTCGACGCGCTGCCCGGCATCGGCGCGGCGCGCGCGGCCGCGATCATCAAGGGGCGGCCGTATCGCGGGAAGGACGATCTCGTCTCCAAGAAGGTCATCCCGCAGAACGTTTACGACGGCATCAAGGACAAGGTCATCGCCAAGCAGAAGTAGCCGCTACTCGGCGATCGCCCCCTGGGGCATGGAGAAGCCGGGGGGCGTCTTCGGGGCCGCGGCGGCCTTCGGGGCCGCGTGGCGGGGCGCCTTCTTGCGGGCCTCGGCCTTCGGCTCCTTCGGCGCCTTGACGGCGGGCGGCACCTCGCAGGCGCGGAACGTGAGCTGCGCCAGGGGCGTCCCCTCCTCGGTGACGATCGCGATCGGATCGGGGAAGGTCGGCAGCGTCGGCTCCCAGTGGATCGGGCTGCCCAGCATCGCCTCGACGCCCGACGCGGCGCCGCCGCGCCGCAGCGTCGTGAAGTCCGGCCCGTAGGCGGTGGCGACCTTGCCGGCGATCACGACTTGGAGAACCTCGTTCACCTCGGTCGTCAGCGGCCTGAGCGGGTTCGTCGTGCGGACCTGCCCGGCCCGCGTGATCACCATCTTGAACCCCTTGGCGCTCTCGAACCGCGCCGCCTGGGTCCCACAGGGCTGCTCGAGGGTCGGCCCGGCGGCCGGCGTGGGGCTCGCCGCCTGAGGAGCGGTCTGGGCGGACGCGGCCGGCTGCGCCGTCGCCGCGGGAGCGGCCGGTCCAGGCGCGCCTTGCGCAGGCGCAGTGTCCGCCGGAGCGGCCGGCTTGCCGGCGGGCGCCGCCGGAACGCCGTGCATCATCGACAGGCAGAGAGGTCCGGCGAGCAGCAGCCCGGCCCCCCCCCGTGGATATGACCTCATCGCGCGGCTCCCGGCGGATTCCCGCGAAGCGCCCCGTTGCCTTGTGTCCGGTCGAGGGCCCGGATCGGCTCCAATTCAATCGCTTCCAGATCGAGCACCCGTGGGTCGAGCACCTGTGCGCTGCGGTCGATCGGGCTCTTGCGCGGTCCGACCGAACCGATGAGCAGGTCCTCGTCCTCGATGTCGAGTTCGGAACCCATGCGCAGGGGCTCGCGCCGGCCGCGCGCGGCCATCGCGGCGACCGCGACGATGGCGACGGCGAAGACCAGAATAGCCAGGATGATGAACAGGCGCTCCATCAGGAGGCCAGCTCTAACCTGCGGTTCAGGCCACCGCCACCCCATCCAGGCGTCGATGTCTCCCGGCTGTGTCGCGGCCGTGTCCCCGATCACGCGCGGAACGCTCCTTGCGTGGGCCGTTGGACCGGGTAGATGCGGGCAGACCGGAGCCGGGACCGACCGATGCAGCACGAGCCGAGCCGCGAGCCCGAGGAACTGGAGGCGCACCTCCTCGGACTGATCGAGGCCGCCCGGGATCAGGCCCGGGAGGACCCGTTCCGCAACCCCGTCCTGGCGGTGACCCTGGCGATCACCCGGCGCTTCGACCGGAACGAGATCTCGGCCGGCGACCTGGACGGGCTGTTCGTGCGCCTGCGCGGCTCGGCCCTGGCGGCGCGGGCGGAACGGCTGCGGGGCTACGTCGGACTCGATGCCGGCCCGGAGGATCCGCAGGCGGGAATCCCTGCGCGGCTCGTGGCGGCGGCCCCCGACCGGCCGGACAGCGTCGAGACCTTCGCGGCCCTGATCCACCGCACCGCCTTCGCGGTGGTGTTCACCGCCCACCCCACCTTCGGCATGCCCCGGGCCGTGGCCGGCCTCCTCGCCGAGGCCGCGAGCCTGCCCGACGCCAGGGACCGCGCCGGGCTGATCGCGCGCGCGGCGGCCCTGTCGACCCGGCCGGACGCGCCGATCACCCTGGACGTCGAGTTCGAGCAGGCCTGCGCGGCGGCCAACAACGGCCGGCTCGCCCTCGACGCCTTCAACGGCGCCCTGCTCGACGCCGCCCGCGCCCGCTGGCCGGACCGCTGGACGGAGCTGACGCCCCGCCCCTTCGCCATCGCCAGCTGGGTCGGCTGCGACACCGACGGGCGGACCGATATCGGCTGGTGGGACACCCTGCGCTACCGGCTGATCTCGAAGCGCATGCAGTTCGACCGGGTGATGCGCGACCTGCCCGAGATCCCCGCCTGCCGCGAGGTCCGGTCGCTCGCCGAGAACGCCTTGGCGGCGGTGAACCGCCAGCTCACCGTGGCGCCGCGCCTGGGCGACCAGCCGTCTCTCGAGGCGGTGCACCGCTTCGCCCTGGCGCTCATCATCGAGCGCGAACGCGCCCAGACCGATGCCGGGACCCTCGTCGCCGCGCTGACCACGGCCCTCGAGACCGCCGCCGACGCGGCCGACCAGCGCCGGATCGCCGTCCTGCGCGCGGGCGTCGCGACGCACGGCCTGTCGAACGCCCTGCCGCATTTCCGGCTGAACGCCAGCCAGATCCACAACGCGGTGCGGCGGGTGATCGACCTGGAGGGCGAGCCCACCGACGCGGCCCGGCGCCGCTCGCACCTCGCGACGATCCACACCCTGCTGAACGACGTCCGTCCTGTGGCCGTCGATTTCGGGGCGCTCGCGGCCGAGCGGGCCTCGGCGGCGCGGCTGATGATGACGATCGCCCAGATCCTCAAGCACGTGGACGGCACCCATCCGGTGCGCTTCCTCATCGCCGAGACCGAGACCGGCTACACCCTGCTCGCGGCCCTCTGGCTCGCGCGCCACTACGGCATCGCCGACAAGCTGGAGATCACGCCGCTGTTCGAGACGGCGAGCGCGCTGGAGCAGGGCATCCGGGTGCTCGACGACGCCCTGCGCAACCCGCACTGGCGCCAGTATTTGAAGCGCATCGGCCGGCTCACCGTGCAGTTCGGCTACTCGGATTCGGGCCGCTACGTCGGCCAGCTGGCGGCGACCTTCTGGATCGAGCGGCTGCGGCTGCGCATCACCGAGATGCTGGTCCAGAACGGCCTGTCCGACGTCGAGCTCGCGATCTTCGACACGCACGGCGAGTCGATTGGGCGCGGCGCTCATCCGACCTCCCTGCGCGACCGGCTCGCCTACCTCGCCCCCGAGGATGCGCGGGACCGCGCCCGGAAGGCCGGCATCCGGATCCGCCTCGAATCGAGCTTCCAGGGCACCGACGGTTACCTGCTGTACGGCACCGAGGCGCTGGCGCGCGCCAGCGTCGCCCGCATCGCCGAGCACGTCTACGCGCTCGACGTGACGGAGGAGGATTCGTTCCCGGACTACGCCCTGAACGACCGGCCCAAGGCCTCCGACGGCAAGGTCGATCCGATCTACGCCGAGCCGGATTTCGCCCTCGAGTTCTTCACCGCTGCCCGCCAGGACATGGAGGCGCTGGTCGACGACCCGGGCTACGCGGCGCTCCTCGGCACCTTCGGCCCGAGCCTGATCGACCGGACCGGGTCGCGCCCGGTGGCGCGCCAGACCGACAATGGCGGCCCGGCGCGGATCACCCATCCGCGCCAGATGCGGGCGATCCCCAACAACGCGATCCTGCACCAGCTCGGCTTCCTGGCGAACTCCCTCCACGGGATCGGCCGGGCGGCCCAGCGCGGCCCCGACCTGTTCCGCGACATGCGGCGCGATTCGGTGCGCTTCTCCCGGGCCTTCCGGCTGGTCCAGCACGCCGCCTCGGTCGGCGACCTCGACGTCCTGCGGGCCTATATCGACACCCTCGACCCGGCCGTGTGGCTGGAGCGGGCGCGGCGCACCCAGAAGGATTTCCGCCGGGACGAGCTGGTGGTGATCTCGGGCGCGCTGGAGCGCCTCGACCTCGCCCCCGCGCTGCGGAACCTGTTCGGGCGCCTGACCCGGGACTGGCTCGCCCTGAGCGCGGCCGCCCCGGACCTGCCCGCCATGTCGGCGCGGCTGACGCTGCTCCACGCCCTGCGCCTCGCGCTGATCCACCGGATCTGGTTCCTGGCGGTGCACATCCCGGGCTTCCGGCCGCAGGCGGGCATCTCCCGCGAGCAGCTGCTGGAGCGTTTCCTGCGGCTGGACATCGACGGCTGCCTGAAGCTCCTCGACGCGATCTTCCCGGTCACGCCGGATCCGACGCTGGGCCTCAACTTCGGCGAGCCGGCCGGCCCGCGCGACGTCGGCACCTACGAGTCCGAGCACGCCAACCTGTTCCTGCCGATCCGCCGGATGTTCGATCAGGTGCGGGAGATCTCGGGGATGATCCAGCACGAGGTCGGGGCGTTCGGGTAGGCGCGAAGAAGGCTCGATCGGTGGGCGAGGCCCTCAGGCCGCCTCCACCCGCAGGACCGTGCCGCCGATCCCGGTGACGCGCACCCGGCGGCCCGCCGGCAGGTCGGGCCCCTCGACCCGCCACAGCGTGTCGTCGAAGCGGATCCGGCCGGCGCCCCGCACGATCGGCTCGTCGAGCACGCCCTCGCGCCCGATCAGGCCCCGGTCGGCCCGGTTCAGGTCCGGCCCGGCGCCCTTGCCGCGCCGCTGGAGGCGCGTCGCGAGCGCCACCAGGGCGACGGCGAGACCGGCGAACAGCAGGGTCTGGCCCTGCCAGGGCATGGGCAGCGCCGCGGCGGCGAGGCCCGTCGCGACGGCGGCGAGGCCCAGCCAGATCAGGAACACGCCGGGCAGCAGGATCTCGGCACCGGCCAGCACGAGGCCGGCGATCACCCAGCTCCAGGCCGCCCCGAGGGCCCCGAGGGTCGCGGCGAGGGAATCGAGCGTCACCGGCGTCAGGCCCGCGGCGGCGCGACGTTCGGCGGGCTCCCCGCGCGCCGGGGCGCCGCGGCGCCGTCGCCGAAGACCGAGCGGGTGAGCTCGCCGATGCCGCCGAGGGTGCCGGCCAGGGCCGCCGCCTCGATCGGGACCACCACGACGCGCTGGTTCGGCGCGGTGGCGATCGCCCGCACCGCGTCGACGTACTTCTCGGCCACGAGGAAGTTCGCCGCCGCGATGTCGCCCTCGGCGATCGCCCGGCTGACCATGCCGGTCGCCGCCGCCTCGGCCTCGGCGGAGCGCTCCCGCGCCTCCGCGTCGCGGAAGGCGGCCTCGCGCCGGCCCTCCGCCTCGAGGATCGCCGACTGCTTGCGCCCCTCGGCCCGCAGGATCTCGGCGGCGCGCTGCCCCTCTGCCTCCAGGATCGAGGCGCGCTTCTCGCGCTCGGCCTTCATCTGGCGGGCCATGGCCCCGGCGAGATCGGCCGGGAGCACGATGTCCTTGATCTCGATCCGGTTGATCTTGACGCCCCAGGGCGAGGCCGCCGCGTCCATCACCCGGAGCAGGCGCTCGTTGATCTCGTCGCGGTGGGCGAGGAGCTGGTCGAGATCCATCGAGCCGACCACGGTGCGGATGTTGGTCATGGTCAGGGTCGTGGCGGCGAGGTCGAGGCTCGAGACCTCGTAGGAGGCGCGCGCCGCGTCGAGGACTTGGTAGAACACCACGGCGTCGATGGTGACGCCGGCGTTGTCGCGGGTGAAGGCCTGCTGGCTCGGCACGTCGATGACCTGCTCCATCACGTTGACCTTGCGGCCGACGCGCTCGACGAAGGGCGTGATCAGGCCGAGGCCGGCGTCGAGGGTGCGGGCGTAGCGGCCGAAGCGCTCCACCGTGTAGACGTAGCCCTGGGGCACGATCTTCACGCCCGCGGCCAGGGTGATGATCGCCAGCGCCGCCACGCCCACGGCGAACACGCTCAGCCCGAACGGAAGCCCCATCGACACCCCTCCCCTGACGACGCCACGGCCGGCGCGGCCGCGCAGCCTAACAGGCCGCTCCCGGCTCCGCGACCGCGGGCCTCAGGGGCATCCCGGGGGCGCCGCGCCGCGGCGTGAACGGCCACCCACGGATCTCGATCATCAATGGTTCAGGCCGCCGCGCTTAGGAAGCCGGCAAGCGTCGCGTCCGTCGTCGCTCAGACCCCGTCAACGCAACGCTTGTTGAAGAAATATTCGGCATGATCCCCGCCACCCTCGCCGCGGAAAGAAGTCCTTTCGCGCCGCTGCGGGCGGCAGAAATCCCCACCCAACCGGACTCGGTGCGCGCGTGAAGATCGCTGTCCTCGCACATCTGAAATACCCGATCGGCCAGCCCTATGCCGGCGGCCTGGAGATGCACACGCATCTCCTGACCGTCGCGCTGAAGCGGCACGGGCACGACGTCACGCTGTTCGCCAGCCGCGGGTCCGACCCGACGCTCGACCCGGTGATGCTGTGCGATCCCACCGGGGACGCGCTCCTCGATCCGGAGCGCGAGGAGGCGATCGACCGGGCCGAGCACGATGCCTACCGGCGCATGATGGAGATGGTCGCGGCCGGCGGGTTCGATCTCGTCCACAACAACTCGCTGCACGCCCTGCCGCTGTGCGAGAGCACGCGCCTCGGCCTGCCCTGGGTGACCGTGCTGCACACGCCGCCCTTCGAGTCCCTGGTCGGCGGCGTGGTCCAGGCCGATCCCGACATGGCCTTCCTGGCGGTCTCGCCGTCCCTGGCGCAGGAATGGGCGCATCTCGTGCCCGGCGCCCAGGTGGTCGACAACGGCGTGGACCTCTCGACCTTCGCGTTCTCGGACGCTGCCGACGATCCGCCCTTCGCCTTCTGGTCGGGCCGGATCGTGCCCGAGAAGGGGCTGCACCTGGCGATCGACGCGGCCCGCGCCGCCGGGCTGCCGCTGACCTTCGCGGGTCCCAAGCTCAATCCCGGCTACTGGGCCGCCGAGATCGCCCCGCGCCTCGGTCCGGACCTGACGCATCTCGGTCATCTCTCCCACCGGGACCTCGCCCACCATCTCGGCCGGGCCCGCGTGGCGATCGTCTCGCCGCGCTGGGAGGAGCCCTTCGGCCTCGTCGTGGCGGAGGCGCTCGCCTGCGGCACCCCGGTGGCGGCGTTCCGCCGCGGCGCCATGCCCAACATCCTGGACGCGTCCTGCGGCCGCCTCGGGCGCCCGGACGATCCGCAGGATCTCTCGGTGGCGATCCGGGAAGCCGCCGGCCTGTCGCGCCGGGCCTGCCGCGACCGCGCCGAGGCGCTCTACGACGCTGCCGCCATGACCGGGCGCTACCTTGAAGCCTACGACTCCGTGATCGCGCGCTGCGCCGAGCGGGCGCGGCCGGCCCTGCGCGTCGCCGGAGGACGCGGCTGAACGGCGCGGATCCGCGCGCCGCAATCCGCACCCGAGCCCGGAGCCCGGCGGCACGACGGGCCGCCCCCGACCTCCGCGGTGCACGAGGGTGCCACGGGAGACCTGCCATGATCACCGACGCCGACCACCCGGCCCCACCGCCCTGCGTCGTCTGCATCCCCGCCCGGAACGAGGCCGAGCGCCTGCCCCGCCTGCTCGCGTCCCTGGCCGCGCAGAACGGCGTCTCGGCGCGGGCGCCCCTGCGCGTCGTGGTGCTGGCCAACAACTGCACGGACGGGACCGTCCAGGCGGTGCGGGACGTCGAGGCCTCGGGCATCCTCGCGACGCTGACCCTCCGGCTGATCGCGGTCGAGCTCGGCGGCGCGGACGCCCATGTCGGCACGGCCCGGCGCATGGCGCTCGATGCCGGGGCCGACTGGCTGGAGGCCGACGGTGAGCCGGACGGCGTCCTCCTGACCACCGACGCGGATGCCCGCCTGCCGGCCGAGTGGGTCGCGGCCAATCTCCGCGCTCTCGAGTCCGCGGACATCGTCGGCGGCCGGCTGGTGATCGACGACGACGGCACGCCGGACCCCGCCCTGACGGACCTGCACGCGCGCATCGAGCGCTACTGGTCCGGCGTCCGACGCCTGGAGGACCTGCTCGACCCGCCGCCCTACGATCCCGCCCCCCGCCACGGCGACCATACCGGCGCGAGCCTCGCCGTGCCCGCGATCCTGTACCGGGCGGTGGGTGGGCTGCCGGCGCTGCCCTGCGGCGAGGACAACGCCCTCGTCGGGCTGCTGCGCGCCAACGGTGCGCGCCTGCGCCACTGCCCGGACGTGCAGGTTCTGGTCTCGGCCCGCCACCAGGGTCGGGTCTCGGGCGGGATGGCCACCGAGATGCTGCGCCGGACCCGAGTCCTCGACGGGGAGGCCTACCTGCTGCCGGAGGCCGCCCACTGGCGGGCGCTGATCCTGCGCCGCGCGGCCCTGCGCCGAGCCTTCCACCTCGACCCGCAGGCCCGCGCCGCGGCCTGCGCGCGGCTCGGTCTCGACGCTGACGACCTCGCCGCCGTCGGGGCCTGCCCGAACGACATCGCCTTCGTGGAGCGGGCCGACCGGATCCTCGAATCGCGCAGCCCGCCGGCGCGGGACTGCGCCCTCGACCAGGCGGTCGCCGATCTCGACGCCCTCGCGTCGTCCCTGAGGGACGCCGCGTGACCCGCGGCATCGGCTGGTACGTCCATCACCAGGGCGCCGGCCATCTCCAGCGGGCCCGGGCCGTCGCCGGTGCCCTGAACCGGCCCTGCACGATCCTCGGGACCCTCGCCGGGTTCGACACCGCCGGCCTCGACACCGTCGACCTGCCCGACGACCGCCCCCTCGGCGACGCGGCCTTCGACGGCCAGGACCGCGCGACCGAGCGGCCCGAGGCCCTGCACTACGCGCCGCTCCATCATCCGGGCGTTCGCGCGCGGACGGCGCGCATCGCCGCCTGGGCGGAGCGGGCCGACCCTGCCCTCCTGGTCGTCGACGTCTCAGTGGAGGTGGCGCTCCTGGCGCGCCTCCTGTCGGTGCCGACCCTGGTGGTGCGGCTCGCGGGGACCCGGACTGACCGGCCGCATCTGGAGGCGTTCCGCGGCGCGACACGGCTGCTCGCCCCCTTCCCGGCGGCGCTCGACGGCGCGGCCGTGCCGGACTGGGTGCGGGCCAAGACGCTCTACGCGGGGTTCCTCGGCGCGCCGGCGCAGGGTCCGGCCGTGGCGGGACGCGAGATCGTGGTGGTGTTCGGCCGCGGCGGCGCGGGCGGCAGCCTCGCGGAGCTCGCCGCGGCGGCGCGGGCGGTGCCGGACCGGCCGTGGCACGTCCTGGGGCCGGTCTCCGGCTCGGGCCACGCCCCCGACAACCTGCACCTGCACGGCTGGGTCCCCGACGTCGAGGCGCGGGTCGCCCGGGCGGCGCTGCTGGTGGGGGGCGGCGGCGACGGCGTCGTCGCCCTGGCCGCCGCGCAGGGGAAGCGCTTCCTCTGCCTGCCGGAGGAGCGGGCCTACGGCGAGCAGACCGAGAAGGCCGAGGCGCTGGCCCGGCTCGGCGCCGCGATCGTGCATCCCGGCTGGCCCTCGTCCGCGGCCTGGCCGAGCCTGATCGCGGCGGGCCTCGCCCTCGACCCCGCGGTGATCGGCGGCCTGCACGACCCGGACGCGATCCGGACCTGCGCCGCGACGATCGAGGACCTCGTTCGGAGCCTCTGAGCGGCCGGCCAGCGACGATCCGAACGAAGCCTGCGCCGGAACGGGATCCGCTCCGGCGCAGGTGCGTCAATCCGAACTCAGGAGATCAGGTCGAGCTTCGCCGCCTCGATCCCGTCGGCGCGGATCGTGTCCGGCAGGGACGAGAAGTCGCGATAGCCTGCCTCGCGCGCCATGGCGTCGAGGGCCGTCTGCTCGTCGGCTGCCGCTCCAGTCCAGAGCACCACGCCGCTCTTCTTCTGTCTAATCTGGAAAATGCTCATCGATCCCTCCCCGGTCCCGAGAAGACCATCGGTCTATTAACGTCGCTATTCGTGGCTGGTTGCAGGTCGATCGTCGTCGACCACCGCGCTCCGGTCGCCCCGACGACCTGCGGCGTGAGGCCGGGCGACGGCCCCGCCCGATGGCGCTATGCTCGGCCTCCGCCAGAGTGGCTCGCCATGAAAACGCCGACCTGCCCAGCGAGGGAGAGGCCGTACCCGTCCAGCGCCGCTTGCGAGGCCCCCGTCGTGAACTCCGTCCGTTGGCGCGCGTCTCGCCTCAGTCTTCTGTGCGGGCTCGCGATCCTCGCGGCGGCGCCGGCCCGGGCCGTCGAGACCGCCGCCGTTCCCGACGCCGCCGCCATCGCGCCCGCGGTCACCGTCGTGCCGGCCGAGAGCCGCGAGATCGTCGAGCGGGCCGTCGTCACCGGCACGCTGGTCCCCCGGGACGAGATCCTCGTCTCCCCGGAGGTCGAGGGCCTGCGCATCACTGATCTCCTCGTCGAGGAGGGCGACCGCGTCACCAAGGGACAGGTGCTCGCCAAGCTGTCGCTGGAGATGATCGTCACCCAGGAGGCCTCGAACGCGGCGGCGATCGCTCGCGCCGAGGCGGCCATCGTCCAGGCACAGAGCCAGATCGTCCAGGCGGAGGCCGCCAACCTGGAGGCCAAGCAGGCGCTCGAGCGGGCGCAGGCGCTCGCCAAGACAGGCAACGCCACCGCGGCCGTGCTGGAGCAGCGCGTCTCGGCGGCCCAGGGGGCCGAGGGCCGCGTCGCCGCCGCCAGGGGCGGCCTGCAATCGGCCCAGGCCGACCTCGCCACGGCGCGGGCCGCCGGCGCCGAGATCGCCCTGCGGCGCGCCCGCACCGACATCCGCGCCCCCGAGGCCGGGATCATCAACCGCCGCACCGCCCGGATCGGCGCCACCGCCACCGCGGTGGGCGAGCCGCTGTTCCGGCTGATCGCCCGTGGCGAGATCGAGCTGGAGGGCGAGGTGCCCGAGACGTCGCTGGCGCGCATTCACGTCGGCAATCCGGCGAGCCTCGACCTCGACGACGGCCGCCGCCTCGCCGGCAAGGTGCGCCGGGTCTACCCGGAGGTCGACCGGGCGACGCGGCTCGGCAAGGTGCGCATCCGGCTCGGCGACGATCCGGCCCTGCGCATCGGCGCCTTCGCGCGCGGCAACGTGGAGATCGCGCGCCGCACGGGCGTCGCCGTCCCGGTCTCCAGCCTTCTGTACGCGGCCGACGGCCGCGCCAGCGTGCTGGTGGTGAAGGACGGGCGCGTCGAGGCGCGGCCCGTGACCACGGGCCTCTCCGCCGAGGGCTTCACGGAACTCCGCTCCGGCGTCGCCGCCGGCGAGAGCGTCGTGGCCCGTGCCGGAAGCTTCCTGCGCGACGGCGACCGGGTGCGCCCCGTCCCGGCCCCCACCAGCACGCCGATCGCCGACGCGGCCCCGCGGTAGGACGAGTCGAAGGATCCGGCCATGCGCCTCAACGTCTCCGCCTGGGCGATCCGCAAGCCCCTGCCCTCGGTGGTCCTGTTCCTAGTCCTGATGATCCTCGGGCTGGTGAGCTTCCGCGCGCTGCCGATCACCCGGTTCCCCAATATCGACATCCCGATCGTCTCGGTGACGATCACCCAGTCGGGGGCCGCGCCCGCGGAGCTTCAGACCCAGGTCACCAAGTGGGTCGAGGATTCGGTCGCCGGCGTGAAGGGCGTCAAGCACATCCTCTCGACGATAACCGAGGGCACCTCCACCACCACGATCGAGTTCCGCCTGGAGGTGAACCAGGATCGGGCGACGAACGACGTCAAGGACGCCATCGCCAAGATCCGGCAGAACCTGCCGCGCACCATCGACGAGCCGATCGTCTCGCGCGTGGAGATCGCCGGCCTGCCGATCATGGTCTACGGCGCCTCAGCGCCGGCCATGACGCCCGAGGACCTGTCGTGGTTCGTGGACGACGTCGTCGCCCGCGGGCTCCAGAGCGTGAAGGGCGTCGGCGGCGTCGAGCGCCTCGGCGGCGTCGCCCGCGAGATCCGCGTCACCCTGAAGCCCGACCGGCTGCTGGCGCTGGGCATCACCGCCGCGGACGTGAACCGGCAGCTGCGCCTGACCTCGGCCGACATGGCCGGCGGCCGGGCCGAGGTCGGTGGCCAGGAGCAGTCGATCCGGGCGCTCGCCGCCTCGGCGAGCCTCGACACGCTGGCCAAGACCTCCATCGTGGTGCCGGGCAACCGCAAGGTCCGCCTCGACGAGCTCGCGACCCTGTCGGACACCGCCGAGGAGCCCCGCACCTTCGCGCGCTTCAACGGCGAGCCGGTGGTCGCCTTCGCGATCTCCCGCGCCAGCGGCGCCAGCGACGCCGACGTGTCGGTGGGCGTGGCCAAGAAGATCGCGGCGCTGCACGCGGCCAATCCCAACGTGCGGTTCGACCTGATCGACACCAGCGTCGTCAACACGATCGGCAACTACCACTCCGCCATGATGGGCCTGATCGAGGGTGCCCTCCTCGCCGTCGTGGTGGTGCTGCTGTTCCTGCGCGACTGGCGCGCGACCCTGATCGCCGCGGTGGCGCTGCCCCTCTCCGTGCTGCCGACCTTCTGGGTGATGAGCGCGCTGGGCTTCTCGCTCAACGCCGTCAGCCTGCTGGCGATCACGCTGGTCACCGGCATCCTGGTGGACGACGCGATCGTGGAGATCGAGAACATCGTCCGGCACATGCGGATGGGGAAATCGCCCTACCGCGCGTCCCTCGAGGCCGCCGACGAGATTGGGCTCGCGGTCATCGCCATCACGGCGACGATCATCGCGATCTTCTCGCCCGTGTCGTTCATGGGCGGCATCGCCGGCCAGTACTTCAAGCAGTTCGGCCTGACCATCGCGGCGGCGGTGTTCATGTCGCTGCTCGTGGCGCGCCTGATCACGCCGCTGCTCGCCGCCTACTTCCTGCGCGACCACGGGCCGGACCACGAGCGGGACGGCGTCATCATGCGCGGCTACACCCGCCTCGTGGCCTGGTCGGTCCGGCACAAGTTCATCACGCTGGTGCTCGGCATCGCGTGCTTCGCCGGCTCCATCGCCTCCACCGGCCTGCTGCCCGCGGGCTTCCTGCCGGCGGAGGACCAAGCCCGCACCCTGTTCGTGGTCGAGCTGCCGCCCGGCGCCCGGCTCCAGGACACGGTCCGCGTCACCGACCGCATCGAGGAGAAGATCCGCGCGCTGCCCGAGGTGAAGAGCGTGTTCGTGGACGGCGGCCGCCAGCTGCCGGCCAAGAAGGAGGTGCGGCTCGCGAGCCTCACCATCAACCTCACGCCGAAGAACAGCCGCGACAAGACCCAGAAGCAGATCGACGCCGAGGTCGCGGCGATCCTCCGGGAGGAGCCGGACCTGCGCTTCTGGGCCCTGCGCGAGGGCGGTCAGCGCGACCTCGCGCTGATCATCGCCGGCCCCGACAAGGCCGTGGTCGCCGAGACGGCGGCCAAGCTCCAGCGCGAGGCCCAGCAGGTCCCGCACCTCGTCAACGTCATGTCGACGGCGCCCCTCGACCGGACCGAGGTCCGGATCCGGCCGAAGCCCGCCGTGGCGGCCGACCTCGGCGTCAGCACCGACACCATCGCCGAGACCGTGCGGGTCGGGACGATCGGCGACATCGGCATGAATCTCGCCAAGTTCAACGCCACCGACCGGCAGATCCCGATCCGCGTGCAGCTCCCCGAGAGCGTCCGCGGGCGGCTCTCCGACCTCGAGACCCTGAAGGTCCCGGTGAAGGGCGGGACCGCCGTTCCGCTCGCGACCGTCGCCGATATCAGCCTCGGCCAGGGCCCGACCGGCATCGACCGCTACGACCGTTCCGTGCGCGTGGCGCTCGAGGGCGACATGCAGGGCACCGACGCGCTCGCCGAGCTGATCAGCCAGGTGATGAACCTGCCGACCGCCAAGAACCTGCCGCCCGGGGTCACGATCAGCCAGACCGGCGACGCCGAGGTGATGGGCGAGGTCTTCGAGGGCTTCGCGCTGGCCATGGGCGCCGGCCTGATGATGGTCTTCGGCGTGCTGATCCTGCTGTTCGGCAACTTCCTGCAGCCGCTGACCATCCTGTTCTCGCTGCCGCTCTCCATCGGCGGCGCAATCCTGGCGCTCCTGATCTGCCACATGCCGATCTCGATGCCGGTGGTGATCGGCATCCTGATGCTGATGGGCGTCGTGACCAAGAACGCCATCATGCTGGTGGATTTCGCCGTGGAGCAGATCCGCGCCGGCGTCGACCGGAACGTCGCGATCGTCGATGCCGGCCGCAAGCGCGCCCGGCCGATCGTCATGACCACGATCGCCATGGCGGCCGGCATGGTCCCCTCCGCGATGGCCTACGGGATCGGCGGCGAGTTCCGCTCGCCCATGGCGGTGGCGGTGATCGGCGGCCTGATCGTCTCGACGGTGCTGTCGCTGGTCTTCGTCCCGGCGATCTTCGTGCTGATGGACGACCTCTCCCACCTGCTGAAGCGCCTGTTCGGCCGGTTCGTGGGCGAGCGCGACGACCCGGAGGACGAGGCCGCCTTCGATCCGGCCCATCCGGCCAATGACGGGCACCCGCCGCGGATCGCCGCGGAGTAGAGCCGCCAGGGAACTGAGGGGGGCCCCGGGTTCTGGGCCCCGCAGATCGGCGGCGCGGATTGCGTCGCGCGCCGCGATGGGCTGTGACTCGGCCCCGCCGAATCAACGGAGACGTAGGAAGCGATGTCGGGTGGTCACGGGGCGATCGAGGGGTCGAACAAGCGCGTGGCGCTGCTGATCTCGGTGCTGGCGCTGTTCCTCGCGTTCAGCGAGACGCTGGGCAAGGCGTCCCAGACGGATTCGATCGGCGCCAACGTCGAGGCCGCGAACCAGTGGGCCTACTTCCAGGCCCGCACGATCCGCGCGACCGTGCTCAAGACCGCCGACGAGGCCCTGGCGCTGCTCCCCCCGGGACCGAACCAGGACGCGATCGCCGCCAAGCGCGCCGAGTGGTCCAAGACCCTGGCGCGCTGGGACTCCGAGCCGTCGACCGGCGAGGGGCGCAAGGAGCTGTCCGAGAAGGCCCGCGCGTCGGAGGGCCGGCGCGACCTCGCGCTGCTGCGCTACCACCACTACGAGCTGGCCTCGGCGGCCTTCCAGATCGGCATCGTGCTGGCGTCGGCCGAGGTGATCACCGGGATCAGCCTGCTGGTCTTCGCCGGCGGATTCCTGGGTCTCGCCGGAGCGGCGCTGCTCGGCTTCGGCTACCTCGCGCCGCACGCCCTGCCGTTCTTCCACTGATCGGCTTCGGCCACGGCAGCGACGTAACGCCACCCCCGATCCCGATCGATTGAACCCGCGCGTCGCCGGGCTGGACGCGCGGTTCGGAAGCTGATCGTCTCGGCACATTCCAGGGGGGAATGATGTCGGAACACTCAGAAGACCAGGGCCGCCTGACGAAGGTCGCCAGCGCGATCTTCCTGCACACCGAGCACGCCATCTACGCGGCGCTCGGCATCCTGTTGGCGCTCACGGCCCTCGTGGCGCTGATCGAGGCCGCCGGCATGACCTGGGAGGCGATGCGGGCGCTCGGCGGCGCGCAGCAGATCCTCGAGGTGATCGACCGGCTCCTCTTCCTGCTGATGCTGATCGAGATCCTGCACACGGTGCGGGTCTCGATGCGGTCGGGGACGCTGACCTGCGAGCCGTTCCTGATCGTCGGGCTGATCGCCTCGATCCGGCGGGTGCTGGTCATCACCCTGCAGTCGTCGGAGATCATGCACGCCAAGGACTGGTCGCCGGAGAAGCAGGCGCTGTTCCAGGCCTCGATGATCGAGCTCGGCGTGCTGGCGGGGCTGATCCTCACCATGGTGTTCGCGATCTTCCTGCTGCACCGCGCCCGCGACGACGGCAGGCCCGCGGGCGAGGAGAAGCCCGAACACGTGTCCTGAGAGCCGCGCGCCTTCGCGGCGTTCACGAAGGACCTGCACCGATCCGTACGCCTGACGGCGTCCGGATTGCCCTGACCGTCCTTGCGAGCGCAGCGAAGCAATCCAGTTGCGCCACGCCGACCGAGGTAACGCTGCACTGGGTCGCTTCGCTTCGCTCGCGATGACCGAGGGAAACCGAACCAGAAATGGAAATCAGTTCATCCGCAGGATCGCGGCGTTGAGGAGCGTCGCGAACGCGACCCAGGCGGCGTAGGGGACGAGGAGCCACGCCGCGAGCCGGTCGAACCGCCAGGTCAGCCGGATCGTCCAGAGCACCATCACCAGCAGCATCGCCACGACGACCAGCCCGGCGCCGATCGCGTGGGCGGTGAAGAAGACCGGGGTCCAGGCGGCGTTGAGGGCGATCTGCACCAGGAACGCCGCGAGGGCGAGCCACCAGCCCTCGCGGCTCGGCCCGGTGCGCGACATGGCGCCGAGCAGCCGCCAGAGGGAGACCGCGATCATCGTGTAGAGGATCGTCCAGGCGACCGGGAACACCCAGTTCGGCGGGTTGAAGGCCGGCTTGTTCAGGCTCGCGTACCAGCCCGGGATCTCGGCCTGCGTCGACACCGAGCCGACGGCCGCGGTGGCCGCCACCGGCAGGATCGCGGCGGCGAGGCGCAGCCAGCGCGGCAGGGGCGATCCTCCGGGGACGTGCGTGGCGGCGGTCATGATCGTCGGTCTCCACGGGGCGCGGCATGTGGTGCGGCTTGCCGGGGCCCACGCGCCGTGGCACGCGCCCGTCTCCATCCGCCGAGAATCGCCAGATGTCACAGCCTTACGCGCCGCAAGGTCCGTCGGATACCCGGAGCGACGCCGAGCCGGAATTCACGCGCCGGAGCCTCGCCGCCCAGGCCATGGGCCGGATCGACCCGGAGACGCGGGCGGTGGTGATGCCGCTCCACGTCGCCACCACCTTCATCCGCGATCCCGACAACGGCTACAGCTCCGGCTACAGCTACGCGCGGCCCGACAACGCCACGGTGCGCGAGGCGGAGTCGGTCCTGGCGATGCTGGAGGGCGCCGGCGCCGGCGCGCTGCTGTTCGGCTCCGGGATGGCGGCGGCGACCGCGGTGTTCGGCGCGCTGGAGCCCGGCGACCACGTGGTCGCCGGCACGGTCATGTACTGGGCGCTGAAGCGCTGGCTGCGCGAGGAGGCGCCCCGGCGCGGCCTCACGCTGACCTTCGCGGACACGGACGATCCGGACGCCCTCCGCGCCGCGATCGAGCCCGGCCGGACCAAGCTCGTCTGGATCGAGACTCCCGGCAACCCGCTCTGGACGGTCACCGACATCGCCGCGGCGGCCGAGATCGCCCACGCGGCGGGGGCGCGGCTCGCCGTGGATTCCACGGCCGCCTCGCCGGTGCACACGCGGCCCCTGGAACTCGGCGCCGACCTCGTGATGCACTCGGCCACCAAGATCCTCAACGGCCATTCCGACGTGGTGGCGGGCGTGCTGGCGGGCGCGCGGGCCGACGCGTTCTGGGAGCGGATCCGGGGGATCCGTGCCGGCAGCGGCGGCATCCTCGGGCCGTTCGAGGCCTACCTGCTGATGCGCTCGCTCCGGACTCTGCACCTGCGGGCGGCCGCGCAGGCGGCGGGCGCCCTGCGCCTCGCCGGGCGCCTGAGCGGACACCCGCACGTGACCCGCGTCCTCTACCCGGGTCTCCCGGACGATCCCGGCCACGCGGTCGCCCGCCGGCAGATGCGGGACGGGTTCGGCTTCATGCTGTCGATCCGGGTGGCCGGCGGCGAGCCCGGCGCCGTCGCAACGGCGGCGCGCGTCCGGCTCTGGAAGCGGGCGACCTCGCTCGGCGGCGTCGAGAGCCTCATCGAGCACCGCGCCTCGGTGGAAGGCCCGGGCAGCCCCTGCCCGCCGGACCTGCTGCGCCTGTCCACCGGCATCGAGGACACGGACGATCTGTACGGCGATCTCGACCAGGCCCTGCGCGGCGCCCACGTAGGCTGATCGTCGCGGGCGCTTGGTGCCGAACCGGTTCCTGGCGCGTTGTGCCGGCAGTTCCGGCGGCGCGAACCGCCACAGATCGCGAGTCTGACGACATGACGACCCGTTCCCGCACGATGGTCCCCGGCACCTTCGCGCTGCTCACCCTGGCGCTCGCGCCGGCCGCCGCCCTGGCCGACGCGGTCCCTGATCTCGACGTCGAGCGGACCTGCCGGTCGGCTCAGGTCGCCAACACGAGCATCAGCGACAAAGCGAATTACGACGGCTGCATCCGCTCCGAGCGCGACGCCAAGAAGGAGGCCGAGCGCCACTGGAGCAGTTACACGCCGGCCGCGAAGAGCCAGTGCCAGAACCAGTTCAAGGCGGGCGGCTTCCCCTCCTATGTCGAGATGGTGACCTGCCTGGAACTGGCGTCCGGCACGGTGCCGACCCAGAGCGCCGAGGGCGGCCGCGCGGTGGGCGGGCCGGGTGCGCCGAAGGACGTCAAGGTGCAGCGGGAGGGCGGCGCCAACCTGACCAAGGAACCGCCCGCGAGCCAGCGCACGGATCCGATCCAGGTGCTGGAGAACAAGTAGGCGGCGCCGTCACGCGCCGCTGTCGGCCGTGGTGACGGAAGGGAAGTCGAGGGGTTCCCGGCCGGCGCGTTGCCGGGTGCCGGCGATGAGGGCCCGCACCGCCGCGGCGACCGGGGGTGCTCGGCGGCGCGGTGATTCTCCCCCCTCCTGTCCGACATGCCAGCACAGCTTCCGACGGGGCGCGACGCGGCGCGCGGGCGTGCTATGGGCCGAGTCCTCTCCCCGCGCACCAGCCCCCGCTCCCGTCGGCCCCGTGAACGCCCTCGCCATCATCGCCCCGATCTTCGGGATCGTCCTGATCGGCTGGGCGGCCGCCCTCGCGGGGCTCCTCTCCGACAAGGTGAGCGACGGGCTGTCGGAATACGTCTTCGCCGTCGCCGTCCCGGCGCTGATCATCGCCACGCTGACCAAGCCCGGGATGAGCGGGACGATCGCGTGGTCCTACTGGGTCGCGTATTTCGGCGGCGCGGCGATCTCGTGGTTCGTCGGCACGCTGATCGCCCGGCGGCGGGCCGGGATCGAGCGGCGCGGCGCGATCCTCCACGGCTTCGCGGCGAGTCAGTCGAACACGGTGTTCGTGGGCGTCCCGATGATCCTCCAGGCCTACGGCGAGGAGGGCGCCTTCCCGCTGTTCATGCTGCTGGCCGTCCACCTGCCCCTGATGATGGGCAGCGCCACCTTCCTGATCGAGTCCGATTCCGGCCTGCCGGTCCTGGCGCGGATCCGCGGCCTTGCCCTGGTGCTCCTGCGCAACCCGATCTTCGTGGCGCTGCTGATCGGCATGGCCATGAAGGCCCTCGGACTCGCGCCGGTCGGCATCGCCCAGTCGCTGATCGACGCCTTCGCGGGCACGGCCTCCACCTGCGCCCTGGTGGCGCTCGGCGCCGGCCTGAAGCGCTACCGGGTGCTGTTCGACCTCAAGGGTGCGCTCGTGATCGCTCTCCTGAAGAACCTCCTGCACCCGCTGGCGGTCTGGGTCCTGGCCTTCCACGTCTTCGCGATGCCGGCCGCCTACGCGGGCGTCGCGACCCTGTTCGCCGCGATGCCGGTGGGGATCAACGCCTACCTGCTGGCGGCGCGCTACCGGACCGAGACCGGCATGGTCGCGGCCTCGGTCCTGGTCTCGACGCTGCTGGCGCCGCTCACCACGCTGCTCTGGCTCATGCTCCTCGGCCGGGCGTGACGGCGGCGCCCCGGCGTCACCACGCGCGTTGGACCGGGCGGCGCGCGGGTCTAGGGTAGGGTCAAGCGCGCGGGCCGCGAAGACCCGCGCCACCCTGCAGGCGAGGAATCTCGATGAACGCTCCGATGCGCCCTCCAGGCAGCGCCTCCCCGTCGGCCCCGGCCTCGGCCCGCTTCGTCTGGGACGATCCCTTCCTGCTGGAGGATCAGCTCACCGAGGACGAGCGGGCGATCCGCGACGTCGCCCAGAGCTTCGCGCAGGAGCAGCTTCTCCCCGGGATCGTCGAGGCCTACGCCTCCGAGAAGACCGATCCCGGCCTGTTCCGGAAGATGGGCGAGCTCGGCCTGCTCGGCGTGACCCTCCCCGAGGAGTACGGCTGCGCGGGCGCCTCCTACGTGGCCTACGGGCTCGTGGCGCGGGCGGTCGAGGCGGTGGATTCCGGCTACCGCTCGATGATGAGCGTGCAATCCTCCCTGGTGATGTACCCGATCCACGCCTACGGCTCGGAGGAGCAGCGCGAGAAGTTCCTGCCGAAGCTCGCCTCGGGCGAGTGGATCGGCTGCTTCGGCCTCACCGAGCCGGATGCCGGCTCGGACCCGGCCGGCATGAAGACCAAGGCCGAGAAGATCGACGGCGGCTACCGGATCTCGGGCGCCAAGATGTGGATCTCGAACGCGCCCTTCGCGGACGTCTTCGTGGTCTGGGCGAAGTCCGACGCCCACGAGGGCGCGATCCGCGGCTTCGTCCTCGAGAAGGGCATGAAGGGCCTGTCCGCCCCGACGCTGAAGGGCAAGCTGTCCCTGCGCGCCTCCACCACCGGCGAGATCGTCATGGAGGGCGTCGAGGTCGGCGAGGACGCGCTGCTGCCGAACGTCTCGGGGCTGAAGGGGCCGTTCGGCTGCCTCAACCGGGCGCGCTACGGCATCTCGTGGGGCGCGATGGGCGCCGCGGAGGATTGCTGGCACCGCGCCCGCAACTACACCCTGGAGCGCAAGCAGTTCGGCCGGCCCCTGGCGCAGACCCAGCTCGTCCAGAAGAAGCTCGCCGACATGCAGACCGAGATCACGCTGGGCCTCCAGGCCTCGCTCCGGGTCGGGCGGCTGATGGACGAGGGCAAGATGGCGCCCGAGATGATCTCGCTGGTCAAGCGCAACAATTGCGGCAAGGCGCTCGACATCGCCCGCACCGCCCGGGACATGCACGGCGGCAACGGCATCATGGGCGAGTACCACGTGATGCGCCACGCCCAGAACCTCGAGACGGTGAACACCTACGAGGGCACCCACGACGTCCACGCCCTGATCCTGGGACGGGCCCAGACGGGGCTGCAGGCGTTCTTCTGAGATCCGGGAAGGCGCCTCTTGGCCGCGCCCTCAACATGAGGTGCGGGCGGGATACCTCTGAAGCGACGGGGCGGGGTTACTCCCCGCCCTCGTCCCCCGCGAGCGACCACTCGAGCACCCGGGCCAAGTGGTCGTAGGCGCCGTACTTGCTGGCGTATTGCGGGTAGGGCCGCGCCGTGTAGGCCGCCTCGCCGGTCATGAACCGGGCTACCAGTCCCCGGAGCCGCGCGGCGTGCTCGGCCACGATCGCCTCCACGCCGCGCTCCTCGCCCCGGGGCGGCTTCACCGGGATCGGGACGAAGGGCTTCCGCCCGCCCGAGGCGTGGACGTAGAGCAGGTCCGGCGTCGTCTTCACGGCCGGCAGGTCCGCGAAGGCGCCGTGCATCAGCATCGCCGCCTCCAGGGTGAGCTGCGGCGAGAATCCGGTGAAGATCATCTTCCCCGAGGGTGGCGTCCCGGTCTTGTAGTCGACGATGCAGGCGGTGCCGTCAGGCCTCAGCTCGATCCGGTCGGCCCGGGCGCGCAGCGTGAAGGTCTCGCGTCCCATCGGGATCACCCAGCGGCCGGAGACCTCCGGGTAGACCCGGGTCAGGCCGGGCCGGCGCTGCGCCTCCCAGTCGAGATAGGCCGAGGCCATGCGCTCGTAGCGCGGCCACCACTCGGCGTAGAGGTTCGGGTACTCCGCCTCGATGTCGCCGAAGGCGTTGACCGCGAGGTTCAGAAGCCGCTCCGCCGCGTCCGGCGGCAGGTCCGTGGGATGGCGGGCGGCGAATTCCGCGAAGACGTCGTGCACCAGGGAGCCGCGGGTGGCGACGCCCGGCGCCGCCGCCAGCGGATCGAGCGGGTCGAGCCCGAGCACGTGGCGGGCGAAGATGCTGTAGGGATCGCGCACCAGCGTCTCGATCTCGGTGACGCTGAGCGAGCGCGGGAACAGCGCCGGGTCCGGCTTCGGCGCGGGGCGCTTCAGCCGCGGCTCCGGCGGCGCCGCATCGAGCCGCGCGGCGAGGCCCGTGAGCCGGCGCCCCGCGTGCAGGACGGTGTCCCAGCGGGCGTCGCCCGAGAGGGCGCGCAGGCGCTGGATCAGGCGCGACGGCACGGTCGGCGCGCCCTCCCGCTTCAGAGCCCGGGTGATCACCGCGTCGCGGCAGCCGAGCGCCTGCACGAAGTCGTGGGCCATCTGACCGATCCGCCGCTCGGGCGGGTTGAGGCCGACCCGCTCGCGCATCGGCCGGTTGAGGAACGAGTCGGTCAGCGTGCGCACCGGCCAGACGCCCTCGTCCAGGCCGCCGAGCACGACGCGGTCCACCGACAGCAGGCGCGCCTCCAGCAGCCCGAGGATGCGCAGACGCGGATGCGGCGCCTCGCCCGAGCAGGCGACTTTGCGCTCCCGGGCCAGCGACGTGAAGAAGGTGGCGTACTCGTCGAACCGCCCCGGCATCAGGCCGGGCTCGGCCATCTCCAAGTCGTCGAACAGGGCGTCGAGGCAGGACAGGGATCCGTCCGTCTCCGCCGGGAAGACCTCCTCCGGCCCGGCGATCAGCCGGTCGCACGCCTCCCGGTGCCCCGTGGCGGTGGTGACGAGGTCGCATTCCCCGGCCCCGTCCGCGCCCGGGAAATCCCGGAACACCAGATCCAGCCGGTCCAGCAGGTCCGCGGCCAGCTCCCAGTCGACGTCCTTCAGGCGGCGCTTGGCCCGGGGCCGGTGCTCGGGCGGCCCGGCGCGCTCGGCGGCGAGGGCCTTGCGCAGGCCGTCGAAGCCCGGGGCCGGGACCGGGCCGCGCAGCAACCCGATCTCCAGGGCCGCCGCGCCCCGGACCACGTCGGGACGCGGCAGGCCGAGATGGACCATCGGATGGGAGAGCAGCGCGATCAGCCGGGCCGGGATCGCGTCGGCCTGATCGCGGGCGAGGTCAGCGGCGAGTTCCGCGGCGAGCCGGGCGAGCCGCCCGGCGGCGCTTCCGGCAAGGGACAAGCCGGCGGAATCCTCCGCCACGATGCCCCAGCGCAGCAGCTCGACGGCGACCCGGCCGGCGAGCCCGCGGTCGGGCGTGATCAGGGCCGCGGTGGCGCCGGGAGTCTGGAGGGTCTCGCGCAGCGCCAGCGCCGCGACCAGCGCCTCCTCGCGCTCGTCGCCCGCCTCGGCGAGCGCGAGCCCTTCGAGGCCGAGGCGGGCGACGGTGTCGCGCTCGGCCGGGTCGAGCGCCGCCCACGCGTCGGTGGTGTCGGCCGGCCGGAGGGCCTGCGACAGGAGCGCGGCCCGCGCCGTCTGGCCGGCATCGGGCTCGCCGAGGGCGGCGACGTCCGCGCGGCCGAGGTTGAGGTTCTCCGGCCCGAGCAGCCGGTGCAGCACCGCCTGCGGGTGGCCGTGCGCGATCACCCGGGAGAAGCCCTCGCCGGTGTCGATGCCGTCCCATCCGGCCGCGTCGAGGTCGAGATCGAGCCCGGGCAGGACCACGGCGCCGTGGGGCAGCTTGGCCACCGCGGCGATGAGCCGGGCCGTGGCCGGCACCGAGCCCAGCGACCCAGCGACGATCACCGGGTCCGGCGTCGCGCTGCGGGACAGGCGCCGCTCCTCGGCCAGCACGAGCCCGCGGGCGCGGGCGACCGGATCGGCGAGGCCCCGCTCGGCCAGGAGCTTCGGCCAGTTCTCGGCGGCGATCTTCACGAAGTCGAGGGTCAGGCCGAAGTAGCGGGAATACTCGGCCTCGACGGCCGCGCCGATCTCCGACCAGGGCAGGCCCTCGACGGTGAGCGCGTCCATCAAGCGCTCGAGATCGCCGGCGAGCCCGACCGCGTCGGCGGGTGAGGACGGCACCAGGAACGGCACCTCGGCGTCCAGCGGCAGCAGGGTCCGGTCGACGGTCCTGGCCCAGGCCTGGACGAGGCGGGCCAGGATCAACCGGCGCTCGAGCGGCGGCATCGGGATGCTCAGGGGGTCGGCGTTCTCCTCCAGCAGCGGCTCGGCGGCGAGGTCGAGCTCGGCCTCGTCGGCCTCGCCGAGGGGGATCATCCGCGGCAGCAGCGTCGCCTGCCCGGGCGCGTCTCGGCCGAGCCTCTCGGCCAGGATCGCGCCGAGCGCCCGGGCCGCGCGGCGGGTCGGCAGGTAGATGGTGACAGCGGCGAGCGCCAGCGGATCGTCCGCCACCGGCCCGACGAGGCGGCCGGAGAGCAGCGCCTCGGCGAGCGTCGGCAGGAACGGGACACCGCGGGAGATGGTGAAGACGGCCTGTCGGGCGGGCATGGCTGGGCTTCTACGCCCGCGCCGGGGCGGCGGACAGGGGGCGATGGGCCGCTGGGGAAATCCGGGACGGCGCTGCACGCGCCTCTCCCCCGCCGCGAGAGCGGGCGAGCGGCGCGCTCCGGTGAGGCCCCTACCCGCGCGCCCTCCCGGCGGCGCCGTAGCCGGCGCGGCGGCCGAACACGACGCCGGAGGTCAGTCCCGAACCGCCGGGATAGCCGTTGAAGAACACGCCGCCGACCATCTCGCCGCAGGCGTAGAGGCCCGGAATCGCCCCGCCGTCCGCGCGCTTCACGCCGCCGTCGTCGCCGACCTCGACGCCGCCGTAGGTGAAGGTGATGCCGCCCGTGACCGGGTATGCCTTGAACGGCCCGGTCTCGATCTTCTGCGCCCAGTTCGACTTCGGCAGGGCGAGGCCGCTGGTGCCGCGCCCGTCCTTCACGGTCGGGTCGAACGGCACGCTCTCGTCAACGGCGGCGTTGAACGCCGCGATGGTCCGCCGCGCCGCCGCCCGGTCGATGCCCTCGAGCCGGTCGAGGAGCCCGTCCAGGGTGTCGGCCTCGACGAAGTGCGCGTCGTGGAACCGGTACTCGCTGTAGAGCAGGTGATCGACCTTGGCGTCGAAGATCTGCCACGCCACGTGCCCGGGCTGCTCCATGATCGAGCGGCCGAACTGGGCGTAGGTGTAGTTGCGGAAATTCTTGCCCTCGTCGACGAAGCGCTCGCCGTTCGCGTTCAGCATCAGCCCCAGGAAGTAGCAGATCTTCCGGTAGTGCTTGCGCTCGCCGTGCGGCAGGTCGAGGTTGCCGTAATCGGGGGTGTGCAGGTCCATCGGCGTGGCGTGGCAGCCGCCGTAGAAGCCGTGGGCCTTGGCGCCGAGGTCCAGGGCCATCTGGAGCCCGTCGCCCTGGTTGTGGGGCGTGCCGCGCACCCGCGCCTTGTCCCAGCCCTCGCCGATGAAGCGCGTGCGGAGGGCGGCGTTCGACTCGAAGCCGCCGCAGGCCAGCACCACGGACGCCGCCCGGACCGGCCCCTGCGGCGTCTCCACGCCGACGACGCGCCCGTCCTGCACGATCAGACCCTGGGCCGGGCAGCCGTAGCGGATCTCGCCGCCGGCCCGGGTGAAGGCCTCCAGCTCGGCCCGGGCGAGGCCGAAGCCCTCGTCGTGGGTGGCGAGCGTCAGGCCGCCCCAGAACACGAAGCGCCCGTCCTTCTCGAAGGACTGGCGGGAATAGATCGGCTCGAACTTCACCCCCTGCGTCGCCAGCCAGCGCAGGGCCGCGCCGCTCTCGTCGATCAGGATGCGCTGCTCGCGCGAGAGCGGCCGCCCGTCGTTGAAGCCGAGCAGGTCCTCCTCGAACTTCTGCGCCGTGTAGGCACCGAAATCGGTCCGCGGCAGGCGCGGATCCTCGGGATCGACCAGCAGCGGGATCAGGTCGTCGTTGCCCGCGTAGACGAAGCGCATGGCGCCGGCCGTGTAGGCGGTGTTGCCGCCGGCCAGGTCCCGCTCGGCCTTCTCGATCATCAGCACCGAGGCGCCGCGCTCCAGGGCGGCGAGACCGGCGCTCATGGCGGCGTTGCCCGACCCGACCACGACCACGTCCCACTGCGCATCGTCCGGACACTGCATCCCTGTCTCCTCTCCACCGGCTGTTCTAGCAGCATTGTATACGACTGCATGCAATCTGCCGCAAGCGTATCGGGACCGTCGGTTTCGCGCTATGGCCGCGCCGAGGAGAGCCGGACATGAAGGCCAGCGAAGCGGAGCGCTCCAGCGGCGCCGGCGCCTATGAGCGGCTGTTGCGGGCGATCGAGGACGGCGAGCTCGCGCCCGGCAGCCGCTTGCGCGAGGCCGAACTCGCCGAGCGGTTCCAGATCAGCCGCACGCCGGTGCGCGAGGCGCTCGGCCGGCTGGAGGCGCAGGGCCTCGTCGCCCACGAGCCGCACCGGGGCGCCAGCGTGGCGCAACTCGACTACGGGCAGGTGAGCGAGCTCTACGACCTGCGCGAGGTGCTGGAGGGGACGGCCGCGCGCCTCGCGGCGATCCACGCCAGCACGGTCGAGACCGAGATCCTGGAGGAGATGGTCGCCCGGGACCGGACGCTCCTCGGGGACGCGCCCGCGCTGGCACGGACCAACCGCCTGTTCCACCGGCAGATCCACGGGGCGGCGCGCAACCGCTTCCTGCAGAGCACGCTGGAGACGATGCGCCTGTCGCTGGTGCTGCTCCCGGGCGCCACCACGCTGGCGGCGCCCGACCGCGCCGCGGAATCGCTCGCCGAGCACGCCGCGATCGTGGCGGCGATCCGGACCCACGACGGGGATGCCGCCGAGGCCGCGGCCCGGGCCCATATCCGGGCCGCCTTCAAGGCGCGAATCCGGATCTGGCAGGAGAGCTGATCGGCCCCGGCCCTCAGGCGTGGGCCGGCACGCGCTCCAGTCCCGGTCGACTCCGGAACAGCGCGAGCGTCGCGACGATGCCGCAGGCGGCCGCCGCCATCAGCCAGTAGCTCGGTGCCGCCCGGTCACCGGTCTTCTCGATCAGGAAGGTCGAGACCATGGGCGTCGCCGTGCCGAACAGCGCGGTGGCGAGGCTGTAGGCCAGCGAGAAACCGCTCGCGCGGACATGGGCCGGCACCACCTCGGAGAGCGAGACCACCATCGCGCCGTTGTAGACGCCGAAGAAGAACGAGAACCACAGCTCCACGGCGAGCATCTTGCCGAAGGTTGGATCGGCCACGAGCCAGTGCAGGGCCGGGTAGGTCGTCAGCAGCGACAGGGTCGAGATCGTGAGCAGCACCGGCTTGCGACCGATGGCGTCCGACAAGGCCCCGCCCACCGGCAGCCAGATGAAGTTGGTGATCGCCACGAACAGCGTCACGATCAGGCTTTCGGTCTCGGTGAGCTTGAGGACGTTCTTGCCGAAGGTCGGGGTGTAGACGGTGATCATGTAGAAGGTCACCGTCGTCATGGTGGTCAGCATCATGCCGAGCAGCACGATCCGCCAGTTGGCCACCACCGTGGTGAGGATCTCGCGGGTGGTCGGGTGGCGGGTCCGCTTGGCGAAGTCCTGCGTCTCCTGGAGCGAGCGCCGGATGAAGAAGATGAACGGCACGATCAGGCAGCCGATCAGGAACGGGATGCGCCAGCCGAAATCGCCGATCTGCTGCTTGGTCAGGAAGGCGTTCAGCCCGTAGCCGATCAGGGCGGCGAACATGATCGCCACCTGCTGGCTCGCCGACTGGAACGACGTGTAGAAGCCGCGCCGCCCCGGCGTGGCGATCTCGAACAGGTAGATCGAGACGCCGCCGATCTCGACGCCCGCCGAGAACCCCTGCAGCAGGCGTCCGGCGAGCACGATCAGCGGGGCCGCGATGCCGATCGTGTCGTAGCTCGGGCAGAACGCGATGAGCACCGTGCCGCTCGCCATGATGGCGAGCGTGATGATCAGGCCCTTCCGGCGGCCGATCCGGTCGATATAGGCGCCCAGCACGATCGCCCCGAGCGGCCGCATCAGCGCCCCGAGCCAGAACGTGCCGAAGGTCAGGAGCAGCTCGGTGGTCTCGTTGCCCGACGGGAAGAACGCCCGCGCGATGTAGGTGGCGTAGAACCCGAACAGGAAGAAGTCGAACATCTCCAGGAAGTTGCCGCTCGTCGAGCGGAGGATCGCCCCGATCCTCGACTGGAGCGTGGCCCCGACGGCCCCGGGATCACCGGCCATGACGACGTCCTTTCCGGGTGCCCGTCAGGCACCGATCCACTTCATGGCGACGATCGTGCCGGTCACGGTCAGCGCGCCGCCGATGCGGGTGGCGATCTGCGCGAAGGGCATCAGCGCCATGCGGTTCGCCGCCGTGAGGATCGCCACGTCGCCGGTGCCGCCCTGGCCGCTGTGGCAGGCGTTCACGATGGCGGTCTCGATCGGGTACATGCCGAGCCAGCGGCCGACGAAGAAGCCCACGGTCATCAGCGTCACCACGGTCGACACGATGGTGATCAGGTTCACCAGGGTGAAGGCGGCCATCAGCTCGTGCCAGGGGGTCAGCGACACACCGATGGCGAAGAGCAGCGGGTAGGTCATCGAGACCTGCACGAACTTGTAGACCACGAAGCCGCCGGCCTGGAGATGGGGCGACACCGCGCTGGCGAGCTTCGCCAGGACGGCGAGGAACAGCATCGCCACCGGCGCCGGCAGGCCGACGAGGTGGTGGGCCATGACGCCGAGCAGGTAGAGGGTAATCGCCGTGAGCCCGGCCGCGCCGATCGTGGCGGGGTCGATCTGGCCCTTGGCGGCCTCGGCCTTGGCCTGCGCGTCGCTCGACTTGATGCCGTCGGAATCGGGCTGGAGGCGCCCCTCGCCGGTGAGGTGCGGGTAGCGCTTGCCGACGGAGTTCAGGGTGCCCGACAGGATGATCGCGGTCAGGGAGCCCAGCATCACCGGCGGCAGCACCTGGGCGAAGACCACGCCCTGCTGCAGGCCGAGGATCGCCGCGTAGCCGATGGAGAGCGGGATCGCCCCCTCGCCGACGCCGCCGGCCATGATCGGCACGACGATGAAGAAGAACGTCTTGTAGGGGCCGAGGCCGAGGAGCGTGCCGACCAGCGTGCCGACGAGGGCCGCCGCCACGGAGCCGAGGGCGAGCGGCGCGAAGATCTTGAGGAAGCCCTTGATCAGGACCTCGCGATCCATCCCGAGGATCGAGCCGACGATGATCGTGGCGATGTAGATGTAGAGGAAGTTGGTGAACTTGGTGAAATCGGTGATCGCCTTCACCATCTGCGCCGGCACCAGCGCGTAGTAGACCAGCGCCGAGGGGATGAAGGTCGCGAAGATCGCGCCTGCACCGATGTTCTTCAGGATCGGGATCCGCTTGCCGATCTCCGCGCAGGTGAAGCCGCCCATCACCAGCACGGCGATCATGGTCGGCCCGTCGGGCTTGATCTCGCCCTCCTGAACCAGGACGGTGAGCAGGATCGCCAGCACGACGAAGATCGGGAGCGGTATGATGCCGATCTTGAAGTCGATCAGACGCCACCAGACGTCCGGCCAGAACCGGGCCGCGCGCCCGTCCTCCACCCGGCCCTCAGCCGGCGATGGGATCGGGCTCGGTGATGCGGTGCTGGTCATGGCGTCCCCCCGGATCTCTGACCGCTTGCGGGCCGTTTCGCCGCGCCCTCGCGACCGCGCGCCGAGCCGCGATCCGTCGAGTCCCGCACGATGGGCGGCGATAAAGTGACATCCGGCGTAGCAGCGCGAATGATGGGCGGCAACGCGATCCTGGGAACAAAGGACGCGACCTGTCCCGTCGGCCGGGATTAAGACCCCGTCTCCGTCGTGGTCACGGGTCACGAAAATGGCCCGGCGGTCGACCGGGCCATGACGGCAGCCTGCGGGGGACAGGCGGCGGGACCGAAGCCCCGTCGCCGAGATCGTCGATCAGAAGTCGCGCTGGACGCGGAAGCGGACCTGCGAGACCGAGTCGTGGGTCACGGTGCGCGGGACGAACGTGCCGTTGTTGATGCCGGCGACGTTGGCGTAGGCGGTGGGGCTCTTGTCGGAGTCGATCGCGCGCCCGTGCTTGACGCCGATCTGGGTGTAGAAGGCCTCGAGGCCGATATCGAGGTCGCGCACGGGCGACCAGATGAGGCTGCCGCCCGCGGCGACCTGGTAGGTGTCGCGCAGAGCCTGGCTCAACTGGTAGAAGCGCGTTCCGGGCGCGCCGACCGCGTTGGAGCCGAAATTGGCGGCGCCGTTGAAGTTCAGGACGTTGTAGAGCGCGCCCTGGGCGAGACGGGCATTGCGGGAGAAATCCTGCTCTCCGTAGGAGCCGAAGACCGCCGAGCGCCATTCCGGCGTCCAGTAATGCAGGAACGACGCGACCGCCGAGAAGGATTGCGATGTCTGCAGCTGGCCGGTGAACGGGTTGACCGTCGCGTCCGAGAAGCTCTGGTAGATCTTCTGGCCGTGGAAACCGTTGTTGAGCTGCGTGTAGCAGCCGGTGAAGGCGCAGTATCCCGTGTACATCTGCGCGCCGTCGGCGTAGGCGCTCTGGAGATAGAGGGCGTCGCCCGGCGCGACGAAGGGGGCGTTGATCTTCAGGCCGCCCTGCACCGCCCAGCCCTCGACGCTCCTGGTGTGCGCGACGCCGACATTGGCGCCCGCCGCCGGGGTCGTCGCGATGTTGCCCACGTTCAGCTCGTGCACCGCGGCGGAGAGCTGCGCCGAGCCCCAGGCCTGATCGACGCGCAGGACGCCGACCACGTCGGGCAACCGCTCGCGCTGGACGCTGTCGATGCTGCTGACCCCGATCGGTGCACCTCCGAAGTAGCCGACGAAGACCGGGCTCACCGGCGACGCGGTGCCGGCCGGCGCGTAGATCGGGCTGCGCCGGAAGACCGGATCCTCGATCGACAGCGTGGCCGACAGGCCGTAGCCGGGCGTCACCGTGTAGGCGAGGAGGTTGGTGGAGGAGACATCCGAGCCAGAGGTCGCGCCGTAGATCTCGAAGTCGTGGGCGTAGAAGTCGAAGAACGACGACGCGCGACCGGCCGTGAGACCGGCGAACTGGATGAACGCCTTGTCGACGTTCATGAATTGCTGCGCATGCCCGGCCTCGTCGACGCCGGTGGCGTCGTAGGCCTGCCCGATGCGAGCCTGCGTCCCCGAGCGCGCGTACCCGGTGCGGGAGCCGGCATCGAGGCGGACGAAGGCGCGCAGCGTGCCGTAGGCGGTCTGCGTGCGGGCATCGAGGTTGATGCGCAGACGGGCCTGATAACCCGCGGTGTCACCGGCGTTCGTGCCGGCCTGCCGCGTGGACGCCGTCATGTATCCGCCCTCGAACCGCGCGCGGCCCGAGATGCGCAGGCAGGTATCGGTGCCGGGGATGTAGAAGAAGCCCGCGCCGTACGCGCCGCAGACGCGGACGTACTCGACCGGGACCGCCTTCTTGATCGGCAGGTCGGCGGCGTGTGCAGCGCCCAGCGTCGCGAACGCGGCGGCGGACCCCAGCAACGATGATCTCAGTAATGGCATCGACGTCTCCGGATTTTTCAGCTCAAATCTCGCAAAGGGATGAGCAAGACCGGACATTCCAAGCATAATCTGCGAATATATCGCCGATTTCCGGGTTGTTCTAGCTTGCTACGGCGACTTTGAGGCCCATTTGCCCGACGACACTGTGCATCGACATCCTTGCACGCAACAAAGATTCGATTTTCTCAGCACTCTTCCAAGATAATGTTGTACGACCGCAACAAATCTTATTATAAGATTTAGAAAAACGACAATCGTTATTGCCGTTTCCAGTTCGCTCAGAGATCTACGAGGCAGATCAGATAGTATTAAATCCAGATTTCTCGGGTGATCGGCACCAATCGACGAGCGACCGCTCCGAGGCCGGCTCAGGGCTGTCGCGCGGGCCGCATCTGGCCAGAGAGGCCTAGCGACCGCGGTCAAAACCGACTCGGTGCTACGCAACGGGCCTACGGTCGCCGGCGACCGATTCGAGGCGCGTACCGCGCGGGTCCGGGTCGCCCGCCGGAAGACCGGATCATCCGTCGGATGGCGTGCGGCACACGACGCGGCGGCACCGGTCCGGCTCGACAGAAGCGGCGCGCGTCCGGACGATGGGGTCGGGCGAATGAGGCCGCGCAGCGGCGCGGTGCGGTGCCGGCCATCTCACCGGCAGGTCTTCGAACGGGGCAGGCGCAGCGAGCCGCCCGACCGGGCACCAGACCGTGCCCGCCTGGCAACGGAGGCTCCGCCAGCGGACCCGCGCCGGTCACCGCCCCGCGCCGCGCCAAGACGGCACGACGGCGGTGGTCGCGCCGGGTCGCGCCGGGTCGCGTGGGCGACCTCGTCCGGGGGCTGACGGCCTCACGGGCCGGGGGCGGGAGTGCACAACGAAAAAGGCCCGGCCGAAGCCGAGCCTTGAGGTTTCTGAAGCACGGGGACCGGCGCGGAGGCCGAAGCCCCGGCGCCGGTGAAGTGGCTTAGAAGTCGCGCTGGACGCGGAAGCGGAAGGTGGAGACGCTGTCCGCCGTGGTGGTCCGCGGCACGAAGGTGCCGTTGTTGATGCCGGCGACGTTGGCGTAGGCGGTCGGGCTCTTGTCGCGGTCGATCACGCGGCCGCTCTTGACGCCGATCTGGGTGTAGAAGCCCTCGACACCGATATCGAGGTCCTTGACCGGCGACCAGATGATGCTGCCGCCCGCCACGAACTGGTAGGTGTCGCGCAGCGCCTCGCTGAGCTGGAAGAACCGGGTGCCCGGCACGCCGACGGCGTTCACGCCGAAGGAGTTGGTGCCGGGCGCGTTCGCCAGCGCGAAGGCCGCGCCCTGGGCCAGACGGGCCCCGCTGCCGTAGCTCATCTCACCGTACGACCCGAAGAAGGCCGAGCGCCACTCCGGCGACCAGTAGTGCAGGTACGAGGCCGTCGCGGTGAAGCTCGTCGACTGCTCCAGCTGACCCGAGAACGGGTTGAGCGTCGCGTCGTTGATGTACTGAGCGAACTTCTGGCCCTGGATGGTGGCCGGGTTCTGCGAGTAGCAGCCGCTGAACGCGCAGTAGCCGGTGTACATCTGGGCACCGGAGCCGTAGGCGCCCTGGAGGTAGAGGGCGTCGCCCGGCGCGATGAACGGCGTGTTGATCTTCAGGCCGCCCTGCACCGCCCAGCCGTACGAGTTGCTGGCGTGCGGGATGCTGATGTTCGAGCCGGTGCCGGTGCCGGCGCCGTTGGCGACGTTGCCGACGTTCAGCTCGTGGACGGCCGCCGAGACCTGAGCCGAGCCCCAGGCCTGGTCGAGGCGCAGGGCGCCGACCACATCGGGCATGCGCGAGCGCTGGATCACGTCGACGAAGCTGTACCGGGTCGGCACGCCGTTGGTGTAGCCGATGAACACCTCGGCCGGCGACTGAGACTGCGCGAAGTTGGCGAGGTTGGCGTTGACCGTCACGCCGCCCGGGTTGTTGGTCTGCGAGAAGATCACGCTGCGGCGGAAGACCGGATCTTCGGCCGAGATCGTGGCGGACAGGCCGTTGCCGAGCGTGGCCGTGTAGGCGAGCAGGTTGGTCGAGGCGATGTCGGAGCCCAGCGTGGCGCCGGCGAACTCGAAGTCGTGGGCGTAGAAGTCGAAGAACGACGAGGCGCGACCGGCGGTCATGCCGGCGAACTGGATGAACGCCTTGTCGACGTTCACGAACTGCTGGGCGCGGCCGAACTGGTCGATGCCGAGGCCCGGGAAGGCCTGGCCGATGCGCTGCTGGGTGCCGGAGGTGCCGACGCCGGAGTAGCCGGTGCGGGAGCCGGCATCGAGGCGGACGAAGGCGCGCAGCGTGCCGTAGGCGGTCTGGGTGCGGGCATCGAGGTTGATGCGCATCCGGCCCTGGTAGCCCGACGTGTCGCCGTTGCTGCCCTGGCGCGAGTAGCTGGTCATGTAGCCGCCCTCGAACCGGGCGCGGCCGGAGAGACGCAGGCAGGTGTCGGTGCCGGGGATGTAGAAGAAGCCGGCGCCGTAGGCGCCGCAGACGCGGACGTACTCGATCGGGACCGCCTTCTTGACCGGCAGGTCGGCGGCGTGGGCTGCGCCTACCGCCGCGAACGCAGCAGCAGACCCGAGCAATGAGCTCTTCAAGAGCTTCATAGACATCTCCAAAGCTTCGAGACCCAATGATGCGGACGTGCCCGGTTATCCGGGTCTAGCCGCACGTTCTGTAGGTTTGGCCCGCGTCTTAGGTGGCAGGCTCCTGCGGGCTCTCGCTTGGCGATGCCCCCGTGCACGATCACCATGTGCGAACGGGTTTCCGCGAGCAACGAGGATTCGCGGCCGCCTTGGCAGTTCCAGCGCGATGTTGCGGCCTGGCAACATTCTCGGGGTGCTTTAGTCGGCAACGGTCCGCCGAATGTGCACGAATGCTGTCCTGAGCGGCTGACCTGCCGCTCCGACGGGCAGCAGCCCGCCCGGACCCGACCCGGGTCCGGGCGGCTCACGCCGTCTCAGCGATTCGCCGGCGCGGCGGCACCGGACGGCCGCCGCGCGCGGATGTGTCGGGTGACAGCCTCACATGGGCGGCGTCAGGCCATCCTTGCCGACGGCGACGCGCCGGGCGGTGATGCGGCCGTCATCCCCGCGGGCGGCGATCACGAAGACCTTCGCGCCGGGCGTCACGGCCGAGGCGCTGGCGGGCTCGAAGCTGACGACCGGCGCCTGCGGCGGCACCAGGATCTGCAGCGACTGGCCCTGGCCGTAATCGACGGTGAGGGTCCGCTCCGCCCCGCCGCTGCTCGCCTTCACAGTCCCGTTGGTCATCGCGCTCTTCACGCGGGGCGCGTCCGGCGCGGTCGAGCGCACGTCCGCCTTCACGGTGCCGTTGGTCATCGCGCTCTTCACCGGCGCCCCGCCCGCCGTGCGGTCGGGAATCATGTCCCAGTCGTAGTGTCCCTCGCCGGTGCCGCGCATCGCCTCGGGAAACAGCACCACCTCCAGGGCGACCGGCGGCTGGCCCTTCGTGGCGGTGCCGATGAAGACGCCGTCCTTGATCGCGTCGAGGCTCGACGGGATGACCCAGGAGACCTTCGCGTCGGGGGCGAGCGCCACGGTTTCCGACGCGCCGTCGAGCGTCTTCAGCGTGAAGCCGCCGCCCGCGACCGCCTCGACGGTCCCGCGCAGGCGCTCGACCTTCGGTGCCGCCTGCGCACCGGTGGTGACGGCCAGCAGGCCCATCAGGGCGAGCGTCGTGAGTTTTGCCATGGGGGTTCTCTTCTTGCTGCCGGGATTGTCGCGGCCGGCGGGACGTGGGGCGGGACAGGGTGACGTCAGCCCCCGAGGGCCTGTGACATCGCACCCGGGTTCGCGCCCACGCCCAGCCCGGTTACGCGTCCCCGACCTGTCCCAGGCTATTCAGGAACGGCGCGGCCGCCGCCTCCGCGGCCGCCTCCACGGCCCGGTACCGGCGCACCACGTCCGCGCCGAAGGCCGAGAGGCGCGCGCCCCCGCCGGCCCGGCCGCCGGTCTGCGCCTCGACCACGGGCCGGCCGAAGCCGGTGTTCATCGCCTCGACCAGCAGCCACGCGCGGCGGTACGACATGCCCAGCGCGCGGCCGGCGCCCGAGATGGAGCCGTGCTCGGCGATCATCTCCAGAAGCCGCACCTTGCCGGGACCGAGGCGGTGCCCCGGCCCGAGATCGATGCGGATGCTCAGCCGGGGTGCCTCGCCCGCGGCCGGGGCTGGGCTCCGCGGCGGGTCGGCTGAGGTGCTCAGGCGGGGAGCGCCAGCAGCGCGAGGCCGGCCGCGGCGAGGCCGGCGCCGAGGGCCGGGGCGGCCCGCGTCGCTCCGATCCGCGACGCCGCGACGCCGAGGCCGATCCCCGCGGCGTGCAGGAGCGCGGTGGCCGCGAGGAAACCGAGGCCGAAGGACAGGCCGGGGGCGGTCTCCGGCATCTCGGCCCCGTGGGCGTAGCCGTGGAACACCGCGAAGACGCCGACCAGGGCGGCCAGCAGGGCGACCGGCGCGCGCAGTCCGACGATGGCGGCGAGGCCGAACACGACGATGGACAGCGCGATCCCGATCTCGACATGCGGCAGCGCGATGCCGGCCGTGCCCAGTCCCGCCCCCGCGCTCATCAGCGCCAGGAACGACAGGGGCAGTGCCCAGAGCGCCCGTCCGCCGCGCAGGCTGGCGAGGAGGCCGACCGCGACCATCGCGAGCACATGGTCGGCGCCCAGAAGCGGATGGAGGAAGCCCGCCTCCGCGCCCGTCGCGGCGCCATGGCCCGGATGGGCGAGCGCCGCCTGGGGCAGCAGGATGAGCGCCGCCGGCAGGAGCGTCAGAGATGCGGCGGGTCGGGCGGAGAGCGGGCGCTTCATCAAGGATCCTTCGCGGGACCCGCGAAGATGTAGCGCCCTTCCGCCGCCGCCGCGAGGGGTCGGAGACCGATGAGCGCAGCCGCGCGGCGCCGGCCGGTCCGGCGCCGAAGCCTCAGAACGACATCGCCTCGTGGACCGCCGACGGCGCGAACGGCTCCGAGAAGGCGGCCCCGACACCGTGGGTGAAGTGGCGCATCACCGTTGCGGTCTTTCGCCCGACTTGGATCATCGCCCCGATCTCCAGCTCGTGGTCGACGAGCAGGGCGACGCCGGAGGCCGAGACGTTGAGGACGTGGCCCTGGAAGGCCTCCCCGGACGCGGTCGTGACCTGGACGATCTTCTGCCTCGGCACGATTCGCCGGTGAGCCCGGATCGGCTCGGGCTGCAGGTCCTGGGCCCGCGCCAGCGTCACGAACTGACGGGCGAGATCGGTGAGGATCGCGCGCCCACCGCGGACGCAGACGATGAATTCCTGGCCGGCGACGCGGGCGATGCGGGCCTCGAGCGTCCCGACATGGCGGATGCTGCAGGTGAGATCCTCACCCGGCGCCAGGAGCGAGGAGGATCGGAACCGGATGCCCTCGGTCGAGACGTCTGCGGTCACGGCGTAGAAATCGCGACGCCGCTGGCTCCAGCACAACGCGGGCAACATGACGATGTGCCGCCGGACCATCTCACCCGTTTCATCATGAAGAATACATCGACGACCTTCTGCGGCCCGAGATTCTTCCGGGCTGTTCAGGCAAATCGTAAAATTGGATTTATCCCGATCTATGTCGCGCCGCGTCCCCGACCCCGGCGCGCACGGCACGGAACGCGCGGGTCCGTTCCACTCAGCGCTCGGCGCGGGTGCGCGATCGTCGCGCCCCGAGCGCCGCCGGCCGCGGCGATCCGGTCGCGGCAGAAACTGAATACAAGATGCATCTTGACCCTATGGCATGGATGCTGCCTGGGATTGTGCATGCCACACGGCCGCGCGACACTGCCGGTCGTCCCTGGAACGGACGCGGCCGATCCGCTCCGCTCCTCCCGTCTCCGTCCGGACCGGTCTCATGTTGCGTTTCGCCGCCTGTCTCCTCGCCGGTCTCGTCCTAACCGGGCCCGCCGCCGCGCAGACCCTGCGCTACGGCATGATGGAGGATCCGGACGCCCTCGACCCGACGCTCGCCCGCACCTTCGCGAGCCGGATGGTGTTCGCGGCGCTCTGCGACAAGCTCGTGGACATCGGCCCGGACCTGAAGCCCGTGCCGCAGCTCGCGACATCCTGGGAGCTCTCGCCCGACGAGAAGGCGCTGACCATGCACCTGCGCCCGAACGTGCTGTTCCACGACGGCGAGAAGCTCGACGCCGCGGCCGCCAAGTTCTCGATCGAGCGGCACATGAAGATGCCGGGCTCGCAGCGCCGCTCGGAGATCGCGCCGATCGACTCGGTGGACGTGGTCGACGACCTGACCTTCCGCATCAACCTGAAGCAGCCGTTCGCGCCGCTGCTCGCGCAGTTCACCGACCGGGCCGGCATGATGGTCTCGCCGAAAGCCGCCGAGCGGCTGGGCGACAAGTTCGCCTCCGCGCCCGTCTGCGCCGGTCCGTACAAGTTCGTCGAGCGGGTGCCGCAGGACCGGATCGTGGTCGAGCGCTTCCCCGACTACTGGAACAAGGACGCGATCCACATCCAGCGGATCGAGTTCCGGCCGATCCCCGACGCCACCGTGCGGCTCACCAACCTCCGGGCGGGTCAGCTCGACCTCTTGGAGCGCCTCGCCCCCACCGACGTGGCGCAGGTGAAGCGCGACGCCAAGCTGAAGCTCGACTCCACCTACGAGCTCGGCTTCCAGGAGATCCTGTTCAACCCCCACAAGGCCGGTTCGCCGGTCTCCGACCCGAAGGTGCGCGCCGCCTTCGAGGCGGCCATCGACCGCAACGCGATCAATCAGGTCGTCTACAACGGCGAGTTCCTGGCCGGGAACCAGTGGGTCAACCCGAAGAATCCGAACTACGTGGCCGAGTACCCGATCCCGAAGCGGGACGTCGCCAAGGCCAAGGCTCTACTCGCCGAGGCCGGCAAGCCGAACCCGCAGATCACGCTCACCGTCTACGCCGATAGCGACTCGCCGCGCACCGGGCAGGTGATCCAGGCGATGGCCAAGGAGGCCGGGTTCGACGTGAAGATCCAGGCGGTGGACTTCACCACGGCGCTCGACGCCGCCGACAAGGGCAACTACGAGGCGCAGCTTTATTCCTGGAGCGGCCGCTCGGACCCGGACGGCAACACGTTCAGCTTCCTCTCATGCAAGGCGGCGCTGAACTATCCCAAGTACTGCAGCCCGGAGGCCGACGCGGCGCTCCAGGCCGAGCGCGGCACCGTCGACCAGGCCAAGCGCAAGGCCGCCTGGAAAGCTCTGGCCGATCAGGTCCTGAAGGACCGGCCGGGCATCTACATCCTGCACCGCAAGCTGCTCTGGGCCTACAGCCAGAAGCTCACGGGCTTCGTGCCCTACCCGGACGGGCTCGTGCGCTTCACCGGCCTGAAGCTCAACTGATGCTGCGGTTCCTGGCGCGACGCCTCGCCCTGGCGGTCCCGACCCTGATCCTCGCCTCGATGATCATCTTCGCCCTGCAGCAATTGCTGCCCGGCGACGTCGCCACCGCGCTCACCGGCGAGGAGCGCGACCCGCAGGTGATCGCCTTCATCCGGGAAAAATACCACCTCGATGAGCCCCTACCGGTGCGCTACGCCTACTGGGCCGGCGGCGTCCTGCGGGGCGACCTCGGCGAGTCGATCCGGCTGCAGAAGCCGGTCTCCGAGCTGATCGTCGAGAAGCTGCCGGTGACGCTCGAACTCGCCTGCCTCGCCATGCTGGTGGCGCTGGCCATCGGCGTGCCGATGGGCGTGCTCTCGGCGGTCAAGCGCGGTCAGGCCGCCGACACGATCGCCAACGGCGTGGCGCTCTGGGGCCTGTCGGTGCCGAATTTCTGGCTCGGGATCCTGCTGATCCTGCTGTTCTCGGTGGAGCTCGGCTGGCTGCCGGCCTCCGGCTACGTCTCGCCCTTCGAGAGCCTGTCGGAGAACCTCGCCGCCATGGTGATGCCGGCCTTCGTGCTCGGCAACGCCATCGCGGCGGTGATGATGCGCCACACCCGCGCGGCGATGCTGGGCGTGCTGGGCTCCGATTACGTGCGCACCGCGCGCGCCAAGGGCGTCTCGCCCCTGCGGGTGACCCTGCGGCACGCGCTGCCCAACGCCGCGATCCCGATCATTACCCTGGGGGCGCTCGAATTCGGGCAGCTCCTGTCCGGGGCGGTGCTCACCGAGCAGGTCTTCTCGGTGCCGGGCTTCGGCAAGCTGATGGTCGATGCAGTGTTCAACCGGGACTTCGCCACCGTGCAGGGCGTCGTGATCTGCACCGCCGCCACCTACATCGCCCTGAACCTCGCCGCCGACCTGCTCTCGGCGGCCGTGAACCCGAAGCTGAGGCGGGCATGAGCACCGGCAGCGAGATCGCCCGCGCCGAGGCCGTCGGCCTGGAGGCCGTCCCGTCGGGCGCTCCCGCCCCGACCCTCCTCCAGGAACCCGGCACCCTGAGGGCCTTCTGGCGCCGGCTGCGCGCGCGCAAGAGCGCCGTCGCGGGCCTCGTCATCGTCGGCCTGCTGGTGCTGATGGCGGTGTTCGCGTCCTGGATCGCCCCCTACGACCCGACTGCCACCGACTGGGGCAACGTCCGCGGCGCGCCGAGCCTCGCGCACCCGTTCGGCGGCGACGAGGTCGGGCGCGACGTGCTCTCGCGGATCATCTTCGGCGCCCGGGCCTCGCTCGGCGCCGGCCTCGTCTCGGTGGCGCTGGCAGTGTCCCTCGGCCTGCCCCTGGGGTTGCTCGCCGGCTACGCGGGCGGCTGGATCGACGGGGCGATCTCCCGGCTCACCGACGCGCTTCTGGCGATCCCGTTCCTGATCCTGGCGATCGCGCTGGCCGCCTTCCTCGGTCCGAGCCTCGTCAACGCCATGATCGCCATCGGCCTCTCGGCGACCTCGACCTTCATCCGGCTGACCCGGGCGCAGGTGCGCGCCGTGGCGGCCGAGGAGTTCGTGGAGGCGGCCCGCGCCATGGGCAACCCGCCGTGGCGGATCGCGCGGGTCCACATCCTGCCCAACATCGTCCCGGCGATCCTCGTCCAGGCGACGCTCACCATCGCGGCCGCGATCATCGCGGAGGCGAGCCTGTCCTTCCTGGGCCTCGGCCAGCAGCCGCCCGAGCCCTCCTGGGGGGCGATGCTTAACACCGCCAAGAACTTCATGGACGAGGCGCCCTGGATGGCGATCTGGCCCGGCCTGTCGATCTTCCTGGCGGTGCTCGCCTTCAATCTGTTCGGCGACGGCCTGCGGGACGCCCTCGACCCGAGGCAGCGCACATGACTCAGCCCCTCCTCGAAGTCCGCGACCTCGCGGTTGCCTTCGACACCGACGGCGGGGCGGTCCACGCGGTCAACGGCGTGTCCTACACCCTGCACGAGGGCGAGACGCTGGGGATCGTCGGCGAGTCCGGCTCCGGCAAGAGCGTGCACGTGCTCGCCATGCTGGGCCTGATCCCGCGCCCGCCGGGCCGCATCACCGGTGGCCAAGTGCTGTTCGAGGGGCGCGACCTGCTCGCCCTGAAGGAGCGGGACCTCCGAAAAATCCGCGGCGGCGCGATCGGCTTCGTGTTCCAGGACCCGATGAGCTCGCTCAACCCCGGCATGACCGTGGCGGCGCAGATCGTCGAGCCCCTGCGGATCCATCTCGGCCTCGACGCCCGCGCCGCCCGCGCCCGGGCCAAGGAGCTGCTCGACCTCGTCCGCATCCCGAACGCGGCGGCACGCCTCGACCAGTACCCGCACGAGTTCTCCGGCGGCCAGCGCCAGCGGGTGATGATCGCGATCGGCCTCAGCTGCCGCCCGAAGCTGCTGATCGCCGACGAGGCGACCACGGCGCTGGACGTCACCGTCCAGGCCGAGATCGTCGCCCTGGTGCAGGAGCTGAAGCGCGAGCTCGGCATGGCGATCATCTGGATCACCCACGATCTCGGCGTGGTGGCGGGGATCAGCGACACCGTGCAGGTGATGTATGCCGGCCGGATCCTGGAGCGCGGCCCGGTCGACGACATCTTCGCCGATCCCCGCAACGCCTACACGCTCGGGCTGCTGCGCTCCCTGCCGGACCTGTCCGGCGGTCGCGCCGGGCGCCGTCGCCTGCATCAGATCGAGGGCGCGCCGCCGGACATGCGCCATCTCCCGCCGGGCGATCCGTTCGCGCCGCGCAACGCCTTCGCGACGCCCCGCTGCCGGACCGAGATGCCGCCCCTGGCGCAGGCGCCCGGCGCCGCCCCCGGCCACCTCGTCGCCGCCTGGTACGACCTGCCGAAGCTCCTGAGCCAGGAGGCCGCGCGATGAACGCGTCGCAGCAGCCGGTCGTCTCGGTGCGCGACCTGTCCAAGCACTATCCCCTCCGCTCCTGGTGGGGCGGCAAGGGCGCGGTGTTCCGCGCCGTCGAGGGCGTGAGCTTCGACATCCGCCCCGGCGAGACCCTGGGTCTCGTCGGCGAGTCCGGCTCCGGCAAGTCGACGATCGGCCGTGCCGTGACCATGCTGAACCCGCCGACCTCGGGCACCATCGCGTTCGAGGGCACCGACCTCGCCAAGCTCTCGGCGGGCGCCATGCGCAAGATGCGCGCGCGGATCCAGACCGTGTTCCAGGATCCCTACGCCGCCCTCAACCCGCGGATGAGCGCGGGCGACTACGTCGCGGAAGCGTTCAAGCTGCACCGGCGCGACATGCGCGGCCCGGAGCGGCGGGAGGCGGTGGCGGCCCTGTTCCAGCGGGTCGGGCTCGATCCGCGCTTCATGGGGCGCTACCCGCACCAGTTCTCGGGCGGCCAGCGGCAGCGCATCTGCATCGCCCGGGCGATCGCTCTCAAACCGAGCTTCATCGTCGCCGACGAGCCGATCGCGGCACTCGACGTCTCGATCCAGGCGCAGGTGGTGAACCTGCTGCAGGATCTTCAGGACGAGATGGGCCTGTCGTACCTGTTCATCTCCCACGACCTGCGGATGGTGCGCTACCTCTGCCACCGGGTCGCGGTGCTCTGGCGCGGGCGGATCGTCGAGCTGGCCGAGGCGGATGCCCTCTACGAGGATCCGCGCCATCCCTACACGCGCCGCCTGCTCGCCGCGGTGCCGGTGCCGCATCCGGCCGAGGAGCGCGCCCGCCTCGCCGCGCGGGACCTCGCCGGCCACGACCAGCCGCCGGACGGGCCGCTCACCGAGGTGGCGCCGGGGCACTGGGTGGCGATGCCGAGGGGGCAGCACGCGTGATCGTCCACGCGATCTTCGATCGGAACAACCGGTCAGCCCGACCTCCGCCGTCATCACGAGCGCAGCGAAGTGACCCAGGGCAGCGCGAGGTTGCTCAGCGTTGCGCCGACTGGATTGCTTCGCTGCGCTCGCAAAGACGAGGCGACGAAGCCTTCCGCCATGGACGAGACCGCGCCGTCATTTCTGTCACCGCCGCATCCCGAGATGGCGATGTGCATCAAGCGGTGGTTCTTTGAGTCAGCCAGCGAAGCAGGACATCCCGTGAGAGACTTCTCCGCCCCCGGCCGCTCCCCGGTCTACGCCGCCAACGCCGCCGTCGCGACCTCGCACCCGCTCTCGACGCTCGCCGCCATCGAGGTGCTGCGCGCGGGCGGCAACGCCGTCGATGCCGGAATCGCGGCGGTGGCCGTGCAGTGCGTGGTCGACCCGCTGATGACCGGCATCGGCGGCGACTGTTTCGCCCTCTACGCCCCCGCGGGCGCCACGAAGCCCATCGCCCTCGACGGTTCGGGCCGGGCGCCGGCCGCCGCCACGCCCGACTGGTACGCCGAGCACGGCGTCGCGATCGCGCCGACCTCGCCGCACGCCGTGACGGTGCCGGGCGCGGTCGCGGCCTGGGACCTGCTGGTGCGCGAGCACGGCACCCGCTCCCTCGGCGAGCTGCTCCAGCCGGCGATCCGGTACGCGGAGGACGGGTTCGTCGTCCAGCAGCGGGTGGGATGGGACTGGCTGCGCGGCGCCGAGCGCGTCGCCGCGGATCCGCACGCCGCCGAGACCTACCTGCCCGGCGGGCAGGCGCCGACGATCGGCAGCGTCGTCCGCCTGCCGAAGCTCGCCGCGACACTCCGGAAGATCGCCGAGGCGGGCGCGCCCGCCTTCTACACGGGCCCCGTCGCCGAGGACATGGTGAGCCGGCTGAACGCCCTCGGCGGCCTGCACACCCTGGACGACTTCGCCGCCGCCCGGCCCGACGTGGTCGTGCCGGTCTCGACCCGCTACCGCGGCTACGACGTCTACGAGTGCCCGCCCGCCGGCCAGGGGCTCGCGGCGCTGATGATGCTGAACGTGCTGTCGCACTACGACGTCGGCGCGCTCTCGGAACTCGACCGGCTCCACCTCTTCGCCGAGGTGTGCAAGCAGGGCTACCATCACCGCGACGTCCTGTTCGGCGACGCGGCCCTCGCCAACGTGCCGATCGAGCACCTGCTCTCCGACGCCTGGAAGGCGGCCGCCCACGGGGCGATCGACATGGGCCGCGCCCGCGAGCCGGAGATCTATCCCGAGATCGCCCGCGAGATGGCCGAGGGCCGCGCCCACAAGGACACGGTCTACCTCTGCGTGGTCGACCGGGACGGCAACGCGCTGTCGCTGATCAACTCGATCTTCCAGGGCTTCGGCTCGGGCATCCTGGCGCCCGAGAGCGGCGTGCTGCTGCACAACCGCGGCCTCTCGTTCCGCACGGAAGGCGGCCACCCGAACAGCGTCGGGCCGGGCAAGCGGCCGATGCACACGATCATCCCCGGCATGCTGATGAAGGACGGGCAGGCCGTCGCGCCGTTCGGCGTCATGGGCGGCCACTACCAGGCCATGGGCCATGTCGAGCTGCTCTCCGGTCTCCTCGACCGGGGCCTCGACGTGCAGGAGGCCCTCGATGCCCCGCGCAGCTTCGCCTACGGCGGCAGCCTGGAGGTGGAGGGTGGGGTCTCCGACGCGGTGATGGCGGGGCTGATCGAGCGCGGCCACCCGGCGATCCGCGCGCCGCTGCCGCTCGGCGGCGGGCAGGTCATCTGGATCGACCGCGAGACCGGCACGCTGGCGGCCGGATCTGACCCGCGCAAGGACGGGGCCGCGCTGGGCTATTGAGAGGTATGTGACCGGGTAGGCTTCCATCAGCACCACCGTCTTTGCGAGCGGAGCGAAGCAGTCCAGACAGCGCGACGCTGATCGACGGCGCGCTGCCCTGGGTCACTTCGCTGCGCTCGTGATGACGGTGAGGCAGCTCACGTGGCTGCCTCAGTCGATATCCTCGACTGCCTCGCTGCCGCCGTAGACGCGCTGGGCGAGCGACGATTCCATGAACGGGTCGAGGTCGCCGTCGAGCACCTCGTCCGGATCGGTGGACTGGGTGCCGGTGCGCAGGTCCTTCACCAGCTGGTACGGCTGCAGAACGTAGGACCGGATCTGGTGGCCCCAGCCGATATCGGTCTTGGAGGCGGCCTCGGCGTTGGCCTTCTCCTCGCGCTTCTTCAACTCGGCCTCGTAGAGCCGGGCGCGCAGCATGTTCCAGGCGGTCGCCCGGTTCTTGTGCTGCGAGCGCTCCTGCTGGCACGCCACCACGATCCCGGTGGGATTGTGGGTGATGCGCACCGCCGAGTCGGTGGTGTTGACGTGCTGGCCGCCGGCGCCGGACGACCGGTACGTGTCGATCCGGCAGTCAGACTCCTTGATCTCGATCTCGATCCGGTCGTCGATCACCGGGTAGACCCAGACGCTGGCGAAGCTGGTGTGCCGCCGGGCGCTGGAATCGTAGGGCGAGATCCGCACGAGGCGGTGCACGCCGGACTCGGTCTTGAGCCAGCCGTAGGCGTTGTGGCCCTTGATCAGGAGCGTGGCGCCCTTGATCCCGGCCTCCTCGCCGTCGGTCATCTCGACGACCTCGACCTTGTACTTCCGGCGCTCGGCCCAGCGGGCGTACATGCGCTGGAGCATGTTGGCCCAGTCCTGGCTCTCGGTGCCGCCGGCGCCGGCATGGACCTCGAGATAGGTGTCGAAGCCGTCGGCCTCGCCGGACAGCAGGGTCTCGACCTGCCGGCTCGCGGCCTCCTTCTCGACGGCCAGGATCGCCGCCTCGCCCTCGCGGATCGAGGATTCGTCCCCCTCCATCTCGCCGAGTTCGATCAGCGTGGCGCCGTCCTCGAGGTCGCGCTCGAGCTTCCTGATCGCCGTGACGGCCTCGTCGAGCTGCTGGCGCTCGCGCATGACCTTCTGGGCGGCCTCGGCATCGTTCCAGAGGTCGGGATCCTCGGAGGCCGCGTTCAGCTCCGCGAGGCGTTTATCGACTGTATCCCAGTCAAAGATGCCTCCTCAGCAGCCCTATAGACTGCTTGGCGGCATCCGAGGCTTGCTCGATCTCGGCGCGCATCTGGCTTTTCGGGAATGGGGTGCGGGGGAAGAATGGAGGGTCGTCGGGTCGGGGTGATACCCCCCGGGACCCGGCCTGTAAACGCTCCAGCGCCGCGTCGCCCGCTGCCCGTGCGGCGCCCCACCGCAGGGAGAGAGGCGAGCCGGAAAGCCTCGGGCGCGTTGTCGGGCACGAGCGACACGGCCGAGGAGGTAGGCGGATGGCGGACGACGATCACGCGGCGACGTGGAAGGACTTCAGCGAGGCCGTCAACATGACGCCGGCGGCGCTGAGGAAGCATCTCGACAGCGAGGCAAGCCGGGATGTCGGCCAGAAGAAGGACGGGGGCGAGTCGACCGGCCACGAGATGGGCCGGCGGATCCTGGCGATCAAGGACACCAAGAAGGCCGACCTGACGGACGACGACTACGCCGCCATGCGCAAGGTCGTGGGCTACGTCCACCGCCATCTCAAGCAGGGCGGCGAGGCCCGGAAGGACCCCGACTCGCCCTGGCGGATGTCGCTGATGAACTGGGGCCACGATCCGCAGAAGGACTGAGACCCCGGGCGTCCCGGCGGCTCAGTAGCGCGGCGGCACGATGTAGGACGGGGCGATCACGTACTCCTTCGGCCGCTTGCGCGCGCCGAACCGCCCCTCGGTGATCTGGTCGTTGTAGTAGTCAAACCCGGTGTAGCCGAAGCCGCCGCCGTTCATCACCTCGGCCACCGGCACCGCGGGCTGGGCGAGGTCGGGCCGGCCCGGCGGCACGACGACCTGGCAACAGCCCTCGGTCTGCAGCACCGTGGGCCCGTTCGGGGCGGTGAACACGAAGGCGCGGGGCTGGTAGGGCGCCGGCGGATAGGCGGCGTCGGAGGCCGAGGCACCCTGCCCCGCCAGGAGGGCGAGGAGTCCGGCGGCGATCAGGGTCTTGGTGCTCACGCGATGCTCCGTCAGGGGGCCGGGCGTGCCGGCATCTGGCCTACAGTCTAGCTGATCGCGGGCGGCTTGTCCGACGCTTCCGAATCGACCGGTTACCGAAATCCCGGGCGGGATCAGCCGCGCGCGCGCAGCACGACCTGCGGGCTCGCCGGAACGGGGCGGCAATCCGTCATGAAGGCGTTGACCGGCAACGGCTTCGAGTCGCACGCGTACACGTCCGCCGGTCCCGGCGCGGGGATCGGATCGCGGGCGATGATCGGGTTCGGCGCGCAGGCCGAGGCCGCGGCGGCGAGCAGCAGGGCGGCGATCAGGTTCAGGCGGCGCATGCGACACTCGGGACGCGGGAGGACCCCCGCACCTGACCCTGGCCATCGCGCCGCGCCCTGACAAGCGCCGGCGCGGGGCGCCGACGCCTTTGACGGCGCCTGTCGCCCCGCGGCAACAATCCGCGCGGGCCCTGCTATCCGGCCCGGGCCATCGGCACGACGTTGTGCAGGGTCTTGTCGGTGCCGTCGAAGAACCGGCGGATGTTGCGCGCCGCCTGCCGGATGCGCTGCTCGTTCTCCACGAGAGCGATGCGGACATACTCGTCGCCGAACTCGCCGAAGCCGATGCCGGGCGCGACCGCCACGTCGGACTTCTCTAGGAGAAGCTTGGAGAACTCGAGGCTGCCCAGCTCCCGGTAGCGCTCGGGGATCGGCACCCAGGCGAACATCGAGGAGGCGGGCGACGGGATGGTCCAGCCGGCCTTGCCGAAGGATTCGACCAGCGCGTCGCGGCGCTTCCTGTAGATGCTGCGCATCTCGTGGATGCAGTTGTCCGGCCCGTTGAGCGCGGCGGTCGCGGCGACCTGGATCGGCGTGAAGGCGCCGTAATCGAGGTAGGACTTCACCCGGGTCAGCGCCGCGAGCAGGCGCTCGTTACCCACCGCGAAGCCCATCCGCCAGCCGGCCATCGAGTAGGTCTTCGACAGCGAGGTGAACTCCACCGTGCAGTCGATGGCGCCGGGCACCTGCAGCACCGAGGGCGGCGGGTTGTCGTCGAAGTAGACCTCCGCGTAGGCGAGGTCCGACAGCAGGATCAGCTCGTGCTGCTTCGCGAAGGCCACGAGGTCCCGGTAGAAGTCGAGGCTCGCCACGTAGGCGGTCGGGTTCGACGGGTAGCACACGACCAGCGCCACCGGCTTCGGGATCGAGTGGCGCATGGCCCGCTCCAGGGCGGGGAACATCGCCGGGGTCGGCTCGGCCGGCACGGAGCGGATGACGCCGCCGGCCATCAGGAAGCCGAAGGCGTGGATCGGGTAGCTCGGGTTCGGCACCAGCACGACGTCGCCCGGCGCGGTGATCGCCTGGGCCATGTTGGCGAACCCTTCCTTCGACCCGAGGGTCGCCACCACCTGGGTGTCGGGATTCAGGGTCACGCCGAAGCGCCGCTGGTAATAGCCCGCCTGGGCCTTGCGCAGGCCCGCGATGCCCTTGGAGGCCGAGTAGCGATCCGTGCGCGGCCGCCCGGCCGTCTCGCACAGCTTGGCGATCACGTGCTTCGGGGCGTCCAGATCCGGGTTGCCCATGCCGAGATCGATGATGTCGGCGCCCTGCGCTCGGGCGGCGGCCTTGATCCGGTTGACCTGCTCGAAGACGTAGGGCGGCAGTCGCTTGATGCGGTGGAAGTCGGTCATGGGCGTGTCCATCGGCGCGTCCCGGATCCGGCGTCTCTCGTCTGGGCCGGTCGGGCGAACCACTTGCTCTAGCAGAGTTGCGGGCCGTCGCCGACCCTGAAAAAGGGCCGCCTACTGCGCCGCCGCCGGGGCCGGCTTGATGGTGGCGGCCGCGCCGCGCCCGGCGCTCGCGGCGGCCCGTCCCCGGGCCTCGTTGCGTCCGCGGGCGCCCTCCAGCTCCGCCTCGAGGGCCTTCTGGCCCGTGACCGACTTGGCCCGGACCGGACGCTTCGGCGCGTCGACACCCACGGGCATGAAGTCGGGCTGCGCCTTGCCGCGCGTGTCCGCGACGAAATCCGGGGCCGCGACGACCCGCGGCCCGTAGCCTGCATCGGAGGCCAGCGAGCGGACGACGTCGCCCGAGCAGGCCCCGAGCGCGCCGACCAGCACCCCCAGGCCGGCCGCGCGCGTCAGGCGGTGCAGCGGACCGGCGCGGTGCGGGCGGACGGTGGGGTTCAAAATGGCACGATCCATCGTCACATGCGTATGAAAAGATCGGCCGGATGTTTCGGCGACGTCCTGAGCCGGGCTGGCGAAAACTCTGGCTCGCTCCTTATTTTGTCGGAAACGAGGCCCGCGCCATCGGGTCAACAGATGAAGCACAGGGAGGCACGTTTGACGAGCCCGCAGGCGCCGGATCGGACCGCCCCTCCGAAGTCGGTCTCGAACGGCGCGATGCCGGACGGCACGGTCGCCCCGATGCCGGACTTCGAGGCGATTTCCCGCAATGCCGGACAGTTCGTCGAGGCGATGGGGCGCAACGTCGCCCGCCTCCTCGGGCCCGAGGGCCAGGCGGGCGCACCCGGCAGCGAGATGAACGAGGCGGCCAAGGTGCTCGGTCAGGTGGCCGAGACCTGGCTCGCCGATCCGAACCGCAGCGCCGAGGCGCAGGCGCGCCTGTCGCAGGCCTTCCTGTCGCTCTGGGGCTCGACCTACCTGCGCCTGCAGGGCCAGCCCGCCGATCCGGTGGCGCTGCCCGAGCCCCGGGACGCGCGCTTCGCCCACGCCGATTGGTCGACCAACCCGTATTTCGACTTCCTCAAGCAGGCCTACCTGCTCGCCACCCGCTGGGCCGAGAGCCTCGTGGACGAGGCCGAGGGACTCGACGCGCACACGCGCCACAAGGCGCAGTTCTACCTGCGCCAAGTCACCAGCATGCTGTCGCCCTCCAACTTCCTGCCGACCAACCCGGAGCTGATCCGCCACACCCTGCAGGAGAACGGCGCCAACCTCGTCCGCGGCCTCAAGATGTACGAGGAGGATCTGGCGGCCGGCGGCGGGCAGCTGCGCGTGCGTCAGACCGACCCGAGCGGGTTCGAGGTCGGGCGCAACATGGCGGTCACCCCCGGCGAGGTGGTGTTCCGCAACGACCTGATCGAGCTGATCCAGTACGCGCCCACCACCGAGACCGTGCTGCGGCGCCCGTTCCTGATGGTCCCACCCTGGATCAACAAGTTCTACATCCTCGACCTCAATCCGCAGAAGAGCTTCCTGAAGTGGATGGTCGATCAGGGCCTGACGGTCTTCTGCATCTCCTGGGTCAATCCCGATTCCCGCCACGCCGACAAGGACTTCGAGTCCTACATGCGCGAGGGGATCGAGGCGGCCATCGACGCGATCGGCGTCGCCACCGGTGAGAGCGAGGTCACGGCGGCGGGCTACTGCGTCGGCGGCACGCTGCTCGCCGTGACGCTCGCCATGCAGGCGGCCACCGGCAACCGGCGGATCAAGAGCGCGACGCTGCTCACCACCCAGGTCGACTTCACCCACGCGGGCGACCTGAAGGTCTTCGCCGACGAGGAGCAGATCCGCCAGGTCGAGGCGCGCATGGCCGAGCAGGGCTACCTGGAGGGCGCCCGGATGGCGAACGCCTTCAACATGCTCCGGCCGAACGACCTGATCTGGCCCTACGTCGTGAACAACTACATCAAGGGCAAGGCACCCTCGGCCTTCGACCTGCTGTACTGGAACTCCGACGCCACCCGGATGCCGGCGGCCAACCACTCGTTCTACCTGCGCAATTGCTACCTCGACAACACGCTGGCGCAGGGGCGGATGGTGCTCGGCAATGTCCGCCTCGACCTCAGGAAGGTGCAGGTGCCGATCTTCAATCTCGCCACCCGCGAGGACCACATCGCGCCGGCGCTGTCGGTCTTCGAGGGCTCGAAGGTGTTCGGCGGGAAGGTCGACTTCGTGCTCGCGGGCTCGGGCCACATCGCGGGCGTGATCAATCCGCCGTCCAAGCCGAAATACGGCTACTGGACCGGCGGACCCGTGAAGGGGACGCTCGAGGAGTGGATCAGGGCCGCGGTCGAGACCAAGGGCTCGTGGTGGCCCTACTGGTTCCAGTGGATCGAGGCGCAGGCCCCGGAGCGGGTGCCGGCCCGGCAGCCGGGCGGCGACGCGCTACCATCGCTCGGCCCGGCGCCCGGGACCTACGTGCGGATGCGCGCCTGAGAGCCGCCCCGGTCGGCGCCGACTGCGCCGGCCGGGCGACCGGCGGTCCCGTCGAAGCGTCGCCGGACCTGCGCGGGGTAATCTGCCCGCAGCGCCGTCCCGAAGAGAATCGCCGCTATCCGGACGACGCCCGCGAGCCCCGCCGACACGGGGGACTCGCGACGGTGAATACGAGGATCGCGCGTCCCGTCACGCCCGAACGGCGCGACGGGACCTGCGGAGGCCGAGGGCCGAGGACCCGTCAGTACTTCCGCACGAGCGGCGCTGGGGCCGCGGCCGGCGGCGCGCCGAACACGTAGCGGAAGCCCACCGAGACGATGTCGGCGCTGGAATCCACCACGCCCGCGAAGGCGATGTTGCTGATGTTGTAGTCGCGGCCGATGCCCGCGAGGATCCGCGAGCGGTCCAGGAAGAAGTGCGAGTAGGCGAGGTTCAGCGTCAGCTGCTGGCTCCAGCGGTAGCTGGCGCCGACCGAGACGTTGTACCGGTCGCCGTCCGGCAGGCGCACCGAGCGGTTCCGGAAGTCGATGGGCGAGGTCTCGTAGGCGAAGCCGGTCCGCAGCGTCAGGTTCGGCGACGCGTCGTACTCGGCGCCGATCGCGTAGGTGAACCCGTCCTTGTAGTTGAGCGGCAGATTGTTCACCGGCAGGCCGATCGTCTTCGACACGATGCCGATGGTGCCGAGCCTCGACCAGTTGTCCCACTCGAAGCCGAGATTCACACGCGCCACCGGCGAGACCGCCTGGGTCAGGCCGACGCTCAGCTTGTCGGGGGTGTTCAGCTTGGCGCGGACCTGACCGGCCAGCGGCGCGAGGGCGACGAGCGGCACGCCGATCGAGCCGTCGATGTCGTGGTGCACCGACGACCGGTAGCCGATGCCCAGCACGGTCCCGTCGCGGGGCGTCAGCGTGGCGCCGGCAGTGAAGCCCGCGCCCCAGGATTCACCCTTGAGGAAGGAGCTCGGATACGAGGTCGGCAGGATGCCGGGGATCGGCAGCGCCTGCCGCAGGGTCAGGCGGAAATACTCGATGTTCGGGCCGGCCGCGATCGAGAGCCACTCGTTGACCTTGAAGCCGATGACCGGGTTGATCGCCAGCGAGAAGATCCGCGACGAGCGCCCGTAGACCTCACCGGCCCACACGTCGCGCGGCTTGGTCACGAGGCCGAACGGGGCTCCGGTGGAGAGGCCGAGCCAGAGGCGGTCGTTGAGCTGGTAGGAGGTGGCGCCCGCCGGCACGACCGCGCCCTGGCCGATATCGCCGGAGCCGCCCAGCCGCGCGAAGCCCGGATTGGTGCCGGCCTCCGGGCGGATCGTGGAGGACAAGCCAATATAGGTGAAGTTCTGCTCCGCGACGAAGCCCGGGTTCATCGTGATCGTCGCGGGATTCCAGAAGATCGACGAGACGCCGCCCGATCCCGACGCCGCGCCCGCGAAGGCCAGCCCCTGGGCCTCGGTGCTCTGCTCACGGATCCCGAACGCCCCCGCGTGCACCTGCCCGGCGCCGAGGATCACCGCCGTCGCCGCCAGCATCGCAGCGCGAACCGTCCCGCCCATCTCTTCCCCCAAGCCTTCTCGTTCTGCTGGGCGCCGTCGATTGTTCGAGACCCGTTATGCGGCGACCTTTCGTGCATGGTGCCGGTTTCAGGGGCAGAACCGCAATGACCCTGATCGATTTCGGCACCAAGAGGAACAGCAGTAGAGCAGTTGCGGTAAACGGCGCCTTCACGCGCGAAAGCACATGATCAGCGGCACTTCCCAGTCTTGATCTGACCTGTCTCGCCGACACGCCGGCAGGAACAATAAATCCGGACACCGCTGACCCTGCACTTTTCCGCCGTCCTGTTGCCCGGCTGCGACACCTGGCGCACCGACCCGCCGACGCGGCCGGCCTTGCACCCGGGTCGAGGCCCGGCCATGGTCCCGGCGTCCGGCGCAGACCGGTTCAGGGAAGGATGAGGAGTGCGACCATGAAGCTCTTCCGGCACGGCCCGAGCGGCGACGAGAAGCCCGGCCTCGTGGATGCCAGCGGGGGGCTGCGCGACCTGTCGGGCATCGTGCGCGACATCGCCGGGCCGGCCCTCGCGCCCGACTCGCTGGCGCGGCTGCGCGCCCTGGATCCCGAGACCCTGCCGAAGCTGCCGCCGGACGTGCGCCTCGGTCCCTGCGTCGGGGGCACCCGGAACGTCGTTGCCATCGGCCTCAACTTCGCCGACCACGCCGCCGAGACCGGCTCGCCGATCCCCGCGGAGCCGATCATCTTCAACAAGGCCCCGTCCAGCCTGTGCGGGCCGAACGACACGGTCATCATCCCGAAGGGGTCGCACAGCACCGACTGGGAGGTGGAGCTCGCCGTGGTGATCGGGCGGCGCGCCAGCTACGTCCACGCCAACGAGGCGCTGAGCTACGTGGCGGGCGCCTGCATCTGCAACGACGTCTCCGAGCGCGAATGGCAGATGAACCGCGGTCCGACCTGGACGAAGGGCAAGAGCGCGCCGACCTTCGGCCCCCTCGGGCCCTGGCTGGTGACGCTCGACGAGATTCCCGACCTGAAGAACCTCGCCATGAGCCTCGACGTGAACGGCGAGCGTCGCCAGACCGGCTCGACCGCCACGATGATCTTCGACGTTCCCCAGCTCGTCGCCTACGCGTCGCACTTCATGCTGCTGGAGCCCGGCGACGTCATCACCACCGGCACGCCGCCGGGCGTCGGCCTCGGCATGAAGCCGCCGCGCTACCTCAAGGCCGGGGACGAGATGGTCCTGCGCATCGACCGGCTCGGCGAGCAGCGCCAGAAGGTCATCGCGTTCGACGACTGGACCGCCAAGGTTTCGGCCGGCGAGCCCACGGACTGACAGGCCGGGCCGCCGCCCGCGCCCGGGCGGCGGCCCGTCGTCCAAGCAACTTCACCGATATCGGCGATCGCCCGGCGCCGGGACCAGCCGGAACGCCCATACACTCGCGATTGAATTTTGGATCATTTTCAGTATTGTAAGTTTTAATGCCAAACTTGATCGGTTAAGACTGCGTTATATTATAGCTGTAAAATGCCCGCATCGCCGATCGGGCCGGACATGACCGCGAAAATTGATTTTCTGAAGGATCGCTCCCCGGGATCGGAGTCCGAGCCGCCGACGCTCAGGTCGATCGAGATCCTGGCCGACGCCGTCAAGCAGGCGGCGCAGGAGAAGACCGGCCGGATCCGGCGGATCACGGCGCAGACCAAGATCCTCGCCCTCAACGCGCTCATCGAGGCCGCACGGGCCGGGGACGAGGGACGCGGCTTCGCGGTCGTCGCCCAGGAGGTGCGCGCCCTCGGCGAGTCCGTGGACGTCATCGCCGGCGAGCTGGAACTTCACTTGGCCGGCCGCATCGTCGAGCTGCAACGCACCGTCGAGACGATGGCGGGCCGCGTCCAGGGAGAACGGCTAATCGATCTCGCGCTCAACGCGGTCGAGCTGATCGATCGCAACCTCTACGAGCGGACCTGCGACGTGCGCTGGTGGGCGACCGACGCCGCCGTCGTGGCCTGCGCGGCCGATCCCGGCCCGGCCGCGGGGGCCTTCGCGGGCGATCGCCTCGGAATCATCCTCTCGGCCTACACGGTCTATCTCGACATCTGGATCTGCGACCTGGACGGCCGCATCCTGGCGACCGGCCGCGCCGACCGTTACCCCGGCCTGCAGGGCCGGAGCGTCGCGGGGGAAGCGTGGTTCCGGGACGCGCTCGCCCTGCGGAGCGGGGACGCCTTCGTCTGTGCCGACGTGCGTCAGGAGGATGCGCTCGGCGGCGCGCAAGTCGCCACCTACGCGGCGAGCGTGCGGGCGGACGGTCAGGCGAACGGCACCCCGCTCGGCGTCCTGGCGATCCACTTCGACTGGGCGCCGCAGGCCCAGGCCATCGTTTCGGGGATCCGCGTCGCGCCTGAGGATCGGGCGCGGACCCGCGCGCTCCTGGTCGATGCCGGCGGCAGGGTGCTGGCCGCCTCGGATCAGACCGGGCTCCTGACCGAACGGGTCTCCTGCCGGATGGACGGCCAGACGAGCGGAGTCGTGCGGGATCCGCGGACGGGCACGGTCACGGCGTTCCATCGGACACCGGGATACGAGACCTATCGCGGGCTGGGCTGGTACGGCATGATCGTCCAGACCGACCCCTCGGTCGGGAGTTCGGGCGCAAGGCACGCTTGATTTCTGGCCGCCGATCCGGCTCAAACACCGAATGAGCGCGACTTTCCTCCCCGGTTCCCAGCAGCCCGACCTCGGCGACATCCGGCACGACTGGAGTGTGGCGGAGATCCGCGCGATCCACGACCTGCCGCTGATGGACCTCGTGTTCCGCGCCGCGCAGGTGCACCGCCGGCACAACGACCCCGCCGACATCCAGCGGGCGTCGCTCCTGTCGATCAAGACCGGCGGCTGCCCGGAGGATTGCGCCTACTGCCCGCAATCGGCCCATCACAAGGGCGCGGGCGTCGCGCGCGAGCGGCTGATGCCGGTGGAGTCGGTGCTGGCCGAGGCTGCCGCCGCCAAGGCCGCCGGCGCCCAGCGCTTCTGCATGGGCGCCGCGTGGCGTCAGCCGAAGGACGGCCCGGAATTCGACGCGGTGCTCGCCATGGTGCGCGGCGTGCGCGGCCTCGGCATGGAGGCCTGCGTGACGCTCGGCATGCTCACGCCCGCGCAGGCCGGACGCCTCGCCGAGGCCGGGCTGACCTCCTACAACCACAACCTCGATACCGGCCCGGACTTCTACGAGGACATCATCTCCACCCGGACCTACGACGAGCGTCTGCAGACCCTCGCGAACGTCCGCGAGGCCGGGATCGGCGTGTGCTGCGGCGGCATCGTCGGGATGGGCGAGGGCGTCACCGACCGCGCCGCGATGCTCCAGGTGCTGTCCAACCACGCGCCCCACCCGGAGAGCGTGCCGATCAACGCCCTCGTGGCGGTGCCCGGCACCCCGCTGGAGGACCAGCCGGCGGTCGATCCGTTCGATCTCGTGCGCATGTGCGCCACGGCGCGGATCGTCATGCCGCGCTCCCGCGTGCGGCTCAGCGCCGGCCGCAAGAGCCTCACCCGCGAGGCCCAAGTGCTGTGCTTCCTCGCCGGCGCCAACTCGATCTTCTACGGCGAGCGGCTGCTCACCACCGCCAATAACGGGCAGGACGACGACGCGGCGCTGCTGGCCGATCTCGGCATCCGGGTCGGCGAGCCCGTCCGGGCCGCGGCCGAGTAGGCAGAGCGGGGCGCCGCCTCGCAGCGTCCGATCCCTGCGCGAGGCCGTCACCCCGCGGGCTGTCGCGTCAGCCCTCGGGCAGCACGATCCGGAAGCGCGCGCCACTGAGCCCTTCGCCCACGCAGGCGTCGAGGGTGAGGGTGCCGCCGTTGATCCCGATCAGCTCGGCGGCGATCGGCAGGCCGAGGCCCGTGCCGCCGGACCGCATGGATCCCTGGAACGGCGCGAACAGGTTCTCGCGGGCGCGTGCCGGAAGGCCGGGGCCGTTATCGGTGACCAGGATCGTGATCCGGCCCGACGGCGCGCGCGAGGCGACCACGCTCACGGTGGCCTCCGGCACGGCCGCGGCGTCCAGCGCCTGCACGGCGTTGCGCACGAGATTGGCCAGCGCCCGTCCGAGCTGCTCCGGATCGGCCTGCACGGAGAGATCGCCCGCCGCGACCTGGACGTTGACCGGGTGCGCCGCCAGCGCGGCGAGATCCGGAAGCTCCGCGAAGATCGGCGCCAGCGGCGTGCTGGTCAGGAGCGGCGTGCGCTCGGAGACGCGCCCGTAGGCGAGCGTCGCCTCGCAGAAGCGGATCGCACGGGCCAGCGTCCCCACGAGGCGGGGGGCCACGCGCTGCACCGTCGGATCCTCGGTGCCCTCCAGGCGATCGCCCAGGAGCTGCGCGCCGGTGAGCAGGTTGCGCAACTCGTGGCTGATCTTGCTGACCGCGAGGCCCAGTTCGGCGAGTCGCCGCTTCTGCCGGAGCTGGTCGGCGAGGCTGCGCTGCATCCGCCCGAGCGCACGCTCGGCCTGGCCGATCTCGTCGCTGCGGCGGGACGGCGCGATGATCCGCCCGGCATCCTCCGGATCGTCCGCGAAGGCCGTGATGCTGGTTGCGAGCCGCCGCACGGGCCGCACGATCAGCACCTGCAGCACCACGAAGACGAGACCGGCCGCGGCGGCCGCGATGATCAGCGAGGAGACCAGCAGGCGCAGCGCGTAGTCGATCATGGCGGTGCGCAGCGGCGCCTCGTCGAGCAGGATCTCGACCCGGTCGAAGCCGATCCCCCCCTCCCCGACCACGCGGATCGGCTCGTGGACCGGCGCCACGAGGGTGCGCCACGCGCCCCGGATCGCCGACAGGGCCGTGACGTCGCGCAGGTCGACGGTGTCGGCGACCTGCTCGGGCATGGGCTCAATGGCGAGCAGGCGCTGGGCGCCGCCGCCGCGGACGGCGATGGCCCGGGCGTTCACGCCGGCCAGGAGCCGGCTCTCGAGCGGCTCGGAGACCGGCTCGCCGGTCCGGCCATCGAGGACCAGGGCGGCGACCTGCGCGGCCGCCAGGCGGTCGGACATCCACTCGATCCGGTAGTTGGCCACCGCCGGCACGTAGGTCAGCACCTCGGCCACCACCACGAACGCGACGGTGACGAGGAACAGCCGACCTGACAGGCCGAGGCGCGCCGTGCGCCGCTCGGGCAGGTCGCGGGCCGGAGCGGGCGCCGGCGTCGCCGGTGCCGCGGCCTGATCGGACTCGACGGACATGCCGGTCACGCTCCGCGCGGGCATCGCGGATGAGGATCGGCGGAGAGAGGATTGAGAAAGCTCGAGCCGGGTCCGGCCTTCGCGGGATACATGTTCGCAAGCCACAGATTCGCAGGCGGGAATACAGGCTCTCGGCGGCGAGCACTATACGATATCCACCCCCAAGCGGTTGCATGTGCCCTTAGACACGGAAAAACGGGTCCGGCGGGAGATCGCGTCTCTCGGCGGCGCCTCTCAGCCGCGCCTGACGCGCCGGCTCAGCAGCATGCTGACCAGGGCGAAGACGGCCAGCATCCCGAGACCCGCGACCATCTTGGGCGTGATCAGGGCGCGCAGGGTCAGGGCGTTGTCGCAGCCGCCCGACCCAGCCGCAAGGCAGGCGGCCCTGGCGGCCTCGTGGGCGGCGACGACGTCCTCGATGCCCGCGCCCGTGGTGGCGTACACGACCGCGCCCGGCAGCAGACCCAGGAACGTCGCCAGCACGAAGACCCGCATCTTCACCCCGAAGGCGGCGGGTGCGAGGTTGGTGACCCAGAACGGGAACAGCGGCAGGAGGCGCAGCACCGCGATGTAGCCGAAGGCGTCGCGCCGGAAGCCCTCGGCCAGCCCGGCGAGGCGCGTGCCGCCCATGCGCCGCAGCAGTTCGGCGCCCGGCCCTCGGCCGATCGCGAACACGATGGCCGCCCCGGTGGTGGCGGCGCAGACCGCGGTGAGCGCCCCCGGCACGATGCCGAACAGGAAGCCGCAGACCATCGTCAGGATCAGCGTGGCCGGCACCGACACGACGACGGCCCCGACGTAGAGGCAGTAGGCCGCGACCAGCGCGCGGAGGTAGCCGGCCTCGACGAAGCCGCGCAGCCAGAGGCGCGAGGCGAGCAGGCGGTCGAGGCTGAGGAGCTGCGCGGCCCCCGAGACCAGGACCACGGCCGACACCGTCAGGAGCAGCACGAGCGGGAGCCAGCGCCGCAGACGCTTCCAGCGTCCTTCGCGGCTCTCCACGCGGCCTTCGGCGAGGGACGCGTTGCCGGTCTCGCTCACCCGGGCTTGCGCATCCACAGGATCTTGAAGAACCCGCCCGGGAAGGTCGGCTTCAATCCCAGAACCTCGACGCCGTTGCGCCGCGCCCAGGCCTCGATCCGCGTCGCCTTGAAGTCCGATGACCAACCGATCTTCGTGCAGAGGGGCGCCACGATCTCCTCGACCCGCGCGACCGGGCCCTCGCTCTGGCCGAAATGGTTGGCGAGGACGATGCCGCCGCCCGGGCGCACCACCCGCAGGAACTCCGACATCGCGGCCTCGGGGTCGGGCACCAGGGTGATCAGGAACTGCGCCACGACGGCGTCGAAGCTCGCGTCGGCGTAGCCCAGGTGGCAGACGTCCATCACCTGCAGGCCCTTCACGTGGGCCAGGTTCCGGCGCCGGACCTTGGCGCGGGCGCGCTTCAGCATGTCCTCGGAGAGGTCGACGCCGCAGACGAAGCTCGCCTTCGGATAGTAGCCCAGCGCCAGCCCGGTGCCGACGCCGGCCTCCAGGATCCGCGGCCCGTGCTCGGCCGCCGCCTCGACGGCGGCGCGGGCCGCCGGCTCGGTGAGCTTGTCGTAGACCACGTCGTAGACAGGGGCCCAGCGGGCATAGGCCTTGCGCATCAGGGCCGTGCTCGGCCCGGCCATCTGCGGCTCGCTCAGCATCGTTCGCAATTTCCAGAGGTTGAGATCAGGCGGCCTCGCGGGACCGGGCCGACAACGCGTCGACACGCCGGATGGTGCCGCCGCCGAGGACCCGGGCCCGGGGGCCGTCATCCGCGTAGATCGCGCAGGCCTGGCCCGGCGACACGCCGTCCTCGGGCTCGGCGAGCACGACCTCGGCCGCACCGTCCGGCCCGACCGTCAGCGTTGCCGGGCGCGGCGGCCGAGTGGAGCGCACGCGGACCGCCACGGGCAGGTCGCGCACGGCCTCCACCGGCCCCTCGCCCAGCCAGTTCAGGTCCGAGAGACGGATCCGGGTCGTGGCCAGCGCCGTGCGCGGCCCGACCACCACCCGGGCCGAGTCCGGCTCCAGCCGCACCACGTAGAGCGGCTCGGGCCCAGACAGGCCGAGGCCCTTCCGCTGGCCCACCGTGTAATGCACGATCCCGTCGTGCCGGCCGAGAACGTGGCCGGCGAGATCGACGATCTCGCCGGGCCGCGCCGCGTCGGGGCGCAGACGCGCGATCACGTCGCTGTAGCGGCCCTGCGGCACGAAGCAGATGTCCTGGCTGTCCGGCTTCTCGGCGAGCGAGAGGCCGAGATCCTTCGCGAGCGCGCGGGTCTCGGTCTTCTCCATCTCGCCCAGGGGGAAGCGCAGGAAGTCCAGTTGCTCCGCCGTGGTCGCGTAGAGGAAGTAGCTCTGGTCGCGGGCAGGATCGAGAGCGCGGTGGAGCGCCCGGCCGCCGCCCGGAAGTGCCCGGCTGGCCACGTAGTGGCCGGTGGCGAGCGCGTCGGCGTTGAGGTCCCGGGCGAGGCCCAGCAGGTCGCGAAACTTCACCGTGCGGTTGCACTCGACGCAGGGGATCGGCGTCTCGCCCGCGAGGTAGCTCTCGGCGAACTTCTCGATGACCTCGTCGCGGAAGCGATCCTCGTAGTCGAGGACGTAGTGCGGGATGCCGAGGTGCTCCGCCGCCGCCCGGGCGTCGTGGATGTCCTGGCCGGCGCAGCAGGCGCCCCTGCGGTGGCTCGCCGCGCCGTGGTCGTAGAGCTGGAGCGTCACGCCGACCACGTCGAAGCCCTGCCGCTTCAGCAGGCCCGCGACCACGGAGGAATCGACGCCGCCCGACATGGCGACGACGACGCGCGTCTCGTGGGGGGCTTTGGGAAGATCGAGGGCGTTCATCGCGAGGGTCCGCAGCCGCCGGCCCGGAAGCTCCCTGGCTGCACGGGCCGTCTATAGCGGGACTCGGCCCGGCTTTCCAGGGCGACCGAGCCGGCCGCTCGGCAGATCCTGCCGGGCAGGCGGCAGCTTCGATCAGGGCCGCGCCACGCAACGGGCAAAGAGGACCAATTATTTCAGTCTCTTAGTCGGACGGAACGGTGGCGCGCGCCTTGCTGCGGAGCGTCCCAGAGGAGTCCGGTATGGCGAGCGGCGCGGCGGATCGGTTGGATGTCAGCACGTGGATTCCCTCCGCGCGGAGCGCGCAAGCGCAGCGTTCGGGCTGGGAGGCCGCGGGTGTGGCGGCCCGCACCGGAAATTCCGCGCAGGACCGCTTCGGCGCCGCCCTGAGCGCCGCCCAGGCCCGCGACGACGCGGCGGAGGCGCGGGCCCGCGCCGCCGATCAGCGCGATGTGGTCGACTCGGCCCGCGCCCGTCAGGCCGACCTGCGCGATCAGGCCGACGCCGCGCGGGTGGCCGGCGACCGCGCACGGGATTCGGCGCTTCAGGCCGAGGCCCGGGCCGCGGACAGGCAGGCCAGCCTCGCCAAGCCAGCGGATGCGCCGGCTCCGGCGGCGCGTGCCCGGCAGGTCGAGGGGCAGCCCTCCGCCTCGGGCGCGCGCGACACCGAGACGGGCCGGGCGGACACCACTGGGGAGCAGGGTTCCGAGGCCGTCGCGGCCGGGCAGGATCCGACCTCCGAAACAGCCGGCACGGCGGGCTCCGAGGCCGCCGCGTTCGACGCGGCGGCGCTGCCGCAGAAGGCCGAGCCCGCCGCGCAGCCCGCGGGTTCGAGTCCGTCCGCCGCCCTGCTGGCCCTGATCGCCGCGCTGTCCGAGGGCGGCGCCGCGACCGGGACCGCCAAGGCCGAGGCGGGTACGGACACCGGCACGGCGCAGACGCAGGACGGTGCGGCGGCGCTCCCCGGAACCGGCGCGGCCGCCGGTCCTACCGGAACGGACACGCAGGGCAGCGGCCGCGCGGGCGGCGCCGTCTCGGGCATAGCCGGCCCCGCCACGGCGTCGGCAGGCGTCGGTCACGAGCCGGGCAAGGTCGGGGCGAGCAGCGTCCCGATCGACGGCCTGACGGCCGGCGCCGGCGGCGCGGCGGGCGACACGGCGTCCCAGGACTTCCTCACCGCCCTGACCGACGCGGGACAAGGCACTGGCCCGCTCCAGACGACGCCCGCGGCGGCGCCGAGTGGTTCGACACTGCCCGTCCCGTCCGGCCCGGCCGTGGTTACGGCACGGGCCGCTCAGGAGACTGCCGCGCCGGCCCAGACCGCCGCGTCAGTCCGGACCGATCCGCCCATCCCGATCGGCCAGGTGCCGATGACCATCGGCCTGCGGTCCCTGCGCGGATCCAACGAGTTCCAGATCCGGCTCGATCCGGCGGAACTCGGGCGCATCGACGTCAAGCTGGAGATCGACAAGGCGCACGGCCGCGTCATGACCCACCTCGTGGTCGACCGGCCCGAGACCCTCGCTCTGCTCCAGCGCGACTCCGGCCAGCTGCAGCAGGCGCTGTCCCAGGCCGGCTTCGATCCCTCGGCCGGCGGCATCAACCTGTCGCTGCGGGGCGACGGAAGCGCTCAGAACGGCGGCAGCGGTGGTCAGCCCGGCGATTCCCCGCGCGGGGGCGGCACGGGCTGGTCCCGCGATCAAGCGGAAGCGCCGAAGGAGGTCGCCCCGATCCGCTACCTGCGCGGCTACGGCGGCGTCGACATGAGAATCTAGGCGGCGGGCGTGGCGCCCGCATCGCGGACCGACACAGACACAGACACAGCGCGCATCCGGCCCCCGCGCCAGGACGCGATACGGGAGAGATCAGCATGACGAGCGGCATATCCAGCCTGACCAGCACGACGAACACGAAGGGCGCGTCGACGAGCAGCAGCGGCAACGCGACGGAGATCGCCAGCAACTTCACGCAGTTCCTGACGCTGCTGACCACGCAGCTCAAGAACCAGAACCCCCTCGACCCGATGGACACGAACCAGTTCACGCAGCAGCTGGTGCAGTTCGCCGGCGTCGAGCAGCAGCTCAAGACCAACGACCGCCTCGACAGCATCCTGAGCGCGTCGCAGTCGGCGAGCTCGGCCTCGGCCACGAGCTACATCGGGAAGACGGTGACGGCGGACGGCAGCGCCTCGCAGCTGTCCGGCGGCTCCGCATCCTGGACGCTGAACCCGGCCCGGGCCGCCTCGAAGGCGGTGGTCACGATCCTGGATTCGAAAAGCAACGTCGTGGCCACGCAGACCACCGCGCTCAGCGGCGGCAGCCAGACCTACACGTGGAATGGCAAGACCTCGGCCGGCCTCACCGCGCCCGACGGGAACTACTCGATCAAGGTGGCGGCCACGGATGCCACCGGCTCGAGCGTGGCAGTCGATACGAGCCTGACGGGGGCCGTCGACGAGGTCGATCTCAGCGGAACGACGCCGGTGCTGGTGATCGGCTCGCAGAGAGTGCCGCTGTCCAGCGTGCAGACCATCGGGTTGTCCACAAGTGGCACTTAACGAATCACATCCGAGTGACTCGCTTCAACATCTCTTAAGCGGGCACAAGTACCTTCAATGCTCGACAGGTCAGTCGAGTGTAGAGCGTATCATGACCGAACCGAGCCGCCCGAGAGTGAAGTACGTGATCGGGCCCGACGGCAGCCCCCTGACGATCGCGGACCTTCCGCCCCCGAGCACCCGTCGCTGGGTGATCCGGCGCAAGGCCGAGGTCGTGGCCGCGGTGCGCGGCGGTCTCCTCAGCCTGGAGGAGGCGTGCAAGCGCTACACGCTGACCACAGAGGAATTCCTGAGCTGGCAGTTCTCCATCGACCAGCACGGCCTCGCCGGCCTGCGGACGACCCGGATCCAGCACTACCGTCACTGATAGGCGGCGCCCGTGCCGGGCGCCAGTGACCCGGGACGCCGCGGGCGTTCCCGGGCTCCATCGAGACCGAGGGTGCCGAACCCGGCGCATCGGCGCCTCCGGTCGAGGGACCCGCTTCGCGGCCCCGGACCGATGCGAAGGCCCCACGCCCACAGCGGCGACCCGAGACGGCGCCGAGGGACTGGCCCGGTCGCATCCGAGACCCAACGAAGCCGCGTCCGGACCTCGGGCGCGGCTTCGTGCCGTTCCGGCACCGGCCTCCGGGCCCGCCGGACGCCCGGCATTAACGACCCGCTAACCACGACATGGGCAATTTCTGCCGAGCGGACCGCCGGGTCCGCCAGCGTTAGAGTGCAGCGAATCCTCCCGTGAAGCCGGTTCTCGATCTCGTCACGAAGTTCGGACCGGCCCGAATCGCCGCCATGGCGGCGGTGACGCTGACGCTCATCGGCTTCTTCGCCTTCATCATCCTCCGGGTCTCGCGCCCCGATATGGGCGTGCTGTTCTCCGACCTGTCGATGCAGGACTCGGCCTCCGTGGTCCGGGAGCTGGACAGCCGCGGGATCCGCTACGAGACGCGGGGCGATGCCGGGCAGACGGTCCTGGCCCCCCGCCCGGACCTCGCCAAGCTGCGCATGGACCTCGCCGGCAAGGGGCTGCCGACACAGGGCGGCGTCGGCTACGAGATCTTCGACAAGGGCGACGCGTTCTCGTCCACCAACTTCGTTCAGAACGTGAACCACCTGCGCGCCCTGGAGGGCGAGCTGGCGCGCTCGATCCGGGCGATCGGCCGGGTCCAGGCGGCCCGCGTCCACCTCGTCCTGCCTGAACGCCGCCTGTTCGAGCGGGACCGGGAAAGCCCGAGCGCGGCGATCGTCCTGAAACTGATGGGCGACCTCGACGCCGGGCAGGTCCGGGCGATCCGCCATCTCGCGGCCTCCGCGGTGGAGGGCCTCAAGCCCGAACGGATCTCGATCGTCGACGAGCGCGGCCGTTTGCTGGCGGACGGCGCCCGGGACGCCGCGACCGACTCCGCCAGCGGGTTCGAGGACCGGCAGGTCGCCCTCGAACGGCGCCTGCGCGGCCAGATCGAGGACGTCGTCGCCGGCATCGTCGGCCCGGGCCGGGCCCGCGTCCAGGTCAACGCGGAACTCGACCTGAACCGGGTCGAGAGCCGCTCCGAGACGTTCGACCCCGAGAGCCGCGTCGTGCGCTCCGCCCAGACTCGCACCGAATCGGCGGTCACCGGCAATGCCGAGGGGCAGGTCAGCGTCGGCAACGAGCTGCCCGGCGCCAATGGCGGCGACAAGGCGCCGACGCCCAAGGACGCGACCAACAAGAACGAGGAAACCACGAACTACGAGATCTCCCGGGTCACCAAGACCGAGATCGCCGAGGGCGGCCGGATCAGGCGCCTGTCGGTCGCGGTGGTGCTCGACGGGGTCTACGCTGCCGCGCCCGACGGCAAGCAGACCTACAGCCCGCGCACGCCCGCCGAGATCGAGCGGATCACCGCCCTGGTCCGCGGCGCGGTCGGCTTCGACAAGGCCCGCGGCGACCAGATCGAGGTGGTGAACCTGCGCTTCGCGGAGGCGCCAAGCGTGCCGCAATTCACCGAGCCCACGCTGATCGAGTCGCTGCTCGCCCCCACCAAGGACGACGTGCTGCGCATGGCCGAGCTCGCCGTCCTGGCGCTGCTGACCCTGATCGTCCTCCTCACGGTGGTTCGCCCCCTGGTGCGCCAGGTGCTCGCGCCGGTTCCGGATGCCCCGGTCCTGACCGCGTCCGGAATGGCTCTCCCCGGCGACGCCTCCGTGGTCGCGGGTCCGGGCGGCACCGTGACGGTCATCGACCGCGACAGTCCGACCGCGCGGTTGATGGAATTCGCCAAGATCAACGGCCAAGTCCAGGCCGAGACGGTCCAGCGCGTGGTCGACATGGTCCGGGCGAGCCCGTCCGAGACCGTCGAGGTGCTGCGCACCTGGATCCAGGAAGAGTGAAGCGTAGGGCATCGAGGGCAACACGATGGCGGCAGGTGCGGGACAGGGTCTGGCGAACACGCTGGTGACGGCGGGCGGCGATTCGTTCGCGTCGATGCCCGGTCCGCAGCGCGCCGCCGCGCTCCTGCTGATGCTCGGCGAGGAGGAAGGCGCCCCGATCTGGCAGATGCTCGAAGAGGAGGAGATCAAGAAGGTCAGCGCCGCGATGGTCCAGCTCGGCACGCTGGAGGCGGCGACCGTCGAGAGGCTGATCATCGAGTTCGTGACGAAGCTCGGCAACAGCGGCGGCATCTCGTCGAACTTCGAGCGGACCGAGGCGCTGCTCCTCAAGATCTTCCCGAGCGATCAGGTCTCGCTGATCATGGCGGAGATCAAGGGCGCGTCCGGCAAGCGCGTCTGGGCCTCGATCGCCCAGGTCGATCCGGAGATCCTCGCCTCGTTCCTGCGCAACGAGTACCCGCAGACCGTGGCGGTGGTGCTCTCGCGGGTGCGCGCCGATTACGCCGCCAAGGTGCTCACCATCCTGCCCGAGGATTTCGCCATCGACTGCCTCAACCGGATGCTGCGCATGGAGACCGTGCAGAAGGAGGCCCTGCGCCACATCGAGGAGACCCTGCGGGTCGAGTTCGTGTCGACCATCGCCCAGACCCAGCGCCGCGACGCCCACGAGATGATGGCGGACGTGTTCAACGCCTTCGACCGGCAGACGGAAGGCCGCTTCCTGGCCGCCCTGGACCAGGCCAACCGCGGCTCGGCCAAGCGCATCCGCGAGCTGATGTTCACCTTCGAGGATCTGCTGAAGCTCGATCCGGGCAGCGTCCAGACCCTGATGCGCTCGGTCGACAACGAAACCCTGTGCCGCGCCCTCAAGGGCGGCAACGAGCGGACCCGGGGCTTCTTCATGCAGCAGATGTCGACCCGCGCGGCCAAGAACCTCACGGACGAGATGGCCTCGCTCGGCCCGGTCCGCCTCAAGGAGGTGGACGAGGCGCAGGCCAAGATGACCGAGATCGCCAAGGATCTCGCCGAGAAGGGCGAGATCATGATCGCCAAGAATAGCGCCGAGGAGGAGCTGGTCTATTGAGCGCCCAGTCCGCCCGGAGCGCCAAGCCGTTCCTGTTCGAGACCGATTTCCGCAGCGCGCGCCCGAGCGCCGAGACCCTGCGCGCCGCAGAGGCCGCTGCCCAGGCTGAGGCGGAGGCGTATGCCCGCGGCGTGCAGGAGGGCCGGGTCCAGGCCGAGGCGCAGGTCCAGGGCCGGCTCGCCGATGCCATGACCCGCCTGGCGCTGGCCGCCGCGGGCCTGATCGCCCAGGCCGACGCGCGCGACGTCGAGCGCGAGGCGCAGGCGGTCGAGGTGGCCATGCTGATCGCCCGCAAGGTGGCCGGCGACGCCCTCGACGCCGCCCCGCTCGCCGGGATCGGCGAGGCGGCCCGGACGGCGCTCCAGCACCTGCGCGGCGTGCCGCACCTGGTGGTGCGGGTGCACGACAGCCTCGTCGAGGACGCCGAGACCCTGGTGAAGCGCCTCGCCCGCGAGCGCGGCTACGAGGGCCGCCTCGTGGTGCTGGGCGACCCCGACATGGCGGCGGGCGACGCCCGCATCGAGTGGGCGGACGGCGGCATCGTGCGGGAGCGCGCCCGCATCGAGGCGGCGGTGCTCGACGCCCTCGGCCTGACGACGAGCCCGTGAGGAGATCCTGATGTCCGACGATTTCAGCCTGCCGCAGCTCGGCGAGCACGACACCGACTACGCGGCGGGCTCGATCCGCGACGCGCCCACCACGCCGAAGTCGGCGGCCGACCTGGAGCAGCTCTTCGACGTGCCCGTGATGGTCTCGGCGGTGCTGGGTTCCGCCCGGATGCCGATCGGCGACCTTCTCCGGCTCGCGCCCGGCGCGGTGCTCGAACTCGACCGGAAGGTCGGCGAGGCGATCGACGTGTTCGTCAACAACCGGCTCGTCGCCCGCGGCGAGGTCGTCCTCGTCGAGGACCGGCTCGGCGTGACGATGACCGAGATCGTCAAGGGTGAGTGATTGTTCGGTGCGGACGCCGGGGGGCTGTCCGCGCCCGGGTTTTGAGAGGAACGAACCATGCGGCTCCTGATGATCGGGCGGCTCAACGGCGAGCTGATCACCGCCTCGAAGATCGCTATGCAGCGCGGCGCCGCCGTCACGCAGGCCGACGCCGTTCCGCAGGGTCTCACCGTCCTGCGCGCGCGGGGCGCCGATCTCATCATGATCGACGTGGGTCTGCCGATCCGCGACCTCGTCACCGCTCTGGAGGGGGAGCGGATCCGCACGCCGGTGGTCGCCTGCGGCGTCTCGTCTGACGCCTCGGCCGCCGTGGCGGCGATCCGGGCGGGCGCCAAGGAGTACATCCCGCTCCCGCCCGATCCCGAGATGATCGCGGCGGTGCTGGAGGCGGTCGCCACCGACCGCGCCGCCTTCGTCTGGCGCGACCCGTCCATGGAACGGGTGGTCAAGCTCGCCGAGCAGGTCGCCCGCTCCGAGGCCTCGGTGCTGATCACCGGCGAGAGCGGCACCGGCAAGGAGGTGCTGGCCCGGCATGTCCACCAGAAATCCAACCGGGCGGGCAAGCCCTTCGTGTCGGTGAACTGCGCGGCGATCCCCGAGGCCCTGCTCGAATCCGAGCTGTTCGGCCACGAGAAGGGCGCGTTCACCGGCGCTGTCGCCCGGCGCATCGGCCGGTTCGAGGAGGCCAACGGCGGCACGCTGCTCCTCGACGAGATCTCCGAGATGGACGTGCGCCTGCAGGCCAAGCTGCTGCGGGCCCTGCAGGAGCGGGTGATCGACCGGGTCGGCGGCACCGCCCCGGTGCGGGTCGACATCCGCGTGCTCGCCACCTCGAACCGCAACCTCGCCGAGGAGGTCCGCAAGGGCACGTTCCGCGAGGACCTGCTCTACCGGCTCAACGTCGTCGGCCTGCGGTTGCCGCCGCTGCGCGAGCGGCCGGCCGACATTCTCGAACTCGCCACCCACTTCGCCCGGAAATACGCCGCCGTGAACGGGATGCCGGTCCGCCCGCTCTCCGCGGAGGCCCGAGCGATCGTGCTGCGCAACCCGTGGCGCGGCAACGTGCGCGAGCTGGAGAACACCCTGCACCGGGCGGTACTGCTCGCCTCGGGCGACGCGATCGGCCCGGAGGCGATCCTCTCGCCCGAAGGCGAGACCTTCGCGGCCGAGGGGCCGGCCGCGCGTGCCGCGCAGGTCGCCGAGGCCGCCACCCGCGGTCTGGTGGGCCGGACGGTGGCCCAGGTCGAGTGCGACCTGATCCTCGACACGCTGGACCATTGCCTCGGCAACCGGACCCACGCGGCCAAGATCCTCGGCATCTCGATCCGGACCCTGCGCAACAAGCTCAACGAGTACGTCACGGCGGGCCTCGACGTGGCCGAGCCCGGCAGCGTCCGGGCGAGCGTCGCCTGCGGCTGACGTGCATACCCCGTAGCGGCCTCGGAGCGGCTTCACCCCGCCGTCCCGGGGCCGCGCAGCGGAGCCCGGGATCTCGAAGCGGCGGGCGACCCGTGCTGCGACACGGGCGGAGCGGGGGCGACGCTCTAGCGCCGCCCGCTCTGGGCCGCCTTGTGGGCCTCGGCCTGGGCCGCGAAGGCCGCGTCGAGCTTGCGCAGGGATTCGTAGCGGGCGACGTCGCCCTCGACGTCGCGGATCGTCTCCTCGACGAGGTGGCGCTGGAGGGCGACCCGCGGATCGTCGGGCGGGAATGCTTCCCGCTCCTGCAGCCGGAGCACGGCCTGCCGCACGACCGTGTAGACCGCCTCGCGCTCCTCACGGGTCATCGTCGGCTGGATCGCCTTCGCGACGAGATCGGAGAAATCCGACATGGACCGTTAGACTTCGCTCATCCAGGGGCGCCCGCTTCGCCGGGCCGCCTCCCTCTACAGATCGCGCGGTCCGGGATCCAGATCCCGGGACCGCGGCCGCCGCTACATCCTCTGGTCGCGGATGCCGGCGATCAGCAGCGCGGACGAGCTCCAGATCACCAGGAAGCAGAAGAACGACACCAGGAGGGAGTGGCCCCGCTCGGGATAGAGGCTGTCGGTCGGCAGGACCGGCGGCACGAACGTGGCCAGGAAGATGTGCTGCTTGCTGGCCGAGATGCGGGCCCGGTCGAGCAGGCTGTGGGCCGATTCCTCGAGCTTCTCGGCGATGGTCCGCTCGACCAGCAGACCCTCGTACTGGAGCAGCGCCTCGGTCATGTTCTGGCCGCCGGCGGCGGCGTTGGCGCTCGTCAGCTCGTCCTGAAGCGCCTTCATCTGCTGGTCGATGGCCGCGATGTTGGCCACCAGCGTCTGGATCGAGCGCGAGCGCTCGTCGAGATTGGAGCTGCGCAGGACCTGCAGGTCGTTCTCGGCCTTCAGCTTGTCCTTCCGCAGGAGGGTCAGCGTGGTCAGCGTTCCCTCGGCGGTCTTGATCGGATCGATCACGCCCCACTGATTGCGGAACGCCTGCAGCGCCACGTGCGCCTTGCGCAGCCGGTCCTGCGCGATTTTCGCGTCGGCCTCGGCCTGGGAGACCATGTCGGCCTGCGCGCGCTTCGAGATGTCGTTGATCAGCGCCTCGGAGCGCGACACCACCGCCTGCGCGATGGTCAGAGCGTCCTCGGGCGTGAAGGCGCGCACGGACAGGCGGATCACGCCCGAGATCGAGTCGATATGCGCCTCGACGTGCTTGCGCCAGTATTTAGTCAGGTCCTCGATCGGGTCACTGGGGTCGAACCGGGCCCAGAAATCCGCCTCGGACCGGGAGAACATCTTCGAGATGCCGATGCTCTTTTCGAGCGCCTCGACCAGCGTCTGGCTGTTGATGAAGTCGCGGACGATGAAGCTGTCCTGGCTGTTGTGCTTCTGAATCAGGTTCGTGTACTGGCCGAGCGAGATGTTCTCCATCGGCTCGACGTTGCCGCGGACCGCGAACTGGGCTTCCGCGACGTACTGGTTGGACGCGAACGCGAACAGGTAGAGCCCGACCACGAGGGTCGGCAGGAGCACGAAGAGGCCGACGCGGCGGATGATCCGCGCGCCGTAGGTCGAGGTGTCTTCCTCGCGGGGACGCAGGCCCGGCAGACGGCTCCAGTCGAGGCGCTGCCGCACCGTGGCCACGAGGGCCCGCGCGGTGCGCTTCTCCGGCACAGGCCGGATCGTCTCCGCGCCGCGCCGCAGCTCCGTCATGCTCGGAGCGGCGAACGTCACGATCTCGCCTTCGCGCGTGTCGTCCTTGACGTCGTCGAAGCTCATCCGCTCTTTGTTCCTGGGTCTGCGCCGGTTCCGCTGCCGCGGCGCCGGCCGAGGGGCGGCCCGTGCGCGGTGACCGGGATCCCGTTCTTTTAGGCCCTTTTTATGGCGCCCGGCCCGACCGCCCCTCGGCTGCTGCACCGCGGCGACGGGCGCTGTAGCCCGGGACGGGTATCGCGTCCTACAGTCTCTGAATGATGACAGAACCGCGTGCCGCGGCCCCGGATGGCCGCCCGGCCGGCCGCACGGCCAAGACCAAACTGTCCGAGATCGTGGTCGTCTGCTCCAAATGCGCCAAGCGGCAGGGCCTGCGCGGGCGGGACCTCCGCGCGCTGCTGAAGAAGGCCGGGAAGCGGGCCGCCCGCGACGGGGGGACCGGGCGCCGGCAGAAGCTCTGCATCGTGGAAACGGGCTGCCTGGGTCCCTGCCCGAAGCGCGCCGTGGCGGTCGCGACGGGCGCGAGCCTGGCCGCGGGCCGGGTCGTCCTGCTCGACCCGGCCGCCGACTCCGCCGACGCGCTCGCCGCGGTGCTCAATCCCGTCCTGCCGCGTCGTGCGGTCCCCGAATTCGGCCCCAATACCGCTCTAGCGGCGATACCACCCGACGAATCGCCGCCGGTCCGCTGACCGGCACAACCTGGAGCGCGCTCTTGCCCGCCTCTCGACGCGAGGCCCGCACACCGTGACCGGCGACCCTGTTTCCCGGAAGCGGCGGGCGGCCCACGCCGTGCTGCGTCGCCTGCCGCTGTTCGGCACCCTGATCGGCCTCGGCCTCGCCGTCTGGCTCGTGGCGACCAACGATCTCGGCGCGGTCGCCGCGGCCTTCGGGCGGATCGGCGTGGCGGGCTTCGTCGGCGTCACCCTGGTGCGGATCGCGGTGATCCTGCTCTGCGGCCTCGCCTGGGCGCGCATCCTCGACGGGGTGGCGCCCGCGACGGCTTCGGCCTGCCTGATCCTGCGCTTCGTCCGCGAAGGCATCAACGTGCTGCTGCCCGTGGCCTCGGTGGGCGGGGACGTCCTGGGCGCCCGCCTGCTGACCTTCTGGGGTGTCGCCGGCACGCTGGCGGCCGCCTCCGTCCTGGCCGACATGCTGTTCCAAGTCGGAACGCTCGCCCTGTTCGCCGGTCTCGGCGCCGGCCTCCTGAGCCGGGTCGAGGGCGCCGAGGCGGCCGCGCTCGCCAGCTGGACGCTGCGGACGCTCGTCGTGGCCGGGCTGGCGGTGGCGGCGTTCTTCGCCCTGCAGCGGACCGGCATCGTGCGGGTGCTCGAGGACCGCCTCGCCGCCCTCGGCCGGCGCTTCGTGCGCGAGGCCGAGGTCCGCCCCGAGCCGAACCGCCGGATCCAGGGCGCCCTGGACACGGTCTGGGCTCCGGGCCGCCGGGGTCATCTCGCCCAGTCCTTCGCCCTCCACGCCCTGGCCTGGCTGCTCGGCACGGTCGAGGTCGCGGTGGTGCTCGCCTGCATCGGCGTGGACCATGTCGGCTGGACCGACATCCTGGTGATCGAGGCGCTGAGCCAGGCGATCAAGGCCGCCGCCTTCCTCGTCCCGAGCGGGCTCGGCGTCCAGGAAGGCGGGCTCGTGCTGGTCTGCGGCCTGTTCGGCATCGATGCGGGGACCGCCTTGGCCCTGTCGCTCGCGCGCCGCGTGCCCGACGTGGTGCTCGGCCTGCCGGCCCTGCTCGTCTGGCAGAACCTCGAGGCCCGCCGCGCCGGCGTGCGCCCGGCCACACCCAGTTGCGATCGTCCGTGACCCGAGACCTCCCCGTGCCGACACGCCCGATGCGCCGGACGCGCAAGGTCCCGAAGCCGTCCCCGCGGCGGATCGCGCTCGCCGCGTTGGGCGCGCTGGTCGGAGGACTGCTCGCCGCCGGTCCGGCCCTCGCGCAGAGCGTCACCCTCGATCTCGGTGCCGGCGGCACCACCGAGCGCGCCCTTCAGCTCGTGGCGCTGATCACCGTCCTGGCGGTGGCTCCCTCGGTGCTGGTGATGGCCACGGCCTTCACCCGCATCGTCGTGGTGCTGTCGATCCTGCGGTCGGCGCTGGGCACCCAGACGGCGCCGCCGACCGCGGTGCTCGTCAGCCTCGCGCTGTTCCTGACCGCCTTCGTGATGGCCCCGACCGGCCGCGCCGCCTACAGCGCCGGCATCGAGCCGCTGATCGCCGGCCGGATCACGCAGGCGCAGGCGTTCGAGCGCGCCTCGGCGCCGTTCAAGACCTTCATGCTGCGCAACGTCCGCGAGAAGGACCTGAAGCTGTTCCTTGACCTCGCCAAGGTGCCCACGCCGAAGGGCCCCGAGGATGTCGGCCTGGAGATCGTCACACCGGCCTTCATGATCTCGGAGCTGCGTCGCGCCTTCGAGATCGGCTTCCTGCTGTTCATCCCGTTCCTGATCATCGACCTCGTGGTCGCCTCGGTGCTGATGGCCGTCGGCATGATGATGGTCCCGCCGGCGACGGTCGCGCTGCCGTTCAAGCTGATCTTCTTCGTGCTGGTCGACGGCTGGACCCTCGTCGCCGGCTCCCTGGTCCAGAGCTACGGCGGATGACGGCGGCCGTCCCGGGCCGTCAGCCGGCGAGGGAGGTCGCGTCGACGATCCGGACCGCCGCGAAGCCCTCCGCGCGCGACGGCGGCTCGAACAGACGGTCGACGGAGCGGATGCTCGCCTCGGGAACCTGCCGGTCGGCGGTGCGCCGCCGGTTCCGCTCGAGGGCGACCGCGAGCGGCGCGCGAATCCAGACCGCCTCCGCGGCGACGCCGCAGGCTCGCGCGATGGCGAGGATCGGGGCGCGGTGCCGCCGGCCGGGCAAGGCGGCGTCGAGGTAGACGCGGCCGACCTGCGGCGGCTGCCGGGCGATCCAGGTGGACTTGCCGGCCCCCTGCAGGCCGCACACGACCACGAGCCGCTCGGCCGAGTCCGCGGCGAGCGCCGCGCGCAGCGCCGCGAGGGCCAGCCGCCACGCCTCGGCGTTCCGTTCGGGCGTCCAGACGCGGCCGCTCTCGGTCTCCAGGAACGCGTCCGGGTCGATGATGACCGCCGCGCTCACCCGGGCGGCGCGCCGGGTGTCTCGGCGCTGCTCTGCTGCTGCCCCCCCTGCGCGCCACCGGCCGGCGCCTCGGGACGGCCGCGATCGGGCGCGGCGGCATCCGGATACCGCTTGCGATACTCGGCGAGGAAGGCCGACAGCGTCTGGACCTTCGTGGCGCGCGCCGCGATGTCCCGGAAGCCCGGTGCCCGCGTCGGGTCGGTGCCGGTCAGCAGCGCGAAGGTGCGGGCGTCCGGGCTCGCCGCCATCCCCTCCGAGAATTTCGCTTTGAGCCGCTCCAGGCCCATGGCCTCGTGCGCGAGATCGTAGGCGATCGCGGCGCGCACGACGTCGGCGCGCGCCTGATCGTCCAGCGGCTGGCCGGACTGCCACGAATCGCCGAGCAGCGCCTCGTGGGCCTCCCCGGCCTCGCGCCAGCGGCGCGCGCCCCAGTAGATGTCGGCGCGCAGACGCTCGATATCCGGGCCGCTCTCGTCCTCGATCGTTTCCAGCGCGAGGTCGGTGCGGGTCAGGTCCGACAGGGCCCTGGCGCGGACCAGCCCGCGGGCGCGCTTGAGCTCGCCCGGAAGCTCGGGCAGCTCGGTGGCGTCGAGGACCTTCAGGGCCTCCATCGGCTTGTCGTCCATCAAACGGACGGTCGCGAGCCGCGCCGCCACCGCAGATCGCGCCGGGCCGGTGAGGCGATTGTCGATCTGGTACTGCAGCAGGTCGGCGGCCGGATCGAGCAGGTCGAGGGTCACGAGGCGGTCGGCCAGCCGGCGCACCACCTCGTCGCCGCGCCGCCCGATCGGGCTCAGCTCGCGGAAATCGAAGAAGAGTGCCACGGCCTCGACCCCGGGCAGCTTGTTGCCCTTGTCGGTGAGGTAGAGGTCCTCGAAGGCCGTCTGCGCTTCCCGCGTCAGGGCCGCCGTCCCGGGGGCGTTGGGCGCGGCGACGTTGGCCCGGCGCACCGCCGTGAAGGCGTCCCGCCACCGGCCGGCGGCGAGATAGAGGCGGGCGAGACCGGCGGTGATGCCATCCTCGGTCGGGCCGCCGTGCCAGGTCAGGCCGAGCCGCTCCAGCTTCTCGATGGCGGCGTCCGGCGCCAGCTTGCCGGAGGCCTGAGCCAGGAGCGCGCCTCGCAGGGCGGCCTCGACCGAGACCGGGCGCACGGCCGAATCGTCGAGCCGGGCATAGGCGTCCAGGGCCGCCTCGGTCTGGCCGGTGGCCTCGGCCACGCGGGCGCGAACCAGGGCCAGCCGGTCACGGATCCAGGGCGGCAGGGCGCGCTCCGCCTCGGCGCGCGCGGCGGCGGTCTCGGCATCGCCGTTCTCGATCGCCGATTCGGCGGCGCGGGCCTGGATCAGCTGCGTGACGTCCGCGGGATAGCCGTTGGCCAGCGGCAGCACCTTGAGAAAGCCCGCCTCCGCCGTCTTCCAGTCGCCCGCCCCGGCCGAGGCCATCGCCCGCCACAGAGCGGCCTCGCGATCGTCGATCAGGAGCGGGACGCTGAGGGCCTTCAGCGCCTCGGCGTTCCGGCCCATCCGCACCAGGGCGATGCCTCGCAGGACGGCGGTCTCGCGCTGCGTGGCCAGGAGCGGATCGTCGGCGGCCGCGATCTCGAGTGCGGTCAGGCCCTCGTAGTCGAGGCCGTTGGCGAGATCCGCGCGTGCCAGCGCGAGGCGAGCCGGCCCGCGCTCCGACGGCGGCGCCGCCACAGCCGCGTCGAAGAGGCCACGCAGGGTCTCGCGCGCATTCCCCATCCGGGCCCGCTCCCAGGGCTCCCGCGCGATCGCGAGGGTCCCCGCGTCGGTGAGCACCGCGTCCGGCTTGCGCGCCGCCATCGAGGCGGCGAGGCCGCCCTCGCGACCGATCGAGACGCCCTCGAATTCGGGCCGCACCGCCAGGTCGTCGGCGCCGGCGAGCACCGCGAGTCCGTGCCGGCTCGGCAGGATCTCGAAATCGACGAAGCGACGGTTCTTGGGATTGCCGACAGGGCGCTGCGCGGCCGACGTGACCACCGCGATCCGCTCGTCGTCGAGGGCGAGCCACGTCGTCGACCCGGGATGCGGCAGCGTCAGGGTGACGGCGATGCGGCCGGACGGGTCGGGCTTGCGGACGGGGTCGATCGTGTCGCTCGGACTCAGGGTATCGCCCGCCGAGAGCTCCCAGGCCACGCCGGTCCCGGTGGTGACGGCGTTGAGATCGACGAGGCGGCCGGGCGGGACCGGGAACCGCACGACCGTGAGCGGACCCGTCCGGGTGGGCGCGCCCATCGGCGCGAGGCCCTGGCTCGACGGCGGGACGACCACCGGCTCGGCGGTCTCGAAGGCCAGCGTCGCGATGCCGCCGCGCTCGAACAGGACGGCCGGCGGGAGGGTCTGGAACGCGAACAGCAGGCCGCCGCCGGCCCGGCGCGTCGGCGGCGGCTCGGGCGGGCGAGACGTGACCGCAGGCGCCGAGGCGGTGGCCGGCGCCGGGCGCGGCGCGACCGGCGGCGACGGGGCCGGCTTCGCGGCGGGACTCGGCACGTCGACGGCAACCGTGGCCGGCTCCAGCGGCTTGCGGCGGACCACGTCCACCAACATGGCGCCGTCCTCGCGCTCGGTGCCGATCGTGAACCCGTCCTCGGGCGTGATCAGGAGGCTCGCCGAGTTCGCGTCGGTCTCCGTCGCCAGCTTGGCGATTCCGGGGCGCGGACGGCCGCGGGTGCCGCTCGGATCGATGGTCCAGGCGCCGATCACCCGCACGCGCGTCGCGGGCCCCTCGGCGGTCACCGTGGAGACGGCCTCCGCGGGGAGGCGCAGCGACAGCCGCGTCAGGGTCGGAAGCAGCGCCAGCTCGAGCGGCAGGGTCCGACGCACCGGCTCCGGCATGCGCGCCTTCAGCGCCTCCTCGGCCACCCGGGCCCGGCGGGCGAGCTCGGCAACCACCTCGGGCGGCAGCGGGGGCACGAGGCCGGACCAACCTTCCGGAAGCAGGTCCACGAACACGCGCTCGCCGGCCGACTGGACGTTGACCCGGAAAGGACGCTGCAGGGCGAGGCGGAGACCCGTGCCGTCGGGATCGCGCCGGACGCTGGCGATGAAGGCCGGCATCTCGTCCGCGAGATGCTCGGGCCCGGGCGCGACCCGCTCGCCGTAGCTCACGAGCAGCACGCCGCCAGCGAGCTTCGCCTTGACCGTGACCGGCTTGTCGAAGGTGAGCACGATCCGGCCGTAGCCACCGGCCCCGGTTCCGGTCTCGCTGCCCTTCATGCTGACGAGCCGCGCGGCCAGCGCCGGAGCGAGCCCCGCCAGAAGGGCGAGCAGCGCCAGCGACGCGGTCAGCAGCCGCGCGCCACGTCCTCGACCGACCCGGGGTCGCCCGCCCACCGATCCCATCGCCTCGCCGATCCGAACCCGGCGCGCGGCACCCGAGGGGCCGCGGCGCGCGGCGCCACATCTCGGCGGGATCCTGATCGACCGCGGCTAACGCTGGCTTAACCGTAACCGGAAAAGGCCGCGGGCCGCGGCGCGGCTCAGCCGCTCAGGGCGACGGCCCGGTCGAAGGCCTGCGAGAAGCCTGTCAGCGGCACCGTGACGGTGGCAGGATCGGTGCCGCCCGCCTTCTCGCCGGTCACCGTGAGGGCCTTGGCGGTGCGCATGCCGTCGAGGGCGAGCGTCGGGAAGCTGATCGCCACGATGCAGCCCTCGGCGCTGCAGGTCGTGTAGGGCGCGCCCTTGCCGAGGGTCTGCTCGTCGAGCTTGAAGGTCACGCCCGGCTCGATGGCGAGCCCGAAGGGCATCAGCACGATCCCCTCGGCCCGGCCGTTCGCGGGCGTCTGCAGCTCGAAGCCGAACTTGCGCCGGCCGGTCCGCGAATCGCCCTGCGCCTGGGCCACGATGCAGGTGACCTTGTCGCTCGGGCGCGTGCAGGTCATCGTCCAGTCGCCGTAGCTCTCGCTGACGGTGCTGGCGCCGGTGGGCCACGCGGCGTGCGTCGCCGCGGCCGCGGGCGGGGCGGCCTCATCGGGCTTCGCCGCTTCGGCGGGCTTGGCCGCCTTGTGGGGAGCCGGCTTCGGCCGCGGTTTCGGCTTGGGCTTCGCGGGCGCTTCGGCGGCCGGAGCGGCCTCGGGCTCGGCATCCTGCGCGCGCGCCGCCACGATCGGGACCGCCGTGAGCGACGTCGCGATCAGGCTGAGACGCAGGAGCGCACGAAGTGTCGGCATGGAATCACGATCCCCCGGAGAGCCATTGGGCGGCAGTGCCGCCTAATGCTCAAGCCGGGACGACGCAATCGCCAGGGGCAGCGCCGGTGGGTTGCGCGCTTCTCAGAGAGGGTTCGGACCGCCGATGGAACGGGCGAGCGCGCAGCGGCGCGCGAAGGCGCTCTCCGCGCCGCTGCGCAGCGTGCGGGCGACCGCGAAGACGAGGGTCAGGAAGCCGGGATCGCGATCGGCGGTCTCGATGGCCGGGCCGGGGATCCGGGATGTGATGAGCGCGAGCATGGCGGACTCCAGATGCGAGGTGCCGGGCGTTTCAGAGTTCCCCAGTTCCTGCGGCCCTCTGCGCGACCTTGCTGCACCGCAATATGAGACCTGCACCCCGAGCCTGCCACTGAGCAGATGGTGGAGGACGCATGCATCGATATCATGGTTCGGGTTGCTTTCGGGTAGGGCCGCGTTAACGAAGCGTTGAGCGGGCGCGGTTGACCGGCGACGGGCAAGCCGCCATTGAGCGCGTTTCCGGCGACTCGGACCCTGGACCGCACCGGCACCGCTCCGGCGGCGCGGGCCTGTCGCTGCACTGTCACACGCGCGCCATAACCCGCCCGCGAGCCAGATGAGTGGACGCGCCCGGCGTCCGCCAGACGAGGATATCCCGCATGACCGACCAGCCGACCCATCACCCGATCCATGGCCGCATCACCGGCCCCATCGTGATGATCGGCTTCGGCTCGATCGGCCGCGGCACCCTGCCGCTCATCGAACGCCACTTCGAGTACGATCGCGCCCGCTTCACCGTGATCGACCCGGTCGACACGCATCGGCCCCTCGCCGAGAAGCACGGCCTGCGGTTCGAGAAGGTGGCCCTGACGCCCGAGAATTACCGCGACGTGCTCACCCCGCTCCTCACCGAGGGTGGCGGCCAAGGCTTCTGCGTGAACCTGTCGGTCGATACCTCCTCGCGGGCGATCATGGAACTCTGCCGTGAGCTCGGCGCCCTCTACATCGACACGGTGGCCGAGCCCTGGCCGGGCTTCTACTTCGACAAGACCAAGAGCCAGGGCGACCGCACCAACTACGCGCTCCGCGAGAACATCCTCGACGCCCGCGCGCAGAAGCCTGGCGGCACCACGGCGGTGTCGTGCTGCGGCGCCAATCCCGGCATGGTCTCGTGGTTCGTCAAGCAGGCGCTCCTGAACATCGCCCAGGACACCGGCCTGCAGCGGCCTGAGCCGAAGACCAAGGCCGAGTGGGCCGCCCTGATGAAAGATCTGGGCGTGAAGGGCGTCCACATCGCCGAGCGGGACACGCAGCGCGCCAAGACCCCGAAGCCGCGGGGCGTGTTCGTCAACACGTGGTCGGTCGAGGGCTTCGTCTCCGAGGGCAACCAGCCGGCCGAGCTGGGCTGGGGCACGCACGAGACCTGGAAGCCCGCCAACGCCCACGGGCAGGAGAAGGGTTCGCGCTGCGCCATCTACCTGCTTCAGCCGGGCGCCGACACGCGGGTGCGCACCTGGGTGCCGACCGCCGGCTCGCAGTTCGGCTTCCTCGTGACCCACAACGAGGCGATCTCGATCGCCGACTACTACACGGTGCGCGAGGGCGATAAGCCTGTCTTCCGGCCCACCTGCCACTACGCCTACCACCCGGCCGACGACGCCGTGCTGTCGCTCCACGAGATGTTCGGCAAGGCGGCCCAGGTGCAGGAGCAGCACCACATCCTCGACGAGACCGAGATCGTCGACGGCATCGACGAGCTCGGCGTGCTCGTCTACGGCCACACGAAGAACGCCTACTGGTACGGCTCGCAGCTCTCCATCGAGGAGACCCGCCGGGTCGCCCCCTACCAGAACGCCACCGGCCTGCAGGTGACCTCGGCGGTGCTCGCCGGCATGGTCTGGGCCCTGGAGAACCCGGAGGCCGGCATCGTCGAGGCCGACGAGATGGACTTCCGCCGCTGCCTGGAGGTCCAGACCCCGTATCTCGGCCCGGTCGTGGGCGTGTACACGGACTGGACGCCGCTCACCGACCGCCCGGGCCTGTTCCCGGAGGACATCGACACCAGCGATCCCTGGCAGTTCCGCAACGTGCTGGTGCACGGCTGAGGCTCTGCGCGACGCCGGTACCGGGCCTGCTCATCGGGCAGGCCCGATCCGGGCGGGGCGGGACCGGCGGTCGGTTCACGCCCGCAAGCGCCCGGGGCATCACGCGGAGGACAGTTCATCCCCCGCGTCGACGGCTCGTGTCCCTGAACCCGGCCGTCATTCCGGAGCGCCGCGGGCGAGCCCGGAACCCAGAACCGCCGTCCCCGCAAGGCTTCGGCGCATCGGCGAGTCCCACGCGCGGCCCCTGCCCGGACGCGGGGAAACGAGCCGGTGCCTGAACGGGCGGCTACTCGGCCTGCCGCCGCGTCACGAGGGTGCGGCCCGGCTCGACCTCGTTCTTGTCTTGGTACAGCGGCACGATCGCGCGCAGCCAGCCGCGGACCTCGCGGCCGCCGTAATCGCGCTCGACCACGTCGTGGGTGAGGTAGGCCTGCAGGTTCACGGGCCCGAAATTGTAGCCGACGAGCCCGCCCACCGCGATCTGGCCCTGCGGACGGTAGCTCGCCACCCCGGTGGGAAGGTCCGTCGACCCGAAGGCCACCGCGCCGATCTGCCAGGAGCCGAATTTCTTCGTCATGGTCAGGTCGAGGTTCATGTAGTCCGGGTAGAGGGTGCCGCTGGGCGAGCGCGTGTCGAGGAAGACGCCGTAGAGCAGGTTCGCCGTGAGGTTCCAGCCCTGGCCGGTGTAGCTCAGCGCGAAGCGGTGGGTCAGCGAGGCTGACTGCGTCAGGAACCGGGTCTGAATCGGCAAGTAGCCGCCGAACAGGTAGCTGAAGCCGACATCGCCGCCGAGGTCCCAGGCGAGCTGGGCCGCCAGCAGCTGCTGCCCGACGCCGCTCTGATAGGGCGCCCCCTGGCTGCTCGCCGCCGCGATCGGCTGGGTGAAGAAGAACTGCAGGCGCGCCCCCGCGACATCCCAGGGCGTCGCCCACGCGAAGGTCGGCAGGTTGACGTTGGTCGACGAGTCCCGCGGGAGGGTGCCGCGCACGCCGAAGCTCGACAGGTTCACGAAGTACAGGCCGACCGGCAGCTGGTCGCCCACCGGCAGGCCGACCGTCTGTCCCGGCTGCGCCGCGGACGCTGCCCGAGCGGTCGTCGCCGTCGACGCGGCGGCGAGCGCGGCCGAGACGGCAAGAGCCGCCGCCGCGACCCAACGTGACGTCAGGCTAAATCCGGCCATGAGAACCCCGAACCTGGGCCCCGTCATTCGGGGCCGATCAGGGTTTGACGAGCGTTCACTCCGACGGCATCCCGCCGTTACGGCCAAGCTGTGCGCGATCGCACAGCGTCGACAGATCGACCTCTTTGCGGCCGGACTAGATCACTGGCCCTCGACTTCGACGACGAAGTCGCCGCGGTAGGTCGTGCCCTCCACCGGGTTCGAGATCCAGCGGCAACGGCCGATCCGCAAGTCGTGGCCGGCGTGGAAATGCCCGGAGATCCAAAGCTCCGGTCGCTCGGCCTCCGCGAGGTCGTCGAGGGCCGTGCTGGCGTAGAAGGCCGGCACCCACCAGGGGACGCCGGCCGCGTCCCGGAAGCGGTCGGCCGCGAGCGGGCTCGCCGGGTGATGGGTCACCACCACGGTCGGTCCGTCGTGCGGGGTCCGGAGCGCCGCGTGCAGGGCCGCCCGCTCGATCCGGTGCTCCACCATCGCGTCCGCCGGCTGCCAGGGGCTGCCGTCGGCCTTGCGGATCGAGCCGAGATATTCCCGCGAGCCCGTCACGGGGTCGGTCATGCGGGACGCCGCGTAGGCCACCGGATCGTCGGGCCGGTTCGGCGCGTCCGGTGCGAGCCAGCGCCCGGCGAGGGCCCAGTCGCTCCACAGGGTGGTGCCGACGAAGCGGACGCCGTGGATGACGCAGCTCCGCGCGTGCTGAAGCAGGTGGATCCGCGCGCCGAGGCCGTTGAGTCGGCCGACCTCGGCCTCGAGGGCGGCGAGAAGCTGCGGCGCGGTCCGCCGGTCCCCGGTCGGCGCGTAGCGCTCGTGGTTGCCCGGCACCAGCACGACTGGCCGCCCCTGGGCGAGGTGCAGCAGCGCCGCGAGCCCCCGCTCGGGATGCCCCTCGTGAAGGTCGCCCGGGCAGGCGAGCAGGTCGAACGGTTCCGCGGGCGGCGCGATCAGGTCGAGGCGGCGCCGCTCCAGGTGCAGGTCCGAGATGGGAAATATGCGCATGATGGTCGCTGCCGTGTCGCCGCTCGGGACCGCTACCGCGCGGCTCTGCGCTCGGCCGCGGCTGCCTTGAGGATGTCGGCGGCCGAGTCGGCGTTGAGGATCGCGATCCCGGCCGCCACGACGAGGTCGGGCCAGGGGGACGGGTGGAGGGCCGTCACCAGACCGGCGGCGATGATCGCCAGGTTGGCGACGGCGTCGTTGCGCGCCGAGAGGTAGGCCGCCCGCGTCAGGCTACCCGAGCCGGAGCGGTGCCGGGCGAGCATGAGCGCGCAGGTGAGGTTGACGGCGAGCGCACCGAGCCCCGCGAGGGTCAGGGGCAGTGCCGCGGGGGCGGTGAAATCGGCGATCTTGCCGTAGGCCGCCCAGGCCCCCGCCAGCGCCGGCAGGAGCAGGATCCCCGCCATGGCGGTCCCGAGTCGGGCGCGGTTGCGCGCGCTCCAGCCGAGGCCCGCGAAGATCAGCAGGTTGATCGCCGCGTCCTCGAGGAAATCGAGGCTGTCGGCGATCAGCGCCACCGAGCCGATGGCGAGCGCCACCGCGATCTCGATGCCGAAATAGCCGAGGTTGAGCGCCGCCACGCGGACGACGACCGGGCGGAGGGCGGGCGGCGCGGGCCGGGGCGCATCATCGGCGATCACGGGAGCCTCTTCGCCGACGCGCGCGGCCCTGTCGAGCGGCCGTTGAGAAAAGCCTGTCCGCGGCTCAAGAAAGTTCGAGACCGTTACGCCTTTGTCCGGGTGGATTCGGCGCCGCGATCGTGCGACGCCGTTGCCGGAGCCGGCAACACGAGACGAATGACCGGCCGGAACCGGAGGTCTGCCGCGTCATGCTGCCCGAACTGCGCGTGCTCTATTTCGAGGATCTCGAGGTCGGCCTGTCGGAGACCCTGTCGAAGACCATCGCCTCGTCGGACGTGGTGGGCTTCGCCGAGATCACCGGCGACCGCAACCCGATCCACCTGTCCGAGCACTTCGCCGCGCGCACGCCGTTCGGCACCCGCATCGCCCACGGCCTCTACACGGCCGGGCTGATCTCGGCGGTGCTCGGCACGCGCCTGCCGGGCCCCGGCGCCGTCTACATCTCGCAGACCCTGAACTTCCGGGCCCCGGTGCGGATCGGGGACGTCGTCGACGTGACCGTGACGGTGGCCGAACTCATGCCCGAGCGACGGCGCGCGCGCCTGGCCTGCCGGTGCTCGGTGGGCGGTGAGACGGTCCTCGACGGCGAGGCACTGGTGAAGGTGCCGACCAAGGCCGAGGCCGACCCGCTCGCGAGCCGCTCCGATCGGCCCCAGGGCTGAGGTGAACCCGGCCCCGGAGCCCCTCACCGATCCGGACGACCCGCGCCTCGAGCCCTACACCCGGATGCGCGAGCGCGATCTCGTGGGCCGCGCCGGGCGCTTCATCGTCGAGGGTGAGGTGACCCTGCGGCTGCTCCTCGGCCGCCGCAGCCGGTTCCGCGCCGAATCGATCCTGGTCGCGCCCGAGCGCTGGCCGGGCCTGGCCGCCGACGTGGCCGCCTGCCCGGAGCCGCCGCCGGTCTACAGCGCCTCGAAGGCGGTGATGAGTGCCGTGACGGGCTTCCCGATCCACCGCGGCGTCCTCGCGATCGGCCTGCGCGGGCCGGAGCCCGACGCGGCCGCCCTCGTGCCGCCACCGCCCGCTCCCGCCCTGGTGGTCGGCTTGGCCGGCCTGACCAATCACGACAATGTCGGCGCCGCCTTCCGCAACGCGGCGGCCTTCGGGGCCGACGCCGTGCTTCTCGACGGGGCGAGCTGCGACCCGCTGTACCGCAAGAGCATCCGCGTCTCGGCCGGAGCCGCCATGATCCAGCCCTTCGCGCGGATCCCGGGCGGGCAGGACTGGCTGCGGCTCGCCGAAACCCTCGACCTTCGGCCCCTGGCCTTCAGCCCGGGGGCGTCCGAGACCCTGGACGCCCGTGCCGTCCCGCCGAGGGCGCTCCTGATCCTCGGCACCGAGGGGCCCGGCCTCGACGCGGCGACGCTGTCCAGGGCGCGGCCGATCCGGATCCCCATGGCCGCCGGTTTCGACTCGCTCAACGTCGCCACCGCGGCGGGCATCGCCCTCTACACCATCGCCCGCGGACAGGGTCGCCTCGGCGACGCGTGAGGCCGCACCGAGCGGTTCGGTTGCGCGATCCACCGTTCAGCGGGGCCCGCACCCCGTTGCTCCCTCGCCGGCGCGTCCCGCCTTCGGAAACCTTGCGGATGCGTGTCCACGGTATGATCGTATACAGCGTTCTGCGCGCGACAAACGGCTGCAATTGCCGCGCGATGATGCGAAGCTAGCTTGGCCGCATGGGGTGTCGGGATTCTGTGAGGAGTCGAGGACGTTGCTTCAGTCTGGGGATGGGTTGCGGGCGCTGACCGGACGCCGGGTGGCCGTGGTCGGGGCCGGGCCGGGCGGACTGGCCGCCGCCCTGCTGCTCGCGCGCGCCGGGATTCACGTCACCCTCTTCGAGAAGGACGCGCAGGTCGGGGGTCGGACGAAGACGGTCGAGGCGCCCGGCGGGTACCGGTTCGATATCGGCCCGACCTTCTTCCTCTATCCACAGATTCTCGCCGACATCTTCGCGAGCTGCGGGGAGCGGCTGGAGGACCACGTCAAGCTCGAGCGGCTCGACCCGCAGTATCACCTCGTGTTCGAGGGCGCGGAGGGTATCTCGGGGACGATCCGCGCCACCGGTGACGTGGAGCGCCTGGAGCGCGAGATCGCCCGCCTCGCGCCGGACGACGCCAAGAACGTCAAAGCCTTCTTCGCCGAGAACCGGACCAAGCTGAACCACTTCAAGCCGGTCCTGGAGCAGGCCTTCCACACCCTGCGCAGCATGGCGAGCCCGGCGATGCTGGCCGCCCTGCCCTACCTGCATCCGGGCCGGAGCGTCGACCGCGACCTCAAGCGCCACTTCGCCGACCCGCGGGTGCGCCTCGCCTTCTCGTTCCAGACCAAATACCTCGGCATGTCGCCGTTCCGGTGCCCGAGCCTGTTCACGATCCTTTCGTTTCTCGAATACGAGCACGGGGTCTATCACCCGGTGGGCGGCTGCGGCGCCGTCTCCGACGCGATGGCGGGTCTGGCCGGCCGGATGGGCGTCGACCTCCGGCTCAACAGCACCGTCGAGCGTGTGCTGTTCGACGGCAAGCGCGCCAGCGGTCTGGTGGCGGACGGCGAGACGTTCAACGCCGACGCGGTGCTGATCAACGGCGATTTCGCGAAGGTTGTCCGCGCCCTCGTTCCGGAGCGGCACCGGCCGCGCTGGCGCGATGCCAAGATCCAGAAGGCCCGGCTCTCCTGCTCGACCTTCATGCTGTATCTCGGCCTCGAGGGGAAAATGCCCGACAGTCTCGGGCACCACACGATCCTCCTGGCGGACGGCTACGAGAAGAACATCCGCGAGATCACCGAGGGCACGCTGCCGATGCAGCCGTCCCTGTACGTGCAGCACGCGGGCTACACGGATGGCGGCATGGCGCCGCCCGGTCACACGGCCCTCTACGTACTGGTACCGGTGCCTAACCTGAAGGCGGGGATCGACTGGGCGTCGATGCGGGAGACCTACCGGGCCCTGATCCTGGAGCGTCTGAAGCTCCTCGGGATCGACGATCTCGAGTCCCGGATCCGGTACGAGCGGATCATCGATCCGACCCAGTGGGAGGAGGATTTCGCCGTCCACGAGGGCGCCACCTTCAACCTCGCCCACGACCTGATGCAGATGCTGTATTTCCGGCCGCACAACCGCTTCGGACCGGGTCTCTACATCGTCGGCGGCGGCACCCATCCGGGCTCCGGCTTGCCGGTGATCTACGAGGGCGCCCGCATCTCGGCCCGGCTGCTGATCGAGGAGCTCGCCGGCGCTCGCGCCGCCGCCTCGGCCGGCATCCCCGACACCGCCCCGCTGGCGACCTCCGGCGAAGCCTCGTGAGCGCGGCCACCGACCGGAGGCAGCTCCGGAGGCCGACGGGCCGCGCGACGGTTGCCCTGACCGCTTGGCTCTGCGCCGCGACCGTGCCGGCCTGGGCCGCCGCCGTGCAGGTCGAGGTCGACGGGATCGAGCCCGGCGGCGGCCGGGTGCGCGTCGCCCTCTGCCAGGGCGGTCTCTCGGAGACGTCGTGCCTGCGCGGCGACGACGCGCCGGCCACCGCCGACAGGGCCCGGTTCACCTTCCGGGATGTCCCGCCGGGCACCTACGCGGTGGCGGCCTACCAGGATGCCAACGGCAACGGGCGCCTCGACCGCACCGGCCTCGGCCTGCCGCTGGAGCCCTACGGCTTCTCGGGGGCTGTCGGGCGGCGCGCGAGGCCCGATTTCGCCGAGGCGGCCTTCGCCCTCCGGGAGCCCGGCGCCGCCGTGCGGGTGCGCCTCGGCCGTGCCCTGCCGAGCCGGTGACCCGATGGACGATCCCCTCGTCCGGATCGCGGGCGTCGGCCTCGACCTCCGCGGCCGACGGGTGCTGGACCAGGTCGATCTCGACCTCGGAGCCGGCGAGACTCTGGCGCTGCTCGGACCGAACGGAGCCGGCAAGTCCTCGCTGATGCGCCTCGTGGCGGGGCGTCTCGCTCCGAGTGCGGGATCGGTGCGCGTGGCCGGGTCGGACCCGTACCGCGCGGGACAGGCCCGCCGCGCCATCGGATGGGTGCCGCAAGAGATCGCCCTCTACCCGCGGCTGACCGTCTCGGAGAATCTCGGCGTGTTCGGGCAGCTGGCGGGGGTTTCCCGGCGCGACCGGAGGGCGGCCGTGGAGGCCGCCCTGACCATGGCCGACATCGGCGACGTGGCCGGACGCCCGGTCGGCGTCCTGTCGGGCGGGTACCGGCGCCGGGTGAACATCGCCGCGAGCCTGATGAACCGACCCCGACTGGTCCTGCTCGACGAGCCGACCAGCGGCGTCGACCTCGCTGCGCGGGCCGCGATCCACGCGGTGCTCGACCGCCTGAAGGCCGCCGGCACCGCGATCCTGATTGCCACCCACGATTTCGCCGAGGCGGAGCGCCTCGCCTCCCGGGTGGCGTTCCTGACCCAGGGCCGCGTCGTGCGCGCCGGCCGTCTCGCCGACCTGCTCGCGCAGCTGCGCACCGGCGCGCCCGAGCGCGAGCTGAGTCTCGCCGGTCCGGCGACGGGGCCGGCCGAGGGTGTGCTGCGCCGCGCCGGCTTCGTGCCCGCCGAGGCGGGGGGCCTCGTCTGGCGGTCGGTCGAACGGTCCGGCCTCGACGGCGCGGCCCTGCTGGGCGCCCTGCGCGCCCAGAACGTTCCGGTAGCCGAGATCCGAGTGCGGGCGCCGCGGCTGGAGACGCTCTATCTCGACGCCCTCCGTCCGCGGGAGCTGACGGATCCCGCGGCCACCCCGCTCCGGGCCGGAGCCGCCGGATGATCGCCGCCGCCTTCCGCGTGATGCTCCTGACCCTCCTGCGCGACCGGGCCGCGCTGGTGATGGCCTTCGTGCTGCCGACCGTGATCTTCTCGATCTTCGCGGCGATCTTCTCGGGAGCGATCGGCGACCGAATCCGCATCCATCTCGGCCTGGCCGACTTGGCCCACACTGCGGCGACAGGGCGCCTCGCTGACGCGCTCGCGGCCGATCCCTCGCTCCGCGTGACGCGGCTGCCCGCGACCGACATCGACGCCGTGGCGCAGGCGGTGCGGGCCGGCGAGGTCGACGTGGCGCTGGTCCTGCGCGGGGACCTGATCGCCGCGCCTGCGGAGGCGGTGCCCGGCCCAGCGGATCAGCCGGTGGTGCTGGTCGAGAACCCCGCCAAGGCGCTGGCGACGCCGATCGCCCTCGGCCAGCTGCAGCGGGTCCTGAACGAGGCGTTGCCCGACGTGGTCCTGTCGCGGGTCGTCGCCGACGTCGAGCGCACGGGCAAGATCGGGCCCGACGAGCGCCGCTTCCTGGACGAGGCCTTTGCGGAGCAGCGCGCCAAGAAAGAGCCGTTCAGCTTCGCCTCCCTGGTGGAACGCCGCAGCACCGCGTCCGGGACCGCCAATGCCCGGGTGAGCTACTACGCCGGCGCGATCACCGCCGTTTTCCTCCTCTTCGCCGCCATGCAGGGCGCGATGTCGCTGGTCGAGGAGCGCGAGACGGGCCTCACCGAGCGGCTGATGGCCGGGCCGGGCGGATTGCCCGTCGTGGTGCTCGGAAAGTTCGCCTTCCTGACGCTGCAGGGGCTCGTTCAGGCCGGTCTGATCTTCCTGGCCGCCGCCCTCCTCTACGGCGTCGAGATCGGGCCGCACTGGCCGGCCTTCCTGGCCGCCTGCCTGCTGGTCTCCGCGATGGCGGCCGGTCTGGCGCTCGCGGCCTGCGCGCTCGCGGCCTCCCGTCAGCAGGCGCATCTCGCCTCGACTTTCGGTGTGCTGCTGCTCTCGGCCGTCGGAGGCTCCATGGTCCCGCGGTTCCTGATGCCGCCCTGGCTGCAACAGGCCGGATGGCTCACCCCCAATGCCTGGGCGATCGAGGCGTACCAGAGCGCGCTCGGCGAGGGGTTCTCCGCCGCCGCCCCGGCCCTGGGGGTCCTGGCGGCGCTGACCCTGGCCGGTCTCGCCTTCGCCCTCGCGCTGGCGGCGCGGCGGACGGCCTAGGGTGCGGCGCCGTCCCGATCCGGACAGCGCTACTCCACGTAGACGCCGGCACCGACGAGCGCCTCCGCGCCCGCCACGCGCGTCGCGCAGACGTAGCTCCATTTCACGCTCGGCGCCGACTGGCCGGGTTTCGGGAACATGTAGTCGACCCAGCCGGACCCGAACCGCGTGACGGCGTCGATGAAGTCCTGATGGAACTGCTTCCCGTCGGCGTCGCGCTCGCGGAGCAGGTCGTGCCCCTCGCGGTTCGGGTGGGCGGCGTTGAAGAGGACGATCCCCCGCAGATCGACGACGAACAGGTAGACGTCCCCGTATCGCCAGGCGCTTCCCCTGCGCCGGAACGCCTCGAACGCCCGCACGCCCTCGGTTTCCAGCATGTCGGCTGCCCTGTTGACGAGGGCTTCGATCTCGGCCGCTTGGTGCAGCGGCGGGGGTGCTCGCCGGGCGGTGGCCGGAATGGCCGCCTCCAGCACGATCAGCACGACCCAGATCAGCAGGGCTCTCGACAGGCCGGCGCACCACTGCGCCGCCGGAACCCGAGGATCTCCCTGCCTCGCGCGACAGGGCCCGCCGCGCGAGACCCGTCCGATCGCGAGCGCGACGGCCGGAGCGCGCAGGATCGGACGCCCAACCAAGATGCGCCTAGGCGAGATGGCCCTAGGAGTGCGCCTCGATGCCATGGCCCGCGTGCCCACCGCGCTGCCGGAGGAAGACCAGCCAGTTCCGCTTCTGCGGCGGGGGTGGAGTCGCGGGCGGGCCGACCGCGTTGGGCAGGGCCTGGAACGTCAGGCGCCTGCGGTGGCGCTCGATGATGCGGTCGAGGTTCCGCAGCGCCGCGAGGCCCTGGTTCGCCATCATGCGGTGCCCCTCGCAGGCACCTCTCTGGCCCAGGTCGTGAACGATGTCCTCCGCGTGAGCGAGGATGTCCCGGGCTTCCGCGCAGTAGAGCTCCACCTCTGCGAGATCTGGCATCTTGTCCTCCGCGATGATCGCTCCTCGGAGTCCGACACGGCAGGGATAAACCCGGCACGGCGGCGCGCATCACCCGTTTGGAGGAGCCGCCTCCGCTCGCGGAGCCTGCCTCCCGCGACGATCCGCGCCGTTCCTGCGACGCGGTGCGCACCGACATAGAGGCGCTTCCGCTACGGCCGCGCTCCCCGGAATCCCGCATGCTCCGCCTGCTCATCGCCGACGGCAACGATCGCGCCGCCCGCGACCGCCACGTCGCGGCCACCGGACGAACCTCGGCCGAATCCTACGCGGCGGTGGTGCGGGACCTCGCGCCGGGTTCCGTCTGCCAGCACGTCAACGCCGCCGACGCCGACGCGGCGCTGCCGGCAGACCTCACGGAGTTCGACGGGCTGATCTTCACCGGTTCGACCCTCAAGGTCTCGGAGGGTACGCCGGCCGTGATCCGGCAGCTCGACCTGATGCGCGTGGCCTTCGAGGCCGGGCGCGCGGTCTTCGGCTCGTGCTGGGGTGTGCAGGTCGCCGCCACGGTGGCGGGCGGCCACGCCGCCGCCAACCCGCGCGGGCCGGAATACGGTTTCGCGCGGGCGATCACCCCGACCGAGGAGGGCCGGACCCATCCTCTGCTGGCCGGCCGCCCGGGAACCTGGGATGCCCCGGCGATCCACTCCGACGCCGTCCTGGAGCCGCCTCCGGGCGCCCGCGTTCTCGCCGGCAACCGCCTGCTCGGCATTCAGGCCATCGAGATCCGCCAGGAGCGCGGCTGGTTCTGGGGAACGCAGTATCATCCCGAGCTCGACCTCGACGAACTGGCCGCGATGCTGCGCCTCTGCGACACCGCGATCGTCGCGGCGGGCCTCGCCGAGAGTCCGCGGGCCGTGGCAGCCTACGCCGACGAGATCGCGGCGCTCCAGGGCAGCGACCCGGAGGCCGGGCGCCGCCTCGCCTGGCGTCACGGCATCGGGCCCGAGGTGCTGGAGGCCGGTCTCCGCCGCCGGGAGATCGGCAACTTCCTGGCGCGCCTGTCCACAGGCGAGCGCCACCGGTAGGCTGCCGCGACCGGGTGGCGCGTTGACCCGCCCGACCCCAGGTCTAGCTTCGCTCTGCGGGCCACACCTTCTTTGGCCCGGGGAGCCAGCCAGCAGGATGAGCCAGGATTCCACGGTCGCCGTCATCGGCAGCGGGCTCGGCGGACTCGCGGCCGCGTGCGTCGCCGCCGCGCGGGGCCACCGCGTGACGGTCTACGACAAGAACGGCTGGCTCGGCGGCAAGGCGGCGGTGCTCCACGAGGGCGGCTTCCGCTTCGACATGGGCCCGACCATCCTGACCGTGCCCCGGGTGCTGGAGCGGATCTTCGCGGAGGCCGGCCGCTCGGTCCACGACTACATGGACCTGCGCCGCCTCGACCCGCAGTGGCGCTGCTTCTTCGACGACGGAACCCACATCGACCTGATGCAGGACGTCGAGCGGATGGCCGGCGACATGGAACGCTTCGCCCCCGGCACCGGCGAGGGCTACAAGAAATTCCTCTCGATCTCCGAGCATCTGCACGGCGTTTCAGAGAAATTCTTCTTCTGGAAGCCCGTCGAGGACCTGTTCGACACGATCAACATCCGCGCCAACATGAACCCGGGCACGCTGCGCGACGTGCTGTCCCTGCGCATGCACGCCTCGGTGGCCTCGACGATCCGCGGCAAGGTCAAGGATGCCCGGCTCGCGCAGATGCTCGACCACTTCGTGCAGTATGTCGGCTCCTCGCCCTACGGTGCGCCTGCGGTGCTCTGCGCCATCGCCCACATGCAGACGGCCGACGGCGTCTGGTACCCGATGGGCGGCACCCGCGCCGTCGCCGAAGGACTGGCGAAGCTCGCCCAGGAGCTCGGCGCCACCTGCAAGACCGACACCGAGGTGACCGGGATCGAGACCGCCAACGGCGCAGTCCGGGGCGTGCGAACGGCCGCGGGCGTCACGCCCTACGACGCGGTGATCTCCAACATGGACTCGGTGCGCACCTACCGCGAGCTCGTGGGCGGCGAGGCCGCCAAGGCCTACGCCAAGAAGAACCCCGAACCGGCCTGCTCGGGCGTGGTGCTCTATCTCGGCCTGAACAAGCGCTACGAGCACCTGAACCACCACGATTTCGTCTTCTCCCGCGACCCGGAGGAGGAGTTCGACTACATCTACAGCAAGGGCGAGCCGGCCCCGGACCCGACCGCCTACCTGGCGGCCCCCTCCTCCACCGATCCGAGCGTGGCGCCCGAGGGCGGCGAGGCGCTCTACGTCCTCGTGCACACGCCGTATCTGCGGCCGCACCACGACTGGCGCCCGGACGGGCCGCTGTTCCAGAACTACCGCCGGACGATCCTCGACAAGCTGAAGCGGACCGCCGGCATGCCAGATCTGGAGGAGCGCATCGTCGTCGAGCGCCACCTCACGCCGCAGGACATCCACGAGCGCTACAAGGTCCTCAACGGCGCGATCTACGGCCTCGCCTCGCACGGGCGTGTGATGGGGGCGTTCAAGCCCGGTAACCGCTCGCGGCAGGTGCGCGGCCTCTACCTCGCGGGCGGCGCCGCCCATCCGGGGCCCGGCATGCCGATGGTGATGATGTCGGGCTGGATCGCCGCCGACGCGCACGACCAGGATGCCCGCGGCGCCCTGCGCGCCTCGGCGTGACCGCGACGCCGCCATCTCCACCCTCCGGTGCGGGGGGCGGGAGAGGCAAGCGCGGCGCCCCCCTGCCCCCGGTCTCGCCCCGGATCCGCGCCTTCATGGTGGCGTGGTTCGAGCGCTACCTGCACCGCCACCTCGACGCCCTGCGACTGCCCCTCTGGAGCACACCGCCTGACGCGAGCCATCCCGGCGCGATCGTGGTCTACTGCAACCATCCGGCGTGGTGGGATGCCGCGCTGATCATCGTGCTGGCCGGCCGGCTCTATCCGGAGCGGGCGAGCCGCGCGCCGTTCGACGCCGCGATGCTGGCACGCTACCGCATCTTCGAGCGGATCGGCGCCTTCGGCGTCGACCTCGACAGCCCGCGCGGGGCGGCGCAGTTCCTGGCCGCCGCCCGGTCGATCCTGGGAGCGCCCGACGGCATGCTCTGGATCACCGCGCAGGGCCGCTTCGCCGATGCCCGTGCGCGGCCTCTGTCCCTGCGTCCCGGGGTGGCGCGGCTCGCCGAGATCGCCCCGGACGCGCTCTTCGTCCCGCTCGCCGTCGAGTACACCTTCTGGGACGAGCGCGGCGCGGGGGCTTTCGCGGCCTTCGGGCCGGGGATTGCCGGATCCGAACTCGCGGCGCTCCCGCGCGAGCAGCGGCTCGCGCGCCTGGAAGCCGATCTGACCCGGACCCTCGACCGCCTGAGCGCCGACGTGATCAGCCGGGAACCTGGACGCTTCCGCACCCTGCTCTCCGGCCGGAAGGGTGTCGGCGGCCTCTACGACTTGTGGCGGCGTGTCGCGGCGCGGCTCTCCGGGCGCCGGTTCGACCCGGCGCACCGCGCTGCGGGTGGACAGGATCGCGTCGGATGAGACCTTCCGCTCGCGCCCGGCCCCGTGCGATGCCTTATCGCGGCGCGACACCCTTCCGGCGCGGATGATGACCGACTCGATCCTCACGGCTCTGGCCCTGCTCTGCTTGGTCGCCGCTCTCCTGCCGGCCGCGCTGGCGGCGGTGAATCTCGCGGTCCTGCGCCGCCCCGTGGCGGAGACCGGAACGGGCCTCGTCTCGATCCTGATCCCGGCGCGCAACGAGGCCGGCAACATCGACGCCACCGTGCGGGCGGCGCTCGCCAGCGTCGCGGTCCCGGTGGAGGTGATCGTCGGCGACGACCATTCCACCGACGCGACCGCCGAGATCGTTCGGGCCGTCGGCGACCCGCGTCTGCGTCTCGTCCCGGTGCCGCCCCTGCCCGAGGGCTGGACGGGCAAGAACCACGCCTGCTGCCACATGGCCGGGATCGCCCGCGGCGAACACCTGCTGTTCATCGACGCCGATGTGCGCCTCGAGGCCGGGGCGGCCGCCGCCCTCGCGGCGCAGGCCCGCCACACCGGCGCGGCCCTCGTCAGCGGCGTGCCCCGGCAGCGGACCGACACAGTCGGCGAGATGCTGACGGTGCCGATGATCGACTTCCTGCTCCTCGGCTTCCTGCCCGTGCCGCTGATGCGCCGGCTGTCGGACCCGTCGCTCGGCGCGGCCTGCGGTCAGTTGATCCTGATCGAGCGGGGCGCCTACGCGGCCACTGGCGGCCACGGCGCGATCCGCACCTCCCTGCACGACGGGGTCCGCCTGCCCCGGCTGCTACGGGCCGCGGGCTACCGGACGGATCTCGTGGCCGCCGCCGCGCTGGCCACCTGCCGCATGTACGACGGCTTCGCCCAGGCCTGGGCCGGCTTCTCCAAGAACGCCCACGAGGGCATGGCCACGCCCCGCGCCCTTCCGGTCTGGACCCTTCTCCTCGGCTGCGGTCAGGTCCTGCCGCCGATCCTCGTCCTGGCCGGGCTGCTCGGGCTGCTGCCGGCCTCCGCCCTGACCCCGTCCGCACTGGCTCTCGGCCTGTCCCTGGCGACCCGGACGGCCGTCACCGTGGCGGTCCGGGCCCCGTGGGCGACGATCCCGATCCATCCGGCGGCGGTCGCGGTGGCCCTGGCGATACAGTGGAACGTGCTTCTGCGCCGCGAACGGGCCGGCGCGGCGACCTGGAAGGGCCGCAGCTACCCGGTGAGCGGCGGCTGACCCGCGCGGGCCGGCGGAACTGAGGACGCCGACCCGCGCCCGGGGCTCACGGCTGGGACGGCTGGCACGGATCGGTGGAGCGGGCCTTTCCGGTCTGCGGCTTCAGCGAGACGATGAGCTGCACATTCGGCACATCGCCGACTTGCCGGGTCAGGTGTCCGACATGGCCCTCAGGCCCCTGCGGCGTCGATCCCTTGTCGGCGTTGAATTCCACCTCGCCGGGCCCCTGCTCCAGCACCGACCCGTCCGTGGCCTCCACGGACCAGCGGCCCGACAGGGTGATCACCCATTGGGGACCCGGCGCCGTGTGCCACGTGCCGACATAGCCGACCGGCAGAACCGCGTACTTGATCGACGTCACCTCACCCGGCGGAAAGCCGACGTATTGCGGCGCAGCCGGGGGCGCGTAGCTCTTGAAAATGAAGTTCTTCAGGTCGCAATACTGGACGTGGCTGTGGCCTTTGTCGTCGGCATAGAGGACACCGTATCGCAGGGCGGGCGGGTCGGCCGATGCGAGGCCGGCCGGACCGGACGGCGCCGGCGCGATGGTCATCAGCGGCTCGCTCTTCGGCGCCCCGGCCGCCTGAGCCCCCAACGCGCCCGCGACCGACGCGAGCAGGGCCAGCTCGACCCGCCCTGCACACCTGAACCATCCCATGATTTTCCCTCCGCGTCGCTTCGTGTGCGGCGAACGCACAGGTATCATCTAGTTCTGCGCCCCCGACAAATTCAACGGACTTCATCATTATTCTGTTTAGCACTTTCAGTCGAGAGCACGATATCAGATGCTATACTACAGACAATTACGAAAGCATTTCTCAGAAATATCCAGCTCGATCATCAAGATCACGACACCGCTCGCCGGTGAGCCATCGAGACGCCCGCACCGGCGACGCGCCGCGCTTGTCCACAGGCGTCTGGCTCCCTGTCCGGCGGACTGCCAGAGTCGGTGGATACGGCGGGGACGGGAAGCGGTGCGGCTCGTCCCTCGCACGCGAACCGCGGGCGACAGCATTCGATCGGAGCGCAGATGAAGCCGACAGACGCCGAGATCGGAGCCTACATCGCCGGCTATCCCGTCTCATGGCTCGCGGCCCTCGACCGCGCGCCCTGGGCCCTTACGGAAGAGGCGGCCGACCTGATCGGCGCGCGCCTCGCGAGTCTCGATCCGGAATACCGGGTCGCCGACGGCGTCGCCGTGCATCGGCGCGCCGTCGTCGAGGCGGGGGCCACCGTGAAGGCGCCGGCGATCATCGGCCCGGAATGCCGCGTGGCAGCGGGCTCCTATCTCCGGGGCGGCTGCTGGCTAGAGGCGGGCTGCACCGTCGGCCCCGGCTCCGAACTCAAATCCGCGTTCCTGTTCGCCGGCGCCGCGGTCGCGCATTTCAACTTCGTCGGCGACAGCCTGCTCGGCGCGGGCGTGAACCTGGAGGCCGGCGCCGTCATCGCCAATCACCGCAACGAGGCGCCGGAGACCCGCATCGTCCTCACGCTGGCGGGGCGGCGCATCGAGACCGGCGCGCGGAAGTTCGGCGCCCTCGTCGGAGACGGGGTCCGGGTCGGTGCCAACGCGGTGATCGCCCCCGGCGCCGCGCTTCCGCGCGGGACGGTCGTGCCGCGGCTCGGTCTGGTGGATCAGTCCGTCTGAGTCCCGGCGCCCGCCGGCCCGCAGGGCAGCGTCTCCGCCAGGATCCAGGCGGCTGTGTCGGCGTCCGCCCCGGCGACCGGAAGATGCAGGATGATCGGCGTATCGTAGGGATGACGCGCCTTCAGCGCGACCGCCAGCGCGTCGGCCAGACCCTCCCGGCTCTTGAGGATGGCGGCGACCTCCGCACCGCGCTCCACCGCGCCCTTCCAGCTGTAGACGGACTGCATGCCCGGAAGCACGTTGATGCAGGCGATGAGACGCTCGCGGACCAGGGCCTCGCCGATGTTCAGCGCCGAGGCGAGGTCGGGAAAGGTGGTGTAGACGAGGAGCGGACGCTCCATGCTATGCCTCCGTTAGCGCGTGTGCTCGCGGAGTGAGGCGCATGCCGGGCAAGGACGTCAACCGGGCGGTTCGCTCGTCAGACTGGAGCCGTGACGTGAACCCTGAGGCGATCCCGACGCGCCTGCGCGGCTGCGCCTGATCCATGCCGCGCTTCCAGAAGATCGCCTTCGTGGCGAGCCCGACCGGCCATGCCCGCGAGGCCGCGGCAGCCCTGATGCGGCGCTACGACCACGTCTCGCCCGAGGAGGCCGACGTCGTCGTCGCCCTCGGCGGTGACGGCCTGATGCTTCAGGTGCTGCACCGCTTCATGGACCACCCGAAGCCGATCTACGGGATGAACCGCGGCACGGTCGGCTTCCTGATGAACGAGTTCCGCGACGACGATCTCCTCGAGCACCTGGAGAACGCCCAGCGCAGCGTCATCCACCCGCTGGTGATGGACGTGCTCGACACGGAGGGCCGCTCCCATCGGGCGCGAGCGATCAACGAGGTGTACCTGCTGCGCCAGACGCACCAGACCGCCAAGCTGAAGATCGCCGTCGACGGCAATGTCCGGCTCGACCTGCTGATCGCCGACGGTGTGCTCGTCGCCACCGCGGCGGGCTCGACGGCCTACAACCTGTCGGTCGGGGGCCCGATCCTGCCGCTCGACGCCAAGCTGCTGGCGCTGACACCGATCTCGGCGTTCCGCCCCCGGCGCTGGCGCGGCGCACTCCTGCCGGACTACGCCCGAATCCGGATCGACGTGCTCGACGCGCCCCACCGTCCCGTGGCGGCGGTCGCCGACCACACCGAGTTCCGCCGGGTCTGCACGGTGGAGACCTCCCTCGACCGCGCCACCGAGCTCGTGCTGCTGCACGATCCCGGTCACAGCCTCGACGAGCGCATCCTGCGGGAGCAATTCGGGTGAGCCTGCACATCAGGGCCGCGCAGGCGGCCGACCACGCGGCCATCACCCGCATCATCGTGCCGACCATCCGGGCCGGCGAGACCTACGCGCTGGACCGCGACCTCGGCGAGGCCGCGGCACTCGCGTACTGGACCGGCACGGACCGCGAGACCTTCGTGGCCGAGGACTCGGGGACGGTGCTCGGCACGTACTATCTGCGCGCGAACCAAGCGGGCGGGGGCGCCCACGTCGCCAATTGCGGCTTCATGACCGGAGCGGCCGCCCTGGGCCGCGGAGTCGCCCGGGCCATGTGCGCGCACGCCCTCGATCGGGCGCGGGCGCGGGGCTTCGCGGCGATGCAGTTCAACTTCGTGGTGAGCACCAACGTCCGGGCCGTCCGCCTGTGGGAGGGCCTCGGCTTCGACGTGGTCGGCCGGTTACCGGGCGCCTTCCGGCACCCGGCCCTCGGGCCGGTCGACGCGCTGGTGATGTTCCGGACGCTCTGAGGCGCCCGGATCAGGGCTGCGGGGCCGCGACGAGGTCGCCCTCGCGGATCGCCCGCTCGCCGGTCTTCGTGCGGATCCGGTAGCTCGGCTCGCCGGTCTGATCCTCCGGCATGAGCCGCAGGATCTCGAACACCTCGCCCTCGCCCGTCTCGCCCGGGATTCCCGATCGGGGCCGGCAGACGCGCTCGCCGATCTTGAACTTGTGGGACATGCCGGGCTCCTGGACGGATATCGCTGCAGTCGCGCCTCAGCGCTTCTTCTGAGCCTTCGCCTTGCGGGCGAGATAGCGCGCGTCGCGCTGGGCCTTCTGCTCGGCCTGCAGGGCCTTGGCGCGCTCCTGGGCGGCCAGTTGCTCGGCGTGCTTGCGCTCGATCTCGGCGAGGCGTTCGGCCTCGGCCAGGGCGGCGGCGCGCTCGATCTCGGCCTGACGCTGCGCGGCGCGTTCGGCCGCACGGGCCTCGCGGGCATCGACCACCGCGCGGCGGGCGGACTGGCGGGCGAGGACGGACGGGTCATCGGCGGACGGGCGCGCCCTGAAGCGGGCCAGCATCTCGGATCGCGCCTTGGCGGCGGTCTCCAGGCGATCGGCGACACCCTGCTTGTTCAAAAAGCTCACAGACACTCCTGGATCGGGTGCGGCGGATGCCGCCACCCGCAGAGGGGAAGGTAGAGACACGACAGTAGATACGAAGAAGCCGCTCCCAGAGGAGCGGCTTCCGGAGAAACGCTGAGGACGGCGATCAAGCCGTCTGGAGCTGACCGGCGGACTGCTTGCCGCTGCGACGGTCGGTCTCCAGCTCGTACGTGACCTTCTGGCCCTCGTTCAGGCCGCGCAGGCCGGCGCGCTCGACGGCCGAGATGTGGACGAACACGTCCTTGCCGCCGTCATCCGGCTGGATGAAGCCGTAGCCCTTGGTCTCGTTGAACCACTTGACGGTTCCGGTGCTCATGGAAGTCCTTGATCTTCGCAGGCATAGTGAGAGATGGCACCCGCTCGAACGAGTGGGCGCCGGCATCGACCGATAGCGATAGGAAAGTCAGAACCGCCCTGCGAAGGCGTAACGGTCCAAGATATCCGGACACGTGCCGATGCGGTAGAAGTAGACCGCCGGGGGTTCTTTGGCAAGCGCAGGGAAATATTTCCCTCGGCAGACGCCGCAGCGATGCGGGAGATGATGTTCGCAAATTCCGGTTGAGCAGCGCCAGAACGGTCGCTTGAACAACGGCATAAGGGGTTTCAATGCGGCGCGGCCGCGCTAAACCTGTGCTGCCGACCGGACGATCGGACGCGGCCGACGCGCACCCCGGGAGGCAGGTTCGCTCAGGCCGCGACAAGGCGCAGGACACCCTCGCCGCGCCGGTGGCCGACAGCGGTCACGGCGACCTCGCGGGCGCGGCCCTCGGCGACGAGGGCGGCGGCGAGGGCCGCCCCGAACGGCGCCGCCACCTCGAGCCCGTGCCCGATCACGTCCCCGAGGGCCCGCAGGGGCGCGCCCGGTGCGAGCTGTGCCAGCGTCGCGCGCTCCTCCGCGGTGATCGGGGCGACGCCGGTGGCGCCGGACAGGACGTGGTCGGGGTCCGAGAGGCCGGCCTTTCGCCAGAGGGTCTCGAGGCTGCCGGCGACGCTGCCCGGCGCGCGCCGGGTCCGGTCGCTCGCCACCGGCTCCAGCCGCGCCAGGGCGCGGGCGCCGCGGGCGGCCGCGTGCGCGGCGGATTCGAGCATCAGGAAGGCCGCGCAGCTTCCGAGGATGAACCCGCCTGCCTCGCCACCCGCCTCGCCCCGTGCGAAGACCGGACGGTAGGCGTCGCGGGCGAGGTAGCCGCCCATCTCGTGGATCACCAGCACGTCCGGCCGCTCGGCGCTGTAGGAGCCGCCGACCAGGATCGCGTCGATCTGGCCCGACGCCACCCGCGCCTGGGCGATCCGCAGGGCGTCGACCCCGGCGGATTCCTCGCCCATGAACGTGCGCGAGGCGCCCGTCACCCCGTGCACGATGGCGATGTTGCCGGCGAGCAGGTTCGAGAGCTGGGCGAGGAACAGCGTCGGGCGGAGATCGTTCTGGAGCCGCTCGTTCAGGTAGGCGCCCGGGTCCGCGGCGTCGCGCAGGCCGGTCAGGATCGCTCCGTCCGCCGCGTAGTCGCGCTCACCGCCGCCCGCGGCCACGACGAGGTGAAGCGCCTGCTTGAAGGCGGCGTCGTCCTTCACGCCCGCTTCGTCGAGGGCGAGGCCGGCGGCGTAGACGCCGAGCCGCTGCCACGCCTCCATCTGCCGCTGGTCGCTGCGCTTGGGAATCTGACCGTCCCACACGATCGCTGGGGCCGGATGGACCGGATAGGGCGCGAAGGTCTCGCTGTCGGTGCGCGGGGCCGCCTCCCCGGCGAGGGCGGCCAGGTGAGCGTCGACGCCCTCGCCCGCGCAGGAGACGAGGCCGAGGCCGGTGACGACGACGGGGCGGCTCATGGCAGACTCAGGGCTCGCGTTCGGCCGGTGCCGAATCGGGAAACAGGCCGATCGTCCGCGCCCGCTCGCGCATCGGCGCGTCGAGGCCGTCCGGGAACGGCATGGTGCGGAAGCGGAGTTCCGCGTCGCACAGCGCCTTGCCGTCGTGGCTGATCGCAGCCTTGGTCACCGCGTAGCCCGAGCCGTCATGCTCGAGGGTCGCCGTGACGAGGAGGTCCGCGCCGGGCCCGACGAAAGACCGGAAGCGCGCTTTGTCGACCCCGGTGAGGAACGGCATTCGGGCGAAGTCGAGATGGGCGAGCACGAGGTACCCGGAGGCCTGGGCCATCGTCTCGGTCAGGAGCACGCCCGGCACGAGGGGATGACCGGGAAAGTGGCCCTCGAAGACCGGGCTCGCCATCGGCACCCGGGCGAGCGCCTCGATGCGGCCGGCGGCCCTGTCGAGGAGCCGCACGGAGTCGATCATCTCGAAATATTCGAGGCGCATGATGGGTCGGATCGGCCTTGGTTCAGACCTTGGCGGCCTTCTCGGCCACGAGGCCGTCGATGCGCGCGCACAGGTTCTTGAGGACGAAGTACTCCTCGGCCGGGACCTTGCCCTCGTTGACCTCCTGGGTCCACCGCTCGAGCGGCAGCTTGATCCCGAAGGCCTTGTCCACCGCGAAGGCGATGTCGAGGAAGGCGAGGCTGTCGATACCGAGGTCGTCGATGGCGTGACTCTCGGGCGTGATCTTGTCCCGCGGGATGTCGGCGGTCTCGGCTATGATGTCGGCCACGCGCTCGAAGGTGGCGCTGCCGTGGGCGGGCTCGTCGGACATGTAATCTCGCGGGCTGTTCGAGTTCCGGATCGGTCGTGCGGGAGCCCCCTCGCCGCCCGGGCGGCCCGGCGCAAGCGCCTCGCGCGGCCGCCCTACGCGTGGACGGGCCCTGGAACGCGGCCCGGTCGAATGGCGGCGACCTCTACACGAGGGTGTCAGAAGCGGCAACCGCGGCGCTTCCCCGGCGTTTCAGCGCCTGTCCACAGGCGTGCGCCGCCGGGTGCGGGGACGCGCGTACGCTCCGGACGCGCCGGCCCTAGCTTGACGGCGAGACGAGGCGCGTCCTCAGGAGACCAGACGGATGCCACCGATCACCAAGCCCGCCGCTCCGCCGGCGCGCGTCGAGACGCCGCCCCTGCCGCCGCAGGAGCGCGCGCGCTCCCAGGGAGCGGCCCGGGTCCTGCTGGTCCTGACCCTGACGGCGCTCGGCCTCTGGATCCTGCACGAGTTCCTGCCGGCGCTCGCCTGGGCGGTGGTCCTGGCGATCGCCCTCTGGCCGGTCTACCAGCGGCTCGAGCACCGTTTCCCGCCGGGCAAGCACAACATCCTCCTGCCCACGCTGATGACCGCGGCCGTGGCGCTGGTCTTCCTGGCGCCGCTCGCGATCCTCGGCATCCAGGCCGCCCGCGAGGCCCACGACGTGGCCGAGTTCGTTCGGAACGCCGAGGCGAACGGGGTGCCGGCGCCGGAATTCCTGCAGCACCTGCCCTACGGCGCCGCGCAGGCGACCGCGTGGTGGAACGACAATCTCGGCCACGCGCAGGCGGGCTCCGATCTGCTGCGCCGGTTCGAGAACCACTCGGTGCTCGGGGCCTCCCGCAATGTCGGCCGCGAGGTGCTGCACCGCATCGTCCTGTTCGGCTTCAGCCTCGTGGCGCTGTTCTTCCTGTTCCGCGACTGGCGGACGGTGCGGGACCAGTCGCTCACCGCCTGCCACCGGCTGTTCGGGCCGCGCGGCGAGCGCGTCGCCCGCCAGATGGTGGCCTCGGTGCACGGCACGGTCGACGGGCTGGTGCTGGTCGGCCTCGGCGAGGGCTTCGTGCTCGGGATCGTCTACCACTTCGCGGGCGTGCCCCACCCGGTCCTGCTCGGCGCCTTCACGGCGGTCGCGGCGATGATCCCGTTCGGCGCCGCCGTGGCCATCGCGATCGCGGCGCTCCTCCTGGTGGCGGCCGGGTCGGTGAAAGCGGCTCTCGTGGTGGCGGCGGCGGGCTTCGTCGTGACCTTCGTGGCCGACCACTTCATCCGCCCGGCGCTGATCGGCGGCACGACCAAGCTGCCCTTCCTGTGGGTGCTCCTCGGCATCCTCGGCGGCGTCGAGACCTTCGGGCTCCTCGGCCTGTTCCTCGGGCCGGCCGTGATGGCCGCCCTGGTCCTGCTCTGGCGGGAATTCACCGAGGGACAGGACGCGACGGCCTGAGCCGCCGGAGCGGCTAGTCGGCCGCGCTCGTGCCGGCCGCGGCCTCGACTCGGCGCCGGTCCTGGCGCCAGTCGGCCGGCTTCTCGAAGGTGCCGGCCCAGATGCCGCGGCGGGTCGCCCAGGCGTGGCCCTCCTGGCGGATATAGGGAGCCGTCACTTGACGGTTGGCCAGCGCCAGCCCCTGCCCGACCATCCAGGCGGACAGGTCCTCGCCGTGGACGTGGCAGATCCCGGTGACGCGACCGGGCACGCCGCCCTCCCGCCGCTCGCACGTGACCGCGCCGCTGCCGATCCGCGCGCGCAGGGCCTGCGCGGCCTCGCTGCCGCAGCGATACTCCTGGCCATTGGCGGTTTCGCAGCGCTGCGCGGTCTCGGGAGCGTCGATACCGTAGAGGTTGATACGCGTACCCTGCACCTCGATCGTGTCACCGTCGATCACGGTCGCGGGGCCGCTGACCGTCCCGGCCGCGGCCGCGGGGCCGCAGAGGAGGAGCAGGGCGAGCATCGGTCTGATCATAGTGGGAATGTCCACGCGCGTGGCGAGTAAGCTGGTGACGGGGGCGTCGAGGCCGCGACGGTGCCCGGCCAATGTGGCGAATTTGCCGGGCGACCGAATCGGCCTCGCGAGCGCGATGCCGAGTTTCGACCGCCGTGGTTGCCAAAGCGTTCCGCCCGCCTGGGCCAAGCTTGGCAACGGAACGACGGCCCGGAGCCGCTCGTTATGAAACATGACCTTTCTCAAGACCCTGCTGGCCAGCTTGGCCCTGTGCGCGGCGCTCCTCGTCTGGGCCGGTTTCGCGATCGGCCCGGAACGGCCGACCGACAGGACCGGACCGGGCCTGACCACCGCCGCGGTGCTGGCCAGCGACGGCATGGCGCCGGACGGTCGACCGGGCGAGCCGGCCGCGGCCCTCGGCGGCCCGGATCGGGGCGATCTGGATCGAGCGGCTCTGGACCGCCTCGCCAAGCGGGTTTCCGGCGAGGTCCGCGATGCGTCCGCCGCGGGGACGCCGGCCGGCTGACCGGCCAGGAATCCGCGCCCCGTCCGATCAGGTCCGGTACTTGCCGTTGCGCTTGATGAGGACGCGGGTGCCTACCGGCACGCGCTCGTACAGGTCGGCGATATCCTCGTTCAGCATCCGGACGCAGCCCGACGACATCTGCTCGCCGATGCTCCAGGGCTCGTTGGTACCGTGGATGCGGAACAGGATGTCGCGGTTGCCCTGGTAGAGGTAGAGGGCGCGCGCGCCGAGGGGGTTGTCGAGGCCGCCCTTGCGGGTGCGCGGCAGGTCGGGATGCAGCGAGACCATCGTGACGGTCGGGCTCCAGTCCGGCCATACGCCCTTGCGCCCGACCCGTGCCTCGCCCTTCCACGAGAAGCCGGCCTTGCCGACACCGACACCGTATTGCATCGCCGTGCCGTCGGCCTGGACGAGGACGAGCTGACGCTTGTCGATGTCGACCACGATCGTCCCGGGCTGCTCGGGGCCGTTGTAGCTCACCTGCTGGCGGCGGTACTTCGGATCGAGGCGCTGGGTATCGACAAGCGGAATGTCGAAGGGCTTGTCGGGCTTGCTGCCGACGTACCACGCCGCCTCGTCGTCCTGGGCGACCTGGACCGGACGGGTCTGGCAGGCCGCGAGGGGCGCGATCGCCACGACGGCGAGGAGGATTCGCGAGAGAACGATCCGGCGCAGGCGGCTCCAGGCCGAGGGAAGCGTGGCGATCATAGGTCCTGTCGTGCGGGATACGGTCGTCGCGCCATGCCTACCGTCTCCGCGCCGGTGACGATGTAGCTTTTCCGCCGCAGCGAGCCGCGCGCGGGCCGCTCCCACGGCCACGGTTGTGCCCTAATTCTGAATCGCAGAGGCGCTCTATTGCGCCCGGCGCGGAGGTCAACGATGCCCGAGACCGAAACTCTTCCGACCGAGGCGACAGTCGCTGCCGATGTCCCGCTCAGCCCGGCGATCCACCTCGATCACTGCGTGATCCACGTCAGCGACTGGGCGCGCTCCAACGCGTTCTACCGGGACGTGGTGGGTGCCGAGATCATCGAGCGCGGCCCCGGCTTCGCCTACCGGTTCGGCGGCGTCCAGCTCAACTGCCACGGCCCGGGCGTCGAGGCCGTGCCCGTGGCAGCGACACCTGTCCAGCCGGGCAACAGCGACCTGTGCTTCCGCTGGTCGGGCGCGATCGAGACCGCGATCGCGCATCTCGAGGCCGCCGGGGTCCCGGTGGAACTCGGCCCGGTCGAGCGGCACGGCGCCGCGGGCACCGGGATCAGCGTCTACTTCCGGGATCCGGACGGCTCGCTCCTGGAGTTCATCACCTACGCGGTATGATCAGCTCCGGCTCTCGGCCAGCGCCTGATTGGTCTGCTCCAGCCGCAGCGCCAGCACGCGCATCAGGGCGATGCTGATCTGTGGAAACTGTGCCAGGAGTTCCAGGAACACGCCGCGGTCGATGCGCAGCGCGGTCACCGCGGATTGCGCCGTCACAGTGGCGGAGCGGGGCTGCTCGGCCAGGATGCCCATCTCGCCGACGAGGGCGTCCTGGCCGAGCAGCGCCAGCCGCACCGGCCCGGCCGGACCGTCGATGCTGACATCCGCCGTGCCCGAGAGGATCACGTAGGCCGCATCCGCGACGTCGCCGCGGGCGAAGAAGCGCTGCCCCGGCTCGAAATGCACCCGCTCGCTGGTGAAGGCGAGAAGCTTCAGGCGCGCCGGCTCCACCTCGCGGAAGAGCGGCACCTGCTTCAGGGAGGAAACCTCGGTGTCGAGGGTCATTCGGGGGCTCCGCGACGGGTCTCACGCCCAGGACGGCGGGGCCGGACGGGCCCGCTTATCCATGCGGTTCGTCAGGCACTTGTCCAGCCCCGCGCCTGACGCAACCTGTCGGTGTGGTCTGGGCGCCCTGCTGGCGCTGGGCCTCGGTCTGGCGCCGGGACCGGCCGCGGCCCGCCTCGTCCAGGCCGACCTCGCCCGCGTCGCGGTCGCGCCGCCTCCAGGTGCTCAGGCCCCGCTCGACCTCGCCGTCACCGACGCGCGCACCGACCGGCCGACCACTCTGGGGCAGGCGCTGGGAGGCCGCGCGGCCCTGCTGCTGCCGGTGGATTACACCTGCGGGAATGTCTGCGACCCGATGCTGTCCCTATCGGCGGACGCCCTGGCAGCCACGGGCCTGCCGTCCGACGACTACGCCCTCGTGCTCGTCGGGATCGACCCGCGCGACGACGCCGCGGCCGCGCGCCGCATGCTGGCGGAGACCCTCGGGGACCGGGCGAAGTCGGTCCGACCCCGGGCGCTCATCGTGTCGGACGGCGCGCTCGCGCGCCTTACCGGTGCGCTGGGCTACAAGGCGGTCTACGATGCCGGGACCGACAGCTTCGCGCATCCCGCAGCGGCGCTTCTTCTCGCCGCCGACGGCCGGGTGGCCCGGGTGCTGTCGCCCCTCGCGCTGACCGGGCGTGACCTCCGCCTCGCCCTGACCGAGGCCGGCGAGGGCCGGGTCGGCAGCATCACCGACCGGCTCACCCTGCTCTGCTACGGCTACGATGCCGCACGCGGTGTCTACACGCCGCTCATCCAGCGGATCCTGACGGTGGCCGGGATCGTCACGATCCTGGCGATCGCCCTTCTCGTCGCGGGCCTGACGCGCCTCACGCGCGGGCGTGAGACCTGAGACCTTCTCGCCCGACTCAGCGCTTCGTCGAGAGGCCCTGGCCGCCGGGAGGGGGCGCGTCGCGCTTGAGACTGGCATTCAGGTGCGGCGAATCCGTCGGCTCCTCGCGGGTGGTCGGCGTGGCGGAGTCCTCCGGCGCGGGCATCGGCGGCAGCGGTGGCGTGTTCGGCTGCGTCACCGGGTCGTTCGGAACGGTACCCTTGACCATGTTGCGGTTCGTCATACGCGAAAACCCTTCTCTCGTGCCGCGCGGCGGCGCCGTCCGCCCGGAACAAGTCGCCGGGCTCCCGGGCCAACCGGAGCGAACGCGGACCTCTACCAAGGTCGAATGTCGACCAACGCGGGACACAAGTCCGGGTTGCTGCCAAGCTTAGCTGGCGGAAGCTTGAGCAGGTCTCGGGATAGGAACCTTGGTTATTGCTGAAGGTTGTTGCGGGGTGAAGCGAAGCCTGAGGAGGAACTGATGGCATCCGGAAATTCGACCTCGAAGCGGGGCTTTGCCTCGATGGATCTGGAGCGGCAGCGCGAGATCGCCAGCAAGGGCGGCCGCAGCGTGCCGGCCGAGAAGCGTTCCTTCTCGCAGGATCGCGAGCTCGCCTCGTCCGCCGGCCGCAAGGGCGGGCAGTCAACGGGGACCGGCCGGGCCGAGTGAGGCCGCTGCCGAACCGCACTGCGTAGCGGCGCCGCGTCCCCAGGGGACCGGCGCCGTTTTCGATTCAGGCCAACGGTCGGGAACTTCGATCCAGCACCGTTCACACAGCCAAAAGGCCCCGCCGAGACGGCGGGGCCTTTTGGCTGTGTGGTCCTCGTCGGCGCCGATCAGGAGATGCAGCGGCCGGGGGTCATGCGGCGCGCCTCGGGGCCGACCAGTGAACTCAGGGACGCCTCGCACCCCTCGCGCATCCGTCGCGGCGGCTGCCGCAGGATTGGCTTGATCTCGAGATCCTGGGCCTCGCCCGCGACGGGCGCGTTCCGGCTCTCGAGCCGCTGCACGCCCGCCACCCGCGTCGGGCTGATCGACAGGGAGGCGGGACGCATTCCCGGCAGCGGCGCCTGGATCGCCTGAGCCGTGGGGACCGGCATCGTCCAGCGATCCGCCGTGTCGCGAACGACCGGCTGGATCAGAACGGTGAGAAGAGCGGCAGGAGCACTCACGCCCAGAATGAAACCAGACCGCAGCATCGCCCCGACCTCATCGCGAGAGCTTGACAGGATGTTTCTACAACGCGCCCTGCAATCGCAGGTTCCTAGACTGTGCCGCGTCTACGCAACCTGAGTATTCGAACGCGGCTCGGCCGTTGGTGCGGCGGCGCACGCCCGCTATCCACAGACCCGGTCCGTTGCATAAAAATCACTCGCTACGAAAAAGCGACCGTTCTGGAACCTCCTGCGCCGGCACTCGTTCTCTGTGCACCCGGCCACCTGGTCCTCCCCGCATTCCCCTTGTGCATCGGCCGGAACCTTCGCGACGGGCTGGAGCCTTCTCCGGCCCGTTTTTTTGCGTGCGATCGGGCAGAGGTGGCGGGCAGGCAACAAAAAACCCCGGCGCAAGCCGGGGTTTTTTGTTGCCACCACTCTCCGTCTCGGGCGGCCCGGGCGAAACCCTGGCGCGACCCTCCGGGCCGGGCTCAGGCCGTCTTGGCTTCGCGCCGACGGGCGGTCTGCTGGAAGAACAGCGCCTGGCTGATCACCGCCGAGACGTTGGCGGGCTGGAACGGCTTGGCGATGAGGAAGGCCGGCTCCGGCCGCTCACCGGTCAGGAAGCGCTCCGGATAGGCGGTGATGAAGATCACCGGCACCTCGAAGGACTTCAGGAGGTCGTTCACCGCGTCGAGGCCGGAGGAGCCGTCGGCGAGCTGAATGTCGGCCAGGATCAGGCCGGGGCGCTTGCCCTCGCCGGCGATCTTGATCGCCTCGGTGCGGGTGCGGGCGACGCCGATGACGTTGTGCCCGAGACCCTCGACCAGCGCCTCCAGATCCATCGCGATCAGGGGCTCGTCCTCGATGATGAGGATCTCGGTCGCCATGTCGGCGGCGAGTTCGCGGCCAGCCTCGTCCACGAGATCGCGAACCTCGGACACGTCGACGCCCAGGATGATCGCCGCATCCTCCTCGGAGAAGCCCTCGAGGCAGGAGAGCAGGAAGGCTTGGCGGGGCAGCGGCGTGATCTGGCCGAGGCGGACCTCCGCCGGCAGGTCGTGCTGGACCTGCTCACTGCGGCCGTTGACCGAGAGCGAGTTCCAGATCCGCGTGAACACGCGGAAGAGGTCGGCCTTGATGTTGGTGCTGCGACCGAGCGTGTCCGGCTCGTTGACGAGGGTCTCCAGGGTGGCGGCGACGTACGCGTCACCCGCCACTTGGCTACCCGTGAGCGCGCGCGCGTAGCGGCGCAGGTACGGCAGGTGCTGTACCACGAGTTGCGATGTCGACATTCGATCCCCTGTGCCTCGCCGTGTTGCCCGGCCGCGAGCGCCTCGATCCGTTATCGAGGGCCTGCCGGGGCCGGCTTTCTGTCCTGCGCAGCCTACCGCCCAACGCGGAGGCCCGCACTCCGTTCCACCCCCCGGCGGAACCGATGCCGGCGCGCAGGCGTTGCCGCCGCAGCCATGGCGTATGTCGAGCCGCAGCACAATGCGGCCGTGCCGACTTCGGCAACAAGGGGCGTGTTGATGGTGGACCAGGGGAAGGAGGCAGGTCTTCGCGCGCGCGATCCGCACGCCGAGATTGCTTCGGATCGCTCATCGGCGCCTGAGAACAGCCCCGTCGACGCAGCTGTTTCCGACCAGCCCGACCGCGCCAGGAGCAGGAACGGCCTGAGTGATCAGACTCGCAATCGCATCGCCGCGCAATTGCGCGCGATGTACGACACGGTCACACAGCAACCGGTCCCTGACCGCTTCGCCGAGCTGATCGCGCGACTCGACGGCGCCGACCGCAAGGCCTGAGTCGTCGTCGAATATTCCGACGTCGATCCAGTCAATCCTCGGCCCACCCCTCACTTTGCCTCACGCGAGCGTGGCGATCGAACCGGCAGTCACCGTCTCGCGCGGCGGCACAATCGCGACGGAAAAAGCCGCCGCCCTGGGGCGACGGCTTCCCTGTGTGCCCGCGCACCGGCCCGCGTTCAGGGCCGGCAAATTCGGTCACGCGTCAGAGAGTCGGCGAACGGCCCCGCATCAGGCCGACGACGGCCGAGATCGCGAACAGCACGATCGCCACGAAGAACACCAGCTTGGCCGCTTCCATTGCGGTGCCGGCGATGCCGCCGAAGCCAAGCAGAGCGGCCACGAGGGCGACGACGAGAAAAGTTACGGCCCAACCGAGCATGGTTCGTATCCTTAGAGAGTACCAACGCGGGCGGGCCGCGTCGTTCTGAACACGAAAACGCCAAGGTTTAGCTCCGGTTCCGCCCCTATCGCGAAGTCCTGTGAGTCCCTGCGGCTGCGCGCGCCGTCCGCGACACGGGGTGACGGAACGAGACAGGGGCGCTAGCGTTCGAAGATAGGTCTCCAGGCTCGATCCGGGATTTGCGATGCTGCAATCTGCCAAGAGTGCCGTTCGATCGAAGGCCGCCGCGATGGCGGAGCGCGTGACCGAGATCGTCGACAGGGCCGGCGACGCCCTGCGCGCGGCCACGCTCGGTCTCATGCCGGCACCGGCGCCCGTACCGGTCCGCGTGCGTGCACGGCAGCCGCGCCGCCAGGACTGACCTTCCGACCGGCGCGAGCCGCGGGATCGGACGCGGCCCTCGCCGCGTCCTCCCGGTCCGGTCCGAAGCGGGATCGCTGCCGCGTCGGATCCGTGGCCAACACAGCGAACGGATCCTGACCCCGCCCGACATCCTTGCGCCGTGGCGGCCGGCGGTCCGCTCAGACTCCGAGGCGATTGCCACGCGGCCGCGAACCGTCCATGGAACCGCCGTTTCGATCGCACGGGATCGCGATGGCGGACACCGACGAGAACACCCTGACCTTCGATCCGTCGATGCCATCGGTCGGCCGGCTGGACCGAGTCGCGCCGCTGATTCGCCGACGGGTCGCGCCGAACGGAGGTCCGTTCACGGCGAGCGGCACCTGCACCTACGTGGTGGGCCAGGATCGCGTCGCGGTGATCGATCCGGGCCCGGACGATCCGAACCATGTCGAAGCGCTGCTTCAGGATCTCGGCACCGAGCGGGTCGAGGCCATCGTGGTCACCCATACCCATCGGGATCACTCGCCCGGGGCACGGCTGCTCGCCGCGCGCACCGGTGCGCCGATCGTCGGATGCGCGCCGCACAGGGCCGCGCGGGCCCTGTCGGAGGCGGAGACCCCGATGCTCGACGCCAGCGCCGACCGGTCCCACGCGCCCGATCGGATCATGGCGGAGGGTGATACCGTTGCCGGGCCCAGCTGGACCCTCACGGCGATCGAGACCCCCGGCCACACGATGAACCATCTCGCCTTCGCGCTGCCGGAGGCGCAGGCGCTGTTCTCGGGCGACCACGTCATGGCGTGGTCGACCACGATCGTGGCCCCGCCGGACGGCGCGATGCGGGCCTACATGGAGTCCCTCGACAAGCTGCGCGGGCGCGACGAGACGGTCTACTGGCCGGGCCATGGTGGGCCGGTGCGCGAGCCCGCCCGGTTCCTCCGAGGCTTGGCCGGGCATCGCCGCCAGCGGGAGGCGGCGATCCGCGCGCGGCTGGCAGCCGGCGACGGGCGGATCGCCGACATCGTCGCGGCGATCTACCAGGGGCTCGACCCCCGGCTCCGCGGCGCGGCGGCCCTGTCGGTCTTCGCCCACCTGGAGGACCTGGTCGGCCGGGGGCTCGCGACCTGCGACGGCGCGCCCCGGCTCGACGGCACCTACGCGCCGGCCTGAAGGGCGCGGCGGCTCACTTCACCGCGAGGGCGAGGTTGGCGACGTCGTCGAGATAGGCCCGGATCCGGTCGGCGTTGCTGCCGAGATCCCGGCCGCCGAGACGCGAGGCCGAGCGCACGTCGATCCGCGCCCCGTCCGCGCGGGGACGGATGCGCACGGTGACATCGTCCGGCAGGTTGAGGATCAGCCCCCGTGCCACGGCCTCGATCCGGCCGTTGCCGGTTCGGCCGCCCGGCCGGATCGCCTCGACGATCTGCCAGTGCCGCTTCAGGGCCGCCTGCCGGGCGAGTTCGAAGGCCTCGTCGGCGCCGATATCGAGCGTCAGCGGCGCGATCTGCGGGTAGGCGCCGCGCTGGCTCTCGCGTGCCGCCGGGCTCGGATCCGCCGGGTAGCGTCCGCCGCGGGCCGCGAAGGCCGCCCGCGAGCGCGAGAAGGCCGGCGGATTGTCGATGTCGGTGGTGATGTCCGACAGGGCGGGCAGCCGCAGGCCGCGCAGTCCCAGGAAGGCGGGGTAGCCCAGCACCGCCAGCGCGAGGACGAGCCCGGCGAGGGCGGCCCCGAGGCCGCGGGCACCCTCGCGCCAGACCCGCACGAAGGCGAAGATCGCGGCCGCGGCCGCCAGCAGCGCGACGCCGAGCCCGGCCACGAGGGCCACGAGGGCGGCGTTCGTGTCGGAGCGCGGATCCCGGACGAGGACGAGGGCGATCCCGGTGGCGATGACGGCGAACACGGCCAGCCGCCGGGCCAGCGGCCCCGCGCGGGTGACGGGTTCCTCGATGAGCAGACGGCGCATGGGGATCATGAAGGCGTTCGAGGCCCGATCTTAGAGCTTGGCCGGGGCCGGCGCCATGGCGCAGCCGTCACGGCGCATAGGCGCGGGCGTTGCCGGGCAGGCCGAGCGTCGCGGGCAGCTTGAGCGGATCGGGGAGCATCGCGTCCCCGTACCGGCCGGCCGGATCGGTGGCCTCGCTGTGGGCGACCGTCTGCGCCGTCAGGGCGCTCCAGGGCCCCGTGACCGCGAACAGGATCCCGCGAGAGGAATCGCCGGGCGGACGCAGGACGAGGTCGCCCTTGGCATCGAGCCGCCGCTCCGGCAGCGACACCTGACCGTGCAGGGTCGCCCCGACGCTCGGCCCCAGGAGCCCCGACTCGGCGATCTCGCCCACGCCGTCGACGAAGCGCAGCGTCACCACGGCCCGCTCGAAGGCCGTCCGGCCGTTCCGGCGCGCCAGGGCCCCGGAGGCCACCGCGCCGTTGCGATGGATGACGTCGGCGAGGTCGAGGCCCGCGATGGCACCGCCGTCCATGGCGAGGGTCGCCCGACCGTTCAGATGCGCCAGCAGCCCGGCCGTGTCGCGGGCCCTGGCGTCGAGGGCGAAATGCCCCTGCACGGGCCCGACCACCCACCGCGCCGCGCCGATCTCGCCGAGGAGCGCGCCGAGATCGACGCGGTCGAGGCTCCCCTGTGTGCGCAACTCGGTCGCGGCCGGGTCGGCACCGCTCGTCAGGTTCACGCGCCCCTTGAACGTGCCGTCCTGGATCCGGGCCCGGTTCACCGCCACTTCCAGGGAAGCGTCCCGCACCAGGACGCTCGCCGCCAGATCCTGCACCCGGACCGCGCCGGCGCGCCCCTCGGCCGCCGACAGGCGCAGGTCGAGGTCGCCCCGCGTGAAGGGCGCCAGGGCGATCGACGCGGGCGCGGGGTCGAGGAGCCGCGACAGATCCGCGACGAGAGGCGTGAGATCGAGCGTCTCGGCCGCCAGGGTCGCCTGCACCGAGAGGCGCGGCGCCTTGCCGGGACCGAACGCGACGGCGCCGGCCCCCTCGAGCACGTTCTGGCCCAGGCCGATGCGCAGGCTCGGCCACGAGACGGACCGCTCGGCCGTCTCGAACCGGCCGTCGATCGAGAAGGCACCGGCGAGCGGCGCCAGCGGCACATCACGGCCGATCCAGGCCAGGCTCTCCGGCAGCGATCGCGTCTCGAACCGGACCTGCCCCGCCATGACGGGCAGCGCGCTGCCCTTCGCGGGCAGCGTCACCGTTCCGTCGGCCGCGAGGCTGCCGTCCGGCCACGTGATCTCCGCGGTGAACGGGCTGCCGCGGCGATGGGCCAACTCGGCCGGACGCAGGTGGGTCAGGGCGATCCGGGTCGGCACGCCGCGCCAGATGAGGCTGGCGCGGCCCTCGGCGGCCTTGCCCCAGAGCGGCCACGCGACGTCGAGGTCGATGTCCCGGGCCGTGTCGCCGGAGGCGAGGCGCGCGTCGCGCACGACGATCCGGCGGGGCCGGGCCGCCTCGCCGGACCTGGCCTGCTCGGCGAGGCGCGCGAGGGGTTCGTCCCAGCCGCCGGGGTCGTCCGACAGCCGCGCGCCCTCCAGGCGGAGCCCGCTCACGGCCGCGCGCCCGCCGAGGAGGCTCAGCGGGTCAAGGTCGATGGTCAGGCGGCCCTCATCCGCCAGGACCGGGCCGTCGGAACCGGCGGCGAGCCGGACGCGGTCGAGGGTCAGGCGCGGCCAGGGCAGCACAGCGAGGCTCGCGGGTCCCTGCAGCGTCAGACCGAGGCCGTAGGCATCGAAGGCGCGGCGCGCGAACGCCGTGACCCGGCCGTCCTCGAGGGGCCAGTCGCGCAGGCCGAAGCCGGCAGCGATCAGGCTCCCGAGTGCGAGGACGAAGATCGGGCGGCGCAGCGACATCATGCTCCGAAGGGGCGGCGGCTGTGGCCGGAAGCCGGACGCCGCGCCGGCCCCTCGGGCTGCCACGGCCCGGCAGGGTCTGCACGTCGAGCGGGCAACTTAGCGTCCCCGGCCGGCTTTGTCTGCCGCGCCCACGCAGGGCCGCCCTGCCCTCCCCAACGCAGTGCCGGTTACGGATCGCCCGGGACCGCGCGGGCCGGTGCGGCGCACCACTGGATTTCGCGCGCGGAATCGGGGAGAGCAGGCGCGAGGACACGCGCTTCCCAAGGTTTCGGCCGGTCGGGTCCGGCGGGAAAAGGACGGTTCGATGAAGAAGGTCTACACGGATGCCGCCGCGGCCCTGGCCGGCCTCCTGCGCGACGACATGATGGTGATGTGCGGCGGCTTCGGCCTCTGCGGCATCCCCGACGAGCTGATCGAGGCGGTGCGCCTCTCGGGCGTCAAGGGCCTCACCGTCGTGTCGAACAATGCCGGCATCGACGGGGTCGGCCTCGGCAAGCTCCTGGACACCCGCCAGGTCGCCAAGATGATCTCGTCCTACGTGGGCGAGAACAAGGAGTTCGCCCGCCAGTATCTCGGCGGCGAGCTGGAGATCGAGTTCAACCCCCAAGGCACGCTCGCCGAGCGGATCCGCGCCGGCGGCGCCGGCGTCCCGGCCTTCTTCACCAAGACCGGCGTCGGCACCAAGGTCGCCGAGGGCAAGGAAGTCCGCGAGTTCGACGGCGAGCAGTACGTGATGGAGCGCGGTCTGTTCGCCGACCTCGCCCTGGTCCACGCCCACACCGGCGACACCGAGGGGAACCTGCGCTACCGGATGACCGCGCGCAACTTCAACCCGATGATGGCCACCGCCGCCAAGATGACGGTGGCGCAGGTCGAGCACCTCGTGAAGCCCGGCGAGATCGATCCGGACACGATCCACACGCCCGGCATCTTCGTGAAGCGGATCATCGACGTCGGGCAGCGCGACAAGCGCATCGAGCAGCGCACCACGCGCAAGCGCGGCGACAGCACCCCGGCCGCGGCGGCCGGCGGCGGCACGCACTGATCGGACGGGAAGGGAGCGAGAACGATGGCCTGGACCCGCGAGCAGATGGCGGCGCGCGCCGCCAAGGAGCTGGAAGACGGCTTCTACGTGAACCTCGGCATCGGCATCCCGACGCTGGTGTCGAACTACATCCCCGAGGGCATGTCGGTGCAGCTCCAGTCGGAGAACGGCATGCTGGGCATGGGCCCCTTCCCCTACGAGGGCGAGGAGGACCCGGACCTGATCAACGCCGGCAAGCAGACGATCACCGCGCTGCCGACGACGAGCTACTTCTCCTCGGCCGATTCCTTCGGGATGATCCGCGGCGGGCACATCAACCTGTCGATCCTCGGCGCCATGCAGGTGGCCGGCAACGGCGACCTCGCCAACTGGATGATCCCCGGCAAGATGGTGAAGGGGATGGGCGGCGCCATGGACCTCGTGGCGGGCGTTAAGCGCGTCGTCGTGGTGATGGAGCACGTCGCCAGGAACAAGGACGGCACCGAGAGCCCGAAGCTGCTCAAGGCCTGCGACCTACCACTCACCGGCACGCAGGTGGTCGACCTGGTGATCACCGATCTCGGCGTGTTCGAGATCGACAAGAAGGGCGACGGCGGCATGAAGCTCATCGAACTCGCCGACGGCGTCACCGAGGACGAGATCCGCGGCAAGACCGAAGCCGACTTCGCGGTCGCCCTGAAGACCTGACGCCCCGGGGCCCGGCGGCCGACGTCGCCGGGTCCGCCGGGCGGGACGGCCGGGCACCCGACCGTCCCGCGGTGGCGCCGCCCAACGCCTTTCCACATCGGCTCAGGCGGCCTTCGGTTCAGACGTCCCGCTCCGTCATCACGAGCGCAGCGAAGTGACCGAGGGTCGCGCCATCGTGCAGAGCGCGGCGCTGCTGGATCGCTTCGCTCCGCTCGCAAAGACGGCGGAACCGATCGATGACCCGGAAACGGTATCGGACGCGGAACACCTCCGCTCCCAGTCGGGACAGGAGATGTTTCGCGTGATCGCGTGACGGCCCGGCGAAATTCGGGCTGGAGGTCCCCGCCGGACGACGGCGGGTCAGCCCGCGTCGCTGGCGCCCGCGCCGGCGAGTTGCGGATCGCGGGTCGCCGGGCGCACCGGGCTGTCGGCCGCCGGCTCCTCGCCGTGGAGCGCCCGCCGCACGTAGGCGTCGACCCGGTCGCCCTGCTCCGGCAGCGCGGCCTCGAGATGCGCGATCATCTTGGGCGTCCAGAACGCCTTGATGTGCTTCTGGATCCCGGCAACCGCCTCCTCCTCCGGGTAGGACCGGAAGAAGGTGGCGATCTGGTTGGCCATGCGGACGAGCTTGTCCGCCTGCGTCACGGCACTCATCGGATACTCTTACTCTGCCGCGTCGAGCGTCTGGGCGATCCGGGTCAGGGAGAAGTCCTCCTCGTAGAACTTCGCCTGCCAGTCGGAGGGCCGGTTGGTTCGCCGGACCTGCACCGCCGTCACCTTGTACTCGGGGCAGTTGGTCGCCCAGTCCGAGTAGTCGGTGGTGATGACGTTGGCGCCGGTCTTGGCGTGGTGGAACGTCGTGTAGACCACGCCGGGCTGCATCCGCTCGGAGACCTTGGCCTTCAGCGCGATGTCGCCGGAGCGGCTCTCCAGGGCGACGAGGTCGCCGTCGACGATGCCGCGCAGCTCCGCGTCGAACGGGTGGATCTCCAGCACGTCCTCCTCGTGCCAGCGCGAGTTCTCGGTGCGCCGGGTCTGCGCGCCGACATTGTACTGGGACAGGATCCGGCCCGTGGTCAGGATCAGCGGGAACTTCGCCCCCGTCCGCTCCTCGGTGGCCACGAATTCGGTGATCATGAACCGGCCCTTGCCGCGGACGAACCGGTCCACGTGCATCATCGGCGTGCCGAGCGGCGCCTTCTCGTTGCAGGGCCACTGCACCGAGCCGAGCTCGTCGAGCTTGGCGTAGGACACGCCGGTGAAGCTCGGGGTGAGCGAGGCGATCTCGTCCATGATCTCGGACGGGTGATTGTAGTTCATCGGGTAGCCGAGCGCGTTGGAGAGCAGCACCGTGCCCTCCCAGTCGCCGTAGCCGCCCATCGGCGCCATGACCTTGCGGACCCGCGAGATGCGGCGCTCGGCGTTGGTGAAGGTCCCGTCCTTCTCGAGGAACGAGGCGCCCGGCAGGAAGACGTGGGCGTACTTGGCGGTCTCGTTCAGGAACAGGTCCTGGACGACGATGCACTCCATCGCCATCAGGCCCGACGTCACGTGGTGCGTGTCCGGGTCGGACTGGGCGATGTCCTCGCCCTGGATGTACATGCCCTTGAACGTGCCCTCGACGGCCTCGTCCAGCATGTTGGTGATGCGCAGGCCCGGCGCGTTGTCGAGCTTGGCGCCCCAGAGGGCCTCGAAGCTCTCGCGGGTGGCGTCGTCCGAGACGTGGCGGTAGCCGGTGAGCTCGTGCGGGAACGAGCCCATGTCGCAGGAGCCCTGGACGTTGTTCTGGCCGCGCAGCGGGTTCACGCCGGCGCCGAGCTTGCCGATGTTGCCGGTGGCCATGGCGATGTTGGCCATGCCCATGACCATGGTCGAGCCCTGGCTGTGCTCGGTGACGCCCAGCCCGTAGTAGATGCCGGCCGCGCCGCCCTTGGCGTAGAGCCGGGCCGCGCCGCGGACTTCCGCCGGGTCGAGGCCGGTGAAGGGCTGCTGCGCTTCCGGGGAGTGGCGCTCGTCGGCGATGAACCGGGCCCATGACTCGAACTCGGCGAGGTCGCAGCGCTCGCGGACATAGGCCTCGTCAACCAGCCCCTCGGTGACGATCACGTGCGCCAGCGAGTTGATGAAGGCGACGTTGGAGCCGGGCTTGAGCGGCAGGTGATAGTCGGCCTTGATGTGGGGCGACTTCACGAGGTCGATCTTGCGCGGATCGGCGACGATCAGCTTGGCGCCCTCGCGCAAGCGCTTCTTCATCCGCGAGCCGAAGACCGGGTGGCCGTCGGTCGGGTTGGCGCCGATCACCAGGATCACGTCCGAGTTCTCGACGGACTTGAAGTCCTGGGTGCCGGCCGAGGTGCCGAGCGTCGACATCAGGCCGTAGCCGGTCGGCGAGTGGCAGACGCGGGCGCAGGTATCGACGTTGTTGTTGCCGAAGGCGGCGCGCACGAGCTTCTGGACGAGGTAGGCCTCCTCGTTGGTGCAGCGCGACGAGGTGATGCCGCCGACCGAGTCCTTGCCGTACTTGGCCTGGATCCGCTTGAACTCGGAGGCCGCGCGGTCGATCGCCTCCTCCCACGAGACCTCGCGCCACGGATCCGTGATCTTCTCGCGGATCATCGGCTTGGTGATGCGGTCCTTGTGGGTGGCGTAGCCGTAGGCGAAGCGGCCCTTGACGCAGGAATGGCCCTCGTTGGCCTTGCCGCCCTTGTACGGGACCATGCGGACGACGCGCTCGCCCTGCATCTCGGCCTTGAACGAGCAGCCGACGCCGCAATAGGCACAGGTGGTCACCTCCGCGTGCTCGGGCTGGCCGAACTCGTGGATCGACTTCTCCTGGAGGGTCGCGGTCGGGCAGGCCTGCACGCAGGCGCCGCAGGACACGCACTCGGACTCGAAGAAGTTGGTCGGGCCGGCCGCCACGCGGCTGTCGAAGCCGCGACCCGCGATGGTCAGCGCGAAGGTGCCCTGCACCTCCTCGCACGCCCGGACGCAGCGGTTGCAGACGATGCACTTCGACGGGTCGTAGGTGAAGTACGGGTTCGACTCGTCCTTCGGCAGGTACTTCTCGGAGCTCGGCCGGACGTGGTTGTCACCCTCGTAGCCGTAGCGCACGTCGCGCAGGCCGACGACGCCCGCCTGGGTCTGCAGCTCGCAATCGCCGTTGGCCGCGCAGGTCAGGCAGTCGAGCGGGTGGTCGGAGATGTAGAGCTCCATCACGCCCTTGCGGAGCTTGGCGAGCTTCTCGTTCTGCGTGTGCACCACCATGCCGTTCTCGGCCGGGGTCGTGCAGGAGGCCGGGGTGCCGCGCCGGCCCTCGATCTCCACGAGGCACAGGCGGCAGGAGCCGAACGGCTCCAGCGAGTCGGTGGCGCAGAGCTTCGGGATCTGCGTGCCGGCATGCATCGCCGCCGCCATCACCGAGGTGCCGGCCGGCACCGTCACCGACATGCCGTCGATCGTCAGCGTCACCGTCTGCTCGTTGACGCGGATCGGCGTGCCGTAGTCGATCTCCTTGATCAGGCCCATCGACGCCTCCTTACTCGGCCGCGGCCGGCAGATCGCCGGCGCGCCTGAAATCCTCGGGGAAGTGGGTGATCGCGCTCATCACCGGCATGGGCGTCAGCCCGCCCATGGCGCAGAGCGACCCGTCGGTCATGACCTCGCAGAGGTCCTCGACCAGCTTCAGGTTCGCGTCCGGCCGGATGCCGGCGATCACCTTGTCCATGGTCTCGACGCCGCGGGTGGCGCCGATGCGGCAGGGGGTGCACTTGCCGCAGGACTCGGTGGCGCAGAACTCGAAGGCGAAGCGGGCCTGGCTCGCCATGTCGACGGTGTCGTCGAACACCACGATGCCGCCGTGACCGACGAGGCCCTTCTTGGCCGCCATCGCCTCGTAGTCGAGCGGCGTGTCGAGGAGATGGTCGGGGAAGTAGGCCCCGAGCGGCCCGCCGACCTGCACGGCCCGGACCGGCCTCCCCGAGCGGGTGCCGCCGCCGAAATCCTCGATCACCTGCCGGAGGGTGATGCCGAAGGCCATCTCGATCAGGCCGCCGTGCTTGACGTTGCCGGCGAGCTGGATCGGCAGGGTGCCGAGCGATCGGCCCATGCCGTAATCCGCGTAGGCCTTGGCGCCGTTCTCCAGGATCCACGGCACGGCCGTGAAGGTCATGACGTTGTTGACCAGCGTCGGCTTGCCGAGGAACCCCTTGAGCGCCGGGATCGGCGGCTTCGCCCGCACGATGCCGCGCTTGCCCTCCAGGCTCTCGAGCAGCGAGGTCTCCTCGCCGCAGATATAGGCGCCGGCGCCGAGGCGCACTTCCAGGTGGAAGCTCTTGCCCGAGCCCAGGATGTTGTCGCCGAGCACGCCGGCCGTCACGCCGTTGGCGATCGCCTCCTTCAGAGTGGCGAAGGCCTGCGGGTACTCGGAGCGCAGGTAGATGTAACCGCGGGTGGCGCCGGTCGCGACGCCCGCGATGGTCATGCCCTCGATGAGGTTGAAGGGGTCGCCCTCCATCATCATCCGGTCGGCGAAGGTGCCGGAATCGCCCTCGTCGGCGTTGCAGACCACGTATTTCTGGTCCGCCTTGGCGAGCATCACGGTGTTCCACTTGATGCCGGCCGGGAAGCCGGCACCGCCCCGGCCGCGCAGGCCGGAGTCGCGCACCGCCGCCACGATGCCCTCGGCATCGAGCTTCAGGGCGGCCTCGAGGCCGCGATAGCCGCCATGGGTCCGGTAATCCTCGACGGAGACCGGGTCGATCACGCCGCAGCGGTGGAAGGTCAGGCGCTGCTGCCGGGCGAGGTAGGGGATCTCCTCCGGATCGCCGAGGCGCAGGGCGTGGTCGCCGCCCGAGGTCAGGCCGGCATCCAGCAGGGCATCGACATCCTTGACCGTCACCGGCCCGTAGGCGACGCGCCCCTCGGGCGTGCCGACCTCGACCATCGGCTCCAGCCAGAACAGGCCGCGGGAACCGGTGCGGACGATGGTGACGTCCAGGCCGCGGCGCTCGGCGCCCGCGAACAGCGCCCGGGCGACCTTGTTGGCGCCGAGGCCGAGCGCGACGGCGTCGCGCGGAACGTAGAGCGTGACGCTCACTGGCGCACCTCCGTCAGGGCAGCTTCGAGGGCGTCGGCGGTCAGGTGCGCGACGGGCTCACCGTCGACCAGCGCGGCGGGGCCGTTGGCGCAGAGGCCGAGGCAGTAGACCGGCTCGACCGTGGCGCTGCCGTCGGCGGTGGTCTCGTGCCAGCCGCAGCCGAGGCGGCCGAGGATCTCGCGGTGGAGCTTGTCCGAACCCATGGCCTGGCAGGCCTCGGCCCGGCACAGCTTCACCTCGTGTCGGCCGGCGGGGTGGGCGCGGAAGTCGTGGTAGAAGGTGATGCAGCCGTGCACCTCGGCGCGCGACAGGTTCAGGGCGTCCGCGATCAGCGGCACGGCGCCCTGGTCCACGTAGCCGAACGTCTCCTGCAGCGCGTGCAGGATCGGCAGCGTGGCCCCTTCGAGATGGGTGTGTTCGGCGATGATCCCGGTGGCGCGCTCGGCGCTCCAGGGCTCGTGACGCGCCATGGTTTCCAGCCCAGTCTGTTCCTGTTCTAATGCGAAGAGGAACAGAAATGCCGGTTGGCTTCAATCGCGCAGTCCGGTCGCTCGACAAAGGACGTTTGTCGAGCTGTAACTCGCCGCCCGGCGGAGCGAGCAAAGTTCGTTAACTGGCTGTCAGGACTTGTCTTTTCGAGGCGCTGGGGAACCTGATTTTTCTTGCGTGCGCCGCAACATGAATTTGTGCCCTGCAAGAAACTGCATTTTCGCGCCGATCGGGAGGTCTGCCGCCGTACAGTGGGGAGCCTCCTCAGGCTGTCCGGTCACCGCGCAGGGAACGCCTCAGAACTCCATCTCCAGTTCCTCGATCTCGTCCGGCTCGTCGGCGGCGGCTTCCGCCCACTCGACCATCAGCGGCCAGTGCAGGATCGCGTCGCGATAGGCGGCGGCGCGAGGCGGCAACGCGACGTCGTAGGTGCGGAAACGGGTGCAGACGGGGGCGAACATGGCGTCCGCCAGGCACGGCCGCGCGCCGAACAGGTACGGCCCCTCATAGCGGTCCAGGCAGTCGTCGAAGATCGTGACGATGCGCTCGATATCGGCCTTCGCACCGTTGAACACGCGGAAGTCGGGGTGGAAGGCGCGCAGGTTCATCGGCAGCGCCGAGCGCAGATTGACGAAGCCGGAATGCATCTCGCCGGAGATGGACCGGCAATGGGCGCGCTCCGCCACGTTGCCGGGCAGGGAGCCGGCATCCGGAAAGGTCTCGGCGAGGTACTCGGCGATCGCCAGGGTGTCCCAGACGACCACGTCGCCGTGGCGCAGGCGCGGCACCAGGAACGACGGCGACAGATGCAGCAGTTCCGCCCGGGTGGTGGCGTCGGTGCCGGACAGGACCTCGGTCCGGAAGTCGAGGCCGGCCATCCGGCAGATCAGCCAGCCCCGCAGGGACCACGAGGAGTAATTGCGGCTCGAGATGGTGAGGGTAGCGGCCGTCATCGTCCTGCCCCGGGCGCGTCGCCGATCGTGCGGTCTGCGAGGGCCCGATCCAAGACTCGTGCCGAACGGGGCGGGCGAATCGCTTCCGCCCGCGATTCTACTCCCGTCGCAGCAGTGCCGCGACCTCCGCTTCCTCGGCGGCCGACAGGTTCCGGGCCGGCGCGGCCGGGCGGCGACGGGCGAGGCGCCAGATGCCGAGCCCGCCGAGCAGGATCGCGAGCACCGGGGTCAGCCACAGCAGCAGGGTGTGCAGCGCGAAGACCGGGCGCAGCAGCACGAACTCGCCGTAGCGGGCCACGACGTAGGCGAGCACCGCCGTGTCGCTGTCGCCCTTCTCCAGCCGCTCGCGAACGATCAGGCGCAGGTCCTTGGCGAGCGGCGCGTCGGAATCGTCGATCGACTGGTTCTGGCAGACGAGGCAGCGCAGTTCGGCCGAGATCTCCCGCGCGCGGTGCTCCAGGACGGGGTCCTTCAGCACCTCGTCGGGCTGCACCGCGAGGGCGGGCAGCGACGCCAGCAGGGCGAGCGCCGCCAGCGCGGGCCGGAGCGAGCGGCGCGCCATCACTCGGCCGGCACCGCGACCGGGAGCGGCCGCGCCTTCGCCTTGGCGGGGACGCCCACGCGCATCCGGCGGTCGGTGAGCGACAGGCCGCCGCCCGCGGCCATCACCACCGCCCCGAGCCAGATCAGCAGGACCAGCGGCTTGTAGTAGAGGCGCAGGCCGACGCCGCCGTCCTGCCCGATCTCCCCGAGGCTCGCGTAGACCTGACTGGCACCGTTGGTCAGCAGGCCCGATTCCGTCACCGCCATCTTGCGGCTCGGGTAGAAGCGCTTGCCGGTCTCGACCTGCCCGACCTCGTCGCCGCCGCGGGTGCGGATGGTCAGGTAGG